>CAZPZN010000126.1:0-285 GCA_964590735.1 uncultured Tissierella sp.
TCCTATTATCATCTTAGATATTAATAATTTATGATTATTTGTTTTTCTTATCATCAATATTCCCCCTTCTTAACTGGATTGTATAATATACATTTCCATATTTTTGACTTAAGTCAAATTCTGCAATTTATTTAGGGTAATAAAATGTATACAAGTAATTTTTAATATCATAAATTAAGTATAACACAAACACAAATTATTTATTGTGATATTATGGTAAAATCTTTTCTACCATCTTTCCTGGTGAACCCTATCTTCCTTATATCTTTCTTTTACTTGCCTTTC
>CAZPZN010000126.1:295-4993 GCA_964590735.1 uncultured Tissierella sp.
ATCATCAATATTCCCCCTTCTTAACTGGATTGTATAATATACATTTCCATATTTCTTTGACTTGAGTCAAATCCTGTAATATATTTAGGGTAAGTAAAAAATGTACACAAATAATTTTTTACTATTATATACTAAGTATAACATAAAGACAAATTATATATTGTGATATTATGGTGAAATCTTTTCTACCATTTTTCTTTGTGAATCCTATCTTCCTTATACCTTTCTTTAACTTCCCTTTGTTCTCCAGGGTATCCTATTGCGACTATTGCTACTGGTTTTATGTGTTGAGGTAGGTCTAGTAAATCTGAGACCTCTTTAACTAGTTCCTCCCTAGGATATACCCCACACCAGCAAGTTCCTAACCCTAAATGTTGCCCTTCTAATAATATATTTTGAATACATGCTGAAATATCCTGTACCCAAAAAGCACCATCATATTTTAAATTACTAGTATCTCCACAAACAACTATTGCTAGAGGAGCTTCTTTTAACATCATCGTATGAGGATGAATAGTAGGTATTTTTAACAATGTTTCTTTATTCTCAATAACTACAAAATGCCAAGGATGTTCATTTCCTGCTGATGGAGCATACATTGCCGCTCTTAATAGTTTTTGTAAATCTCCATCCTCTACAGGCTTATCTATATATTTTCTTATACTTCTTCTCTCAAATATTTCTTTCATCTTCTATATCACTCCTTTAAACTAATGACCTTATTATATCACAATGAAGCACTCACTTGTTTTGATTCTTTCTACATTGTCATCACAGATTCCTCGTGTTTGGTTTATCAACCTCTGAAATGTTCTTTATCCAGTCAAATATTTATACTTTAGTTGATTATAGATAAATTTAATAACTATTATTTAAGTATAATTAATCTTTATAGTACAAACACTAGTTGTAGTTTCTAAAACAAAGGAGGTAAATTAATGGAAGCTGGAGTTAGAAATAATTTAACAGGCCATATTGAAGCCATAAAAGAAGAAGGATTAATGGCTCAAATCACTATGTGAGTGGGCACCTGAGGCACTGAAGCGCCTCGCATTACGTCCGTGATGACGAAAGATAGTTTATTAGACGCAGGTTTTCATGAAGGAGATCAAATAAAAGCATTAGTAAAAGCAGTAAACGTAGTAATGGTAAAACACTAAGAATATGTACTAACAAAAAAACTAGAGTGAATTAATCCACTCTAGTTTTTTTATTTCTCATATATATTGTTAGTTATATTCGCAGTTACCTCTGATATTCAAATTTGAATAAATTAAATAAAACTTGGAAAGATACTTTTAGGAGGTGTTTCTATGACTAAAATCAATCTATCTCAAAAAGAGACAATGTTGTTAGAAGATCAGAAAAAGCACGAAGAAATGTGTATACAGAAGTATAGCAATTATGCTAACCAGGCCCAAGATCAAGAGTTGAAACAGTTATTTGACACATATGCCAAAGAGGAACAGCAGCATTTAAATACAATAAATCAGATACTCTCTGGCCAGGTACCAAATATACAACAAGGCCATAACAATCAACAAAAACAGCAAAGTAATCAAAATCAGCAAAAGACTTCACAAGGCACTATGACCAATCAAAGTGATGCTACACTCTGTGCTGATTTACTTATGACTGAAAAATTTGTATCCGGTGCCTATAATACAGCGATATTTGAATGCGTGGATACCAAAGTTAGAGATGCTCTAAATCATATCCAAAAAGAAGAGCAGAAACATGGTGAAGGAATATTCAATTATATGAACAGTCATGGTATGTATAACGTAAAGTAGGAAGACAATAACAGTTATGTTAATTGCAGTTACAGGCAATAAAAACTAGAGGGAATTCTTAATCCCCTCTAGTTTTTTACTATACTATTAAGTAAATATACTTTTAAATATCAGTATGACACACCACCTGTTGAAGAATAAGAACCCGCCCGCTTAAAGAAGCAGGGGATATAATCACATCGTTATAAAGGCAGCAATACTACCTATGTACTGCATAATAAGTCATTAAATTCTGATCATTTGAATATTATGATTACATATAAGCAAATTTCATAAGTTTAAATATCATCAAATTATTTTGTATAATTATTTGTAATAAGGAAATAATTAAATATAGTGACAAATATATAAAAGATTGGAGATTTAATATGGATACAACAGCTTTAACATTAGTAATTATAGGAGCTTTAAATTGGTTATTAGTTGGTCTTTTTAGACTAGATTTAGTGGCAACTATATTTGGTGGTAGTGATTCTTGGATAAGTAGAATAATTTATATACTAGTAGGTCTTGCAGGACTTTATTGCATTAAATTCTATGGTAGGGATAGAACTACGGTAAACAAAAGAACTAAAGTGGATTAATCCACTTTAGTTCTTTTTTAGTGATAAGGCCCTAATTACCTTAGCTAGTCCATTATGGAATTGTTATTAGTTATTATATGAATTTTACATTCCTATAAATACATACTATGATATAACTAAGAATAAGAAAACTACATCGTTATAAAAGGGAGGAAATATAATGGAAAAACTAGTATCGATGATGGTCGGACCTACAGCTGTTCCACAAAGAATATTAAATGCTATGAATCAAGAATCTATTTCTCACAGATCAGGTGATTATGTTAAGGTTCATGCAAGAGTAAGACAAGGACTAAAAAAGATATTTAATACCAAAAATGAAGTATTTATATTAACTTCGTCTGGTACTGGCGCAATGGAAGCAGCAATCCAAAACTGTTTCTCTTTTGGTGATGAAGTTGTAGTAGCTGTTTTAGGGACATTTAGTGGGCAGTTTGCATCTATGCTAGAAGCCTTTCAACTAAAGGTGACAAGGGTAAATTTCGACATAGGTCAAGCTGCAGATCTAAATACAATAATGAAACATGTTACACCTAACACAAAGGGTGTAGTAGTTATACACAATGAAAGTTCAACTGGAGTAACTAATGACATAGAAGCCTTTGCAAGGGCTTTAAAGGATACAGATACATTATTTATAACTGACTCAGTAAGTGGTGCATGCGGTATTGAAATACAAATGGATGAATGGGGAATTGACGTAGTTTTATCAGGTTCTCAAAAGGCACTTATGGTTCCTGCTGGCCTATCCTTTATTGCATTAAGTGATAAAGCTTGGAAGGCAGTTGAAAAATCAAATATTCCTAAATTCTATTTCGACCTTAATAAGGCAAAAAAATTCCAGGAAATCAACCAAACTCCAAACACACCAGGGGTTTACAATGTATTTGCCGTTGATGAGGCCCTTAAAATGATATTTGAAGAGGGACTTGAAAATGTTCAAAAAAGACATGTGGAAAATCGAGATAAGATCATTAAGGGAATTAGAGAACTTGGCTTAGATATTTTCCCTAAAGATGAAAAGACTGCATCTAAAACATTAACTGCGGTTTATGCTCCTGGAAAGGCTAAAGAAATAGTGGCAGGTTTAGCTGACCAAGGTATAATCATTAATGGTGGACTTCCACCTGTAGCAGATGATGTCTTCAGAGTTGGTACTATGGGTTATGTATTTGATGAAGACGTAGATGCCTTCCTAGCAGGTTTGAAAAAGGTATTAAATAAGTAGTAGTAGAGCAAATTTAATGAGCTGATTATCTGTTTTTAGATATCAGCTCATTTTCACATTATTTACAAGACTAGATACAGTTATACCAATATCCTCACAAGTATCGGTATACTTATCACCGACAACAAAGTTGTCAACAAGACTATTATAGAAGCAAAGTCCTCTTCCTTATTATAGCTTTCTGCAAATATTGAAGTCATCGCAGCTGCTGGCATTGATGCTATAATGATTACTGAATTTGAGACCACAGATCTATCTATAAGTAATGACACAAAAATTAGTATCAATGGCAAAACTACCATTTTAATAGTCAATCCATAATATAGCTTCCAGTCTCTAAAATTATTCCCGATTCTACTTTTAGATACTATAACTCCTATAATAATCATAGATAAGGCTCCAGAGATAGAGCCTACTGAATTAATACTATTATTTATAATCTTAGGTAGTTCTATATTAAAAAGTACAATAAGAACACCTATAACTACAGCTATAATAGATGGATTTAACAGTGTTTTTATAATTTCTTTTCTGAGTTGCCCTTTATCTATATGGCCCTTAAATAACTTTAATCCATATGTCCACACAAAAATAACAAAGAACATATTAAATATGGACCCATAGACTACTCCTTCAACTCCATAGATGGAATTTAAAACCGGAAAGCCTATATAGCCTGTATTTGTAAATACATTTGCAAAATGAATTATAGTCCTTTTATCTCCTTTTATTGGCCTTAATAATATATAGGATGAAATTATTAGAATCAAATATGTAAAAAGACTATAATAAAATCCCTTGGCTAGATTGCTTTTTATAGATATGTCGAAGGTCGATGTAAATGATGAAATAACCATAAATGGTAAGATAATATCTATTAGTACATTTATCAATCCATTGTTTATTTCTTGTGTGATTATACCTCTTCTACTGCCATATACCCCTACTAGCATTATTAAGAATAAAGATATTACAGAACTCAAAACAGTAGCAACCATATACCCACCCCATTAAATATATTAATACTATTTTATGGAGTAGTTAGAATAGTGGTGAATTAAATACCGTTAAAAAAACTAGAGAGGATTAATCG
>CAZPZN010000127.1:0-3684 GCA_964590735.1 uncultured Tissierella sp.
GGTGTTGCAACAGCTATAGCTCTAGGTGGACCGGGTGCAATTTTCTGGATGTGGTTTGCAGCTTTAGTTGGTATGACTACTAAATTTGCAGAGGTAGTCCTAGCTGTTCATTACAGACAAAAAACACCCGATGGCAGATTCGTAGGTGGCCCGATGTACTATATTACAAATGGATTAAACATGAAATGGTTGGCAAAATTGTTTGCTTTCTTTGGAGCACTAGCAGCATTTGGTATTGGAAATATGGTTCAATCTAATTCAATTGCTGAAGCTCTTAACGTTACTTTTGGATTACCTAAATTACCAGTCGGTATCATTTGCGCTGTAGCTGCAGGGTTAGTTGTTATCGGTGGTATTAAGAGAATAGGCCAAGTAACTGAGTTATTAGTACCTTTCATGGCAGCCTTTTATATTATCGGTGGACTAGTAATTATTATTCTGAACGCTTCTCAAATTCCTTCAGCTATTGCTTTAATAGTAAAGAGCGCCTTTACACCGGCGGCTGCAACAGGAGGATTTGCAGGATCAACAGTTATGTTAGCAATGAGATATGGGGTAGCAAGGGGAGTATTTACAAACGAAGCAGGATTAGGTTCAGCTCCTATAGCTCATGCTGCGGCAACTACTGACAATCCTGTTCGTCAAGGACTATGGGGAGTATTCGAAGTTTGGATTGATACATTAGTAATCGCTTCTATTACAGCTTTAGCAATTATGGTTTCAGGAGTATGGGAAACAGGAGTATCAGGTGCAGCATTAACTACTGCAGCTTTTAACAGCGTTATTCCAACTTACGGTGGATGGATAGTAGCAATTGGTCTCTTACTATTTGCATTCTCAACTATACTAGGATGGGAATACTATGGAGAAAGATGTGCTGAATACCTATTTGGACCCGGAGTTAACAAGTTCTATAGAATTTTATGGGTACCATTCATAGCTATAGGTGCTGTAGGTGGATTAAATGTTCTTTGGGATTTAGCCGATACCTTAAATGGATTAATGGCTATTCCAAACTTAGTAGGAATTCTACTGTTAAGCCCAGTAGTATTAAAGCTTACCAAGGAATTCTTCTCTAAAGAAAAGGAACAAGGAAGTATATAAGTTATTACGAAATTATTTTATAAATAGTATAAGGCTAATCCATTTTGGATTAGCCTTTGAATTTTCTATACACGAAAATCACTTGAGTGGGATATCTGCTGTAAGGTTTAACTAGCTATATAGAATGTGCAATTCTACTGGCAGCAGCAGCTGCAATAGCTGCAACTAAGTCGTCTAAGAAGGTATTGCACTCCACACCTTTTCTTGAGTCCAATTCCTTAATTATACCTATTTTCTCCTTGTCCAAAAATCCGTAATTGGTAAGCCCTATAGTTCCATATACATTTACTATGGATAAAGGTAAGATTTCATCTATTCCATATAAACCTTCATCGCTTTCGACAATTGATTGAAGAGGTTCAGGCAGTAACTTCTTCTCAGCAATTTCATCTAAGGCTATCCCTGTAAGTATAGCATGAACTATTTCTCTCTTTTTGAGAACGGCATCTATGCTCTCTAAACACATTTCCATGGTTAAATCAGGATAATACCTTTCCTGAAGAAAGTATACAAGCTCAGCAATATCCTTAAGTTCAACCCCCCGTCTATTAAGCATATCAATAGCCATAGAAGTAAGCTCTTCCATCTTGTATTTATAACCAAATTTATTGTCTACTCTACTCATAAATCCACATCCTTATCTATCTTTCCATATATGATACCCCCTCAAGCTGAGGGGGTTTTCATTTACTTAATTTATCTGAATATCAGAATCATACGGATACTCATCTACTAGCTCACCTAATGCAAAAAATCTCTTTCCATTAGCTGATGTATAATAACAAGTCATTAGGGATATTATAGGTTTCCCATTTCTACCGGTTCTACTCTCATCTAGCATATAGAATGAGGTATCTAATACTACTTGTACATGGTAGATTTCATATTCATAAACTATTTTCTTATTATTTATTTGAACCCTTGTCCCAGGTTGGATATCCAGGAGCTTTCCAAACAAAAGACCATTCTTCATATAGTGTCCTGCAAGAGAATAGTTACCCTCTCCCATGACTAGGTTAGCTTTCATGGTAGCAGCTCCAATCATTAGATTAGAGTTTGTTACCCCCTTCAATATTGGTAAATCAATAGCCAAATCCTTTATAATAATCTGGCCAATAATATTCTTATTTACATCTTCCTTTTTAAATCTAGCTACTTCACTTATGGTTCTTGTAAGCTGAATATCCTCAATAGCAGAGTAGTCGAATAGAAAATCTTCATCTTCTATGCTCTGGTCACTACTTTCATCTAAGGTATTGACTTCTATTTCCTCAGCTGAAATATTATTGACGATTTCTTGAGAGCTAGATATTCTATTTTTAATTAGCATATCATTGATAAATGGGGACAAAAGTAATACTATCCCCAGAAAAATTAAAATTGTGGATATGGTTTTTTTCATGGCTATCCTCCATAGTAAGAAAAGCTCAATTATATGCAGAAGATTCAAAGTAGAACTTTCCTATTCGTAATTAAAAATCCATTTAAGTTGTTTTTTGATATTGACTTTGGTCCTTAATTCTTTTATACCTTAAACCTATTCCAATTAGTAAGGTTGGAATAAAACAGGCAATCAATCTGATAGCTTGATTAAAGTTTATACCCATCATAAAGAAGACTTGATATATAGGATTTAAATATATATTAAGAGGAATAGCATAATGGCTTAGGTCATCTGGTATAGTCACTGTTAATCCAATATTTAATAGTGAATATATTAGTAGCCCTATACCTATTATTCCTATTAGGATACCACTTTTAAAGTCCCACTTTGCCCTTTGTCGAGTCTTGAGTCTAGTTCCTATAAACATATAAGCCAAGATCCAAAATACAGATATTAAAATCCTTATTGGTAGACTTGAAATCAATCCACCTATATAGGGGCTAAGAGCAACCAAAACGGCAAGTCCAATGGTGGATAATAGAATCAACAATATATGAAAAAATAATGCAATTATATTGTTTAAAATCATACCATCACTCCTTATTCTGCCTTCGCACCTGTAGCTCCCTGGCTTTTCATTATCTTCTTCATTCCATCTGTTGCCTCGACACTTCCATCCTTCATTACCCATAGAGCTTCTAATCCATCTTGGGACTCTACAAAGGCCCTAGACTCTTCATATGGCTTTAAAAACGCCACAGTAGAATAGAAATCTGCTTTTCCTGAATCTGGAGTTACAATAGTCACCGCTCTAAAATAGTCCCCTGGCATAAGGGTCTTAGGATCTATAAGGTGATGGACCTTTTTATCCCCCACCATATAAAATCTCTGATAATCCCCACTACTTACAACAGATCCATCATTTATAAATACTGTTTCTAACACATTGGATTCTGACCCATCAATAAAGCTATCAGGGTTTTGTATACCTATACCCCATCTTTCTCTAAGATTATCAAGGGGTTTCCCGATAGTTCTAATATTTCCACCAGCGCTTATTATAAGTGAATTAAAACCAGCTGCCTCTATTTCCTTAGCTACTAGTTCAGTTGCATATCCCTTGGCTACCGCCCCAACATCGATACTCATTTTGGGGTCTTCAAGAAATACAGTACTATCCACTTCATTTACAATTA
>CAZPZN010000127.1:3784-4960 GCA_964590735.1 uncultured Tissierella sp.
TTATATTTATCATATAGCTTATGAAGCTCTAGCATTCTCTCATGAATTTGATTTACATAATTATCAAATTCCTCTTCTGTCTTGGTATATCCAACAATCTGTGTAATAGTATCAAAGGTATCGAAGAAACTTGCACTATATTTCGTATATTCAGATTCCTTACTATCAGTACATCCAGAAAGGATAGTTATCATTCCTGCTAACACAATTATCATGGTAAATATTTTTTTCATTTTATCACCCTAGATTATAATAACAAATTAAATATATAAGTTCAATTCACAATTCACTAGATAAACAAACTAAGCATATACACAAAATTGAAAATCACAATTTTCTTATCCTGCTTAAGTTCACAATTACTTGAAACCCGAGATTCTTCACTTACGCTCAGAATGGCAATAGTGGAGATTCCTCGGCCTTTGACTAGGACACAAAAAAAACTTCCTCGTTATAAGAGGAAGTTTTTATTTGATTTTCTTATCTAGCCATTTCAGCAGCTTCTGCTACTACTGCTATATATCCTTCAACAGTTATAGTAACTGATGAAGTTAATTCTGGAACGTCCGGAACGTTTAGGTGAGTTGGATTAGCTTCTTTAACTTTTAATCCAGTTATTTCATCTACTGATTTACCAGCCATCCAATCTTGGAATGCAGTCATTTGTTCAAACCATTCTTTACCAATGCCTGAAGCACCCTTCATTCCATATTCGTCTTTTAATTCGTGTTTAGTCTTTCCTTCAACTGCTAGGTCATCTGTTACTTTACCTTCTGCATCATAGTTTACTCTAACTTGTGCATTGTCGATAATAGTAGCAACAACTTTACCTTCTGCATCAAATGCAGTTGCTGTCATATATGTGTCGGATTGAGCTCTTGGTAATACTTCATTACCATTTGCATCTGTACCCTTATCTCTACCGCTAATATGTGTTTCAACACCTATTCCTACAGTTTCTGCACCTGGAGCATCTACAGCATTGTTCCAAGCTTCTTCAACTGCAGCTATGTAGCTTTCTACTGTTATTGTAACTGATGATGTTAATTCTGGAACATCTGGTACGTTTTGATGTGAAGGATTTACTTCTTTAACTTTTAATCCTTTTATTTCATCAACACTTTTACCAATCATCCACTCTTCAAATGCTGCAGCTTGCTCATACCATTCTTTGCC
>CAZPZN010000128.1:0-4926 GCA_964590735.1 uncultured Tissierella sp.
GATAAATCTGGTGCTTTTATAAATGGTAAAGAGGTAAAAATAGATAAAAAGGATTTAGCTAATGGTAAGAAAAATATTTCTATTAGATTTGATGATCAAGATTTAAGAACTGAAGAATGATTAATAGATAATCAACATGACCGAAACTCCTTAGGCAAGGAGGTGTTTCCTAAAATTTGTAGTAAGTAAAAAATTAAATTAAAAAACGATAGGAAAGGATAGATAAATATGAGTAGATGTTATACAGCTCTTCCAGAAAGATGTAATCCAAGATGTTTTGGAGAAAGTGAAGTTGAAAAGAATATTGCTAAAGCTGAAGCTAAGCAAGTATTCAATTTTGGACCTATTAAGGGTAGTGTTATAACTGGTGCAGTGACTAACACTCAAACCCAGGTAGTAGTAAACTTAGCATTTGATGAAATAGAAATATCTCTTTAATTAGATAATGGTCAGAATCCTAGGATTCTGACTGTTTTAGTTGGTTTAAGAACTTGTTCTTTTTTTAACTACTTATCAAAAGGAAGATATTAAATCTGAAATAATGTATAATTGTTATATGAGTATTATTTGAGATTATAATTTAATATTAAGGTGACTATTTAAATTTGCAAATATTTAAGGATGTGAAGAATTGGATATTTATAAAGCGTTGCAGACCTATTTTGGATATGATGAATTTAAAGCAGGTCAGAAAAAAATAGTAGAAGGCGCTCTGGATGGTAAGGACGTTCTAGGGATTATGCCAACAGGGGGAGGAAAATCCCTTTGTTATCAGTTGCCAGCTATATTAATGGATGGGATAAGCTTGGTTATTTCTCCATTAATATCCTTGATGAAGGATCAGGTAGACTCCTTAGATGAAATTGGGATTCCAGGAACATTTATTAATAGTACCCTGGAAGATAATGATTTAAACCATAGATTACAAGAGATTAGGCAAGGGAAATATAAAATAGTATATGTTGCACCTGAGAGACTTAATACCTATGCTTTTGTAAGACTTGTAAAGGATATAAAGATTTCCATGGTAGCCATAGATGAGGCCCACTGTATAAGTCAATGGGGTCATGATTTTAGGCCGTCCTATGCGGAAATACCAAAATTCATAATGAATATTCCTCAAAGGCCGGTTGTTGCAGCCTATACTGCAACAGCAACTACATTAGTAGTGGATGAGATCAAAGACTTATTGAGCCTAAGAAGCCCCGTTGAGTCAATAATAGGTTTTGATAGACCAAATCTTTTTTATCAAGTTGTGAAAGTAAGTAACAAATTAGCCTATGTGAATGATTACTTAAAGAACAATTTCCAAGAGGAATCCGGGATAATCTATTGTGCTACTCGAAAAGCTGTGGAATCCGTTACTGAAAAATTAAATTTACTTGGTTATAGTGCAGTTTCATACCATGGAGGCATGACCTCTGAATCACGTCAGAAGAATCAAGATGATTTCATATTAAACAAAGTTAAAATAATAGTAGCAACCAATGCCTTTGGAATGGGAATAGACAAGCCTGATGTACGGTTTGTAATCCATTACAATATGCCTCAGAATATGGAAGCCTATTATCAAGAGGCGGGGCGTGCTGGACGAGATGGAGAGCCTAGCCATTGTACACTACTATATTCACCTTCTGACATTGTTAAGCAAAAGCTATTGATACAGAATTCTACCTTTTCAGAAAAGAGGGAGAATATTTTATATGAAAATCTACAATATCTGGTGGACTATTGCAATACTAACGACTGCCTTAGAAGCATGGTTTTAGAGTATTTTGGAGAAAATCCCCTGGAATCAAAATGTGATAACTGTGGGAATTGTTTAGATAATTCTGAAATGGTAGAGATCACTCTGGAAGCTCAAAAGATTCTTTCATGTGTATACCGAGTTAAGGAGAGATTTGGTGTATCCATAATTATTAATGTCTTAAGAGGCTCTAAAAATAAAAGAATATTGGAATTTGGTTTAGACTCTGTCTCAACCTATGGATTAATGAAGGAGTATTCGGAAGGTACTGTGAGGGAAATAATCATGACATTAATATCCATGGGATATATATTCGTTACAGCCGATAAGTTTCCGGTATTAAGACTAACTGCCAAATCCCGTGATGTGCTAAATGGTAGTGAAAAGGTATATCATAAGAAACACTTGCTTCAAGTAAAACCGTCAACTAGCAAAATCAAAAAAGCAGCACATGATATTGACTTTGATGAAGACTTATTCCTTGAGTTAAGGGAATTAAGATATAGCCTATCTCAGGAAAAAGAAATGGCTCCCTTTATGATATTTCACGACGCTACTTTAAAGGAAATGGCAGCCTACTTCCCTCAAAGCAAAGAAGCAATGCTTACTATTAAAGGGATAGGGGAAAAGAAGTATGAAAGCTATGGAGAAAGTTTCCTAGAAATAATTAAAAATTATGCTGAAAAGAATAAGAAGACAGAAATATCAAGAATACAAGAAGAAAAGTTAGAAGAAAGAGGAGAACCTGAAAAAGCTGATAGGTATGAAATCACCTATGAACTATACCTTCAAAACCTTACATTGAAGGAAATAGCTGAAAAAAGAGGCTTTACTGTCAATACCATAATTGAGCATTTAGGAAATTGCCAAGGTAGGGGTAAAACCGTCGATTGGACAAGGTTCATCGACAATCCAGAAAAAGAAGAAAAGATACTATCTGTAATTAATAAAGTAGGCCTTGAAAAGCTTAAACCTATAAAAGAAGCTCTACCTGAGGATATAAGCTATGAAGATATTAAACTTATTATTATAAAAAATGAATTGAGATAAGTTAATGTTAAGGGGGTATTAAGATGGCTGAAGTAATTAAAAGACAGTCTAGTGGTGGTTGCTGAGAGCCTTCAGGTGACGGTGCTGGTCAGCACAATGAAGAGAATACAGAAAATTGTCTAATATGCGGTGGAAAGTTAGATTATTTAGAAATAGGTAAGGAATTTACATGTATAGAGTGTGGTAAGAAGGAAGTAGGCTATGTAAATTGCCCTAATGGTCATTATGTATGCGATACTTGCCATGGGGAAAAGTCCTTTAAGGATGTAGTACGTCTCTTATATAAATCAAAGGGAAATAATCCGGTGGAGATAGCCGAAAATGTTATTAGTTCTACTTCTCTTCCTATGCTTGGGTGTGAACATGCTTGGGTTGCTGCAGGAGCGCTTTTAATTGCAATAAAGAATCATGGTCAGATTAAAATAAGTAATGGACAAATAGTAGAAGCCTTAAATCGTACTCGAAGACAGGCTATAGGAGCATATTGTGGCTTAACGGGAGTTTGTGGCGTTGCACCTGCAATAGGAGCAGCATTTAGTGTTATTCTAGGGGCAGCCTGTCCTAAAGACAAAGAAACAGCTACCACTATGCATGTTGTATCTAAGGTTATTGAGACCATAGCCAATGAAACAGGTCCATGTTGCTGTAAAAACTTTGTATATTCGTCCTTGACCACAAGTACTAGTTTAGTAAAGGAGTACTTAAATGTTGATTTACCTAGCTCTCACCAAATAATTTGCACAGATTCAGAAAGACATCCTCATGGTTGCAGGAGGGAGAAATGCAGGTATTATTCTGCGTAAGGCACGTTTCTGGATTAGGATATAAAGCCGAATAAGACAGATGAAAATATATTTAGGCGCCATACTTTCGCGGGTCTAAAATATATACAAGGAGTGATTATATGAAATATAGAATACTATTACAGGGCAAAATCGAAGAGAAACTATTAAGAGAGATACAAGCTAAACATGGCAAGGATGTAGAGGGAATAAGTGAGCTTTATGATCAACTGGCTTTGCATGGCTCCTGCGATAGCGAAACCTCTACGAAGATCTACTATGTAGCTTACACATTATCCCTAGAGAAGATAGAAATGATTATAGTAAGAGTGAATTAATTTGGATATTTTAAATAAGGAGTAATTAAATGAGAGTCTTATTAGTCCGACCACCAAGAATTAAGCAAGCAATTACTCTATCCGACTTCATGTTTTCGGAGCCTATAGGTCTTGAGATGATTTATGGTGCTATTAAGGATTTATGTGAAGTAGAGATATTTGACATGATGATAGAAAAAATGTCGCTTACAGAGAAGTTAAAAGAATATAATCCTGATATAGTTGGAATTACTAGTCTTTGTATAGATGTAAATAAGGTAATAGAACTGACAAGTGAAACTAAGAGTTTTAGTCCTGATATTCATACAATTGTAGGGGGTACTCAAAGCTACTTAAATCCAAAAGCGTTTTTCCATCAATCTGTCGATCATATTTTTGAATATACTGATGAAAATAATTTAAAGGGATTTATTTCTAAGATGGAAGTAGGAAATCTATCACCTATAGATGGTATTCTCTCTAAGGCTAATGATTATAAATCTACAGGAGTAAAGGGTAGAAATACTTATCTTCTGCCTGATAGATCATCAACTTCAAAGTATAGAAACGAATATTCATATTTTGGATATAAACCTGCTGCTATTGCCGAATTTGGAATAGGGTGTGAGAAGACTTGTGACTTTTGTTTGAGGTGGCGAATAGAAGGAGCAAAAGAAGAACTTATAAATTTAGAACTTATAAAGAAAGATTTATCTAGTATTGAAGAATCCACAATAATGTTCTTTGATAATGATTTCTTTGGTAGCGAGAATAAGATCATTACTTTTATAAACCTAGCAAAGGAATTGAAACTAGATAAAAACTACATAGTATATGGTTCAGTAAAAGGTATTATTGAGCACAAGGATTTGATAAAGGAATTACGAAATCTAGGATTAAAAGCTGTTCTTGTTGGTTACGAAACCTTTAATGATAAGGAACTAAAGAATTATAGGAAAAAATCTTCGGTCCACGACAATTACATAGCTGCAAATATATTAAGGGAGTTAGAAATTGATGCTTGGGCATC
>CAZPZN010000129.1:0-4900 GCA_964590735.1 uncultured Tissierella sp.
GACAAATTATTTAAACGGACTAGAATTAATGAGTTCACTTGGGGCTGTTATAACCAATACTGAAACAGCAGTTTTCGATTTATTAAAGGTTTCAGGCACACCTGAATTTAAGCTTATGTCAAAGATGATTAAGTAAACCTTAGAAAGCAGAAAGGACTAATATGTGTACAGGAATAAAGATTAATTATAAAGACGGATGCATTATGGGTAGGACAATGGATTTAGAGGTTTCAGTGGATTATAATGCAATTTATTTTCCTGCCAACTATAATTTTTGCAATGATTTAATGGAGAATCCATTAAGTTCAAATTATAAGGTTTTGGGGATGTGTTTTAGAAATAGAGACCCCATAAAAGATGGAGTCAATGAATATGGACTAATAGGGGCTACAAATGATTTTGCAGGCTTTAATCTTTATGACAATAAAGTGAAATCTGGTAAATTAAATATTTCTAGCTTGTTTTATCTAACATATGCACTTACACATTATAAATCAATAGAAGAGTTAGTTAATGATTTACCTAACATCCATTTATCTAGTAAGGATGATAAGGGAGAAGATGTAGTATGCCCGGATTTTCATTATATGTTTACGGATTCAACAAAGAGATGCATAGTTATCGAACCTAAAGGTAAAAAATTGATTGTCTATGAAAATCCATATGATGTAATGACTAACTCTCCAGGATTTGAATCTCAGGTGAGAAGACTAAATCGGCTTATGGATATAAATAATCTTAATGATTTTAACTCAGCTAAAGACTTGCCTGGGGGCTATGATCCTGCATCAAGGTTTATCAAAGCATTTTATCTTACAAAAATGAATGATAATTCAAATGACGCTAAAGAAGCATTTTCTAATTGTTATAATATCTTAGGAGCTATGGCTTTGCCAAATGGCTTTCTAAAAAAGAATATGTTTAACCAAGTGACCTATACCAAATATACATCCGCCTATGATTCCAAAGACAAGATATTAACCGTCAAATCTGACACTAATCCCATGGTCTATCAAATAGGCTTTGATAATATTGAAGATAAAAATAAGAGGCAAGCATTTTTCTTAGATAAAGCCTTTACTACTGAACGGATAACTTAATGATTTAAATAAACTAGAGAAAAACCAAAGGATTTGTTCCTTTGGTTTTTCTTCATTAGCTAGGTAAATCAAGAAGGAGACTTCTAATTAGTTACAATAAAATTACAATTCCTTAAAATGGATTATCACACTATCATATATGGTATTATTACAATATAAGGGTAAAGTAGGAAAGAAAATTCTAAACAATTAACCTGCAGTGAAGAGGCTATTAAGCAAAGGAGGACCAGCATGATCACAGTTTTTAATAGAAAAGAAATTTGTGTATGTCAGTCTGTTGAACGGTTTAATGAAATTAGAAAGATACTTATGGAGAATAATATAAAATATACTTATAGGGTAATAGACCGTAATAGTTCAAATGTAGTAGGTTCTCAAAGAGGAAGGACAGGAACTTTCGGTCAGAATATGAATACATCAAAGACCTACTATATTTATGTTCATAAGAAGGATTATGGTGATGCAATGAGGTTAGTTGGCAGAAGATAATGATTGACAAGTTTTTTGGAGAGGATTTTAAAGAAATGAGGTGTATAATTAATGAATAAAGCAAGACGAATTATTATCGGTATTATTTCAATTATTCTTATATCACTGTGGATTATGAAGGTTGATATTCCTAAGACACTATTTATCATATCGATGGGTCTCATACTAATCAGCCAAGCAATAGATGAATGGATCAGATATAAGGAAACAAAAAGGAAGGTTCATTTATTAATACCTATTACGCTAGTGCTTGTTATTATTTTTGTGATCAGTTTATTTCCTGGTAGGGTAACTGCACAAAATATTAGTGAAAAGGTATTTGTAGGTGGGGAATACTGGGATATAGGCTCGGAGCCTGTATTTAAAAATGATAGATTGTTAGTACCTTCTAAATCCTTTTCCCAAATCCTAGATTTTGAAATGAACTATTTAGAGGAAGAGAATATATTACTAATTAATAAAAATAATATTGAGCTAAAGCTTGGATCAGACACAGCAACTTTAAACGGAAGTGAAGTCTTATTAGATGTAGGAGCCACAATTAAAGATGAAGAACTTTATATTCCTCTAAGATTTATAGCAGAAAGTTTGGGATATGATGTAGTATGGGATGATAATAATCGAATTGCAATGGTAGGCGGTTTTGAAGGAGAATATATTACTGAAAATACCTTTCTTTACCATAATGAAGCCTATGGGTATACTCTAAGTTTCCCAAACTCTTGGAAGGAAGAAGCAATTATAGAAACTAAGGAAGGCACCCTCTATGTATATGATAAAAAATCTGCGAAAAAGTTTATTGAGGATGGCTATACTTCCTTCGGACCTGTATTTGAAATAAGATCAAGTAACCACCCAATCGTTGCTTCTCTACCCTATGAAGGGGACTATATTCTTGATTACACGGATGGGAAGTATTTAGAAGTCTTATTTGGCAGGGATTTTCAGTTTTATCCAGAAACAAAGGATTCATATATGAAGATATTTCAAGAAGGGCAAAGAGTCTTAGGTTCGTTTAATAAAATTAAAAAATACTCAATTGTATTGGATGACAGTGATAATTATTTGGAAGAAATCAAGAAGCTCCAAGATATTTTAGAAAATTATGTACCTGAGAATATTTTTGATATAGACCAGATAATTACTTATAAGAGGCCAACTGAAGATACAAATTTCTTGTATCTAAGGAATATTAAGGATGAGCAAGTTCAAATTAAGATAGAATCTGAATTTGATAAGGATGGAAAACTAGTAAGTTATAACTTTAAAAACTATTACCATGAACTAAGTGAAAATAAAATTAGCCAAGAAGAAGCTTTAGAATTAGCCAATAGATTTGTAAATGGATATACAGATAATGAGGCTAAATTATATAAAGTACCAGATCTATATCCAAGTCTATATGAAGAGAATAAGCATGAAACCTATGGAGATAAGGAAGGTAATTATATAGTAGTGGTAGATTTAGAGCATGGATTTGTTGAGTATTTGAGCACTGGACGTTAGGAGAAATAGACACTTATATATATTTAGAGAATGTAGGTTCAGGGGTCGTAGGTTTTTTATAAAGGGTCTGAATAGTAGAAACCATCATGTCATGTTTTTCAGACTGGAAGCTTATACTTAAAGAGGTAAATCTTAATCAACTTAGATGATAGATTTACCTCTTTTTTGATACAAAATGGGGTAAGATCATTACTTTGATATACTTATGAAATAAAATATGGAAAAATTTAATAAATTCCTAAAATAATATGTAATGGAATTGGATATTTATCGTATTAACATATGAGAAAGGAAATAAAAGTATTAAAAAGTTACTTAGCTAAGTAAAGGGTGAGGGGGGATAGAAGTTGCAACAAATATTAAATATTATAAATGAAAAAGAATCCGATAAGATTCTATATAATGAGATAGATTTTACCTGTATTTTTGAAACCTATTATAAAAGGGTTTACAACTATATTTATTATAGGATTAATTCTCATTATACCACTGAAGACCTTACTAGTCAGATTTTTGAAAAAGTTATGATAAGAATAGATACCTATAATAAAGAAAAAGCTCCATTTGAAGTATGGTTATTTGGTATAGCAAGAAATGTAGTCAACGATTATTTTAGGGACTTAAAAAAGTATAGGGTTTTTTCAATGGATTCAATTAAAGAATTAGCATCAAGTAAAAAGTCACCAGAAGACATAATTGAGATAAAGGAAATCAATGGAGAACTTTTTAAAGCTTTGAAAATTTTGGATATGAGGGAACAAAATATAATAGCCCTTAAATTTGGCGCAAATTTAAAAAATGTAGAAATAGCAGAAATATTAAATCTTACTGAAAGCAATGTAGGAGTAATTCTCTATCGAACAATGAAAAAATTAAAAAAAGAATTAGAGAAGGAGGAATAAGTGTGAGTGACAAAAAGTTTGAAGATAGATTCTCTATAGATATGGACAACTATATCAATGGGGAAGAAGATTTATATATTGATGATGAGGAATACAAGGAGATTTTAGAATTAGGAAAGACTTTATCCCATAATGACTTTAGCAAAAATGGCAACAAAGAAAAAATATTTAACAGATCAAAAGAAAATATTAAAAAGTATAAAGGAGAGGCCAGCGTGAAAAAATCAAAGAAAGTTTTTATTAAAGCAGCTTCATTTGCATTAATATGTATACTGGGTGTAACTACTATGAGAACATCCTTTGCACAGGAGTTGGTGGATAAAATAGCTAACTTTATATCCATTGGTCATGTAACAGTATACGAAAGTCCTACAATGTATAATGAAGGGGAACTTATCCCTGTTCCAGAGGAACTAAAGGGCAAGATTTTTGATAAAGACGGTAATCCAATAGAGAAGGTTAAGGCAGGTAGTCCAGAGACAATGTATACTGCTGAAGGAGAAGAAATATCTAGTTTTGAATCTGAAACCTTAAAGATAGTAACAGTAGCTGAAGCTGAAAGGGAAAATAACAATTTAGTAGTAAAAGATAAAGAAAAATTAAATGACTACACCCGTTTTGAGGTTATACTTCCCAAGTACCTGCCAGAAGGCTACGAATTTGATAGAGCTGAATTCTTTAGAGATGAGAATGACGTTGTAGAAAATACCAAATATATTTCTTTGTATTTTACTAATTATAAAACAGGAGAATTCATCTATATGCAGCAAAGATTTGCAGATGAAGAAACAGCCTATGAAACAGGAGGACAGAAAGTTGAACAATTAAAGATAAATGGCGCAGATGCGATTCTTTATGATAATAGTTTAGACTGGGAAGACAATGGAGTAATATATATGTTAA
>CAZPZN010000130.1:0-4856 GCA_964590735.1 uncultured Tissierella sp.
TTTTGACAACCCTAATAGATCAGATAAAAAAAAATCTATATCATTTGTTTCAAATACGGATACCAATTTTCTAAAGAAGTCATTTTCCAATGTCATTAAGGTCTTTTCTATGGAAATAACCGTAAAGTTCATCTTACCAGAAATCCCTGTTATATCCTTGTCCGTTGATGGAGCCGAGTCAGCAACTATCATGGTTCCCTTGTCATCTGGTGCATTGGTATTTCTAATATTTATAGGGATTCCATACTTCCTTACTGGAAATATCGCCTCTTCATGTAAAACCGGTGCTCCCATATAGGATAATTCTCTTAACTCCCTATAGGTTACAAGATCCATTGGAGCTGCATCCTTGACTATATTAGGATCAGCCATTAGGAAGCCAGAAACGTCAGTCCAGTTCTCATACAAAGAAGCTTGCACCCCGTTTGCAATGATTGCCCCCGTAACATCTGAACCTCCACGAGAGAATGTAATTATCTCACCATTTTCATTAGCTCCATAGAATCCTGGAATTACTCCATACTCAGAATTGGACAATACTTTTTTTACCCTTATTTCCGTCAAATCTGAATTGTATTGACCCTTTTCATCGAAGACAATAAGGTCTGCTGCATCTATAAAGTCAAATCCTAAATAATTTGAAAGTATAAGACCATTGAGATACTCTCCTCTGCTAGCAGCAAAGTCGACAGATGCTCCATCCCTAATTTTGTTTTTTACTTCCTTTAAATACTCATCTATGTTGAGATTCAATTCAAGATCATTACAAATCCCCCTATATCTCTCCTCGATAATGGAAAATACCTCATCGAAATTCAATCCATGGGATGAAAGCTGATGACACATTAGTAAGAGATCCGTTATCTTGTGGTCCTTAGAAAATCTCTTACCTGGTGCAGATGGAACAACATATCTTCTTCTCTTATCGGATTCAATTATTTCCTTAACCTTTATGAATTGTTTGCTCTCCGATAAGGAGCTACCTCCAAATTTTGCAACTAAAATATCCTCCATTTAAATCCCCTCTTTCAATTCCAATAATAATTTAACTTTAACCCTCTTACTGTAATGTGACAAACTACAGCTTAAATAAAAATCCTGAACAAGAGCTCAGGAACAATAATGTAAAATAAAAACACCCGTCCCAAAAAGGACGAGTGTGTAATCTCGTTTCCACCTAAATATAATAAAACAGAACCTTAACGCTGGTCTTACGCATAACCCTACTAAATTCAGGTATGAGCTCATAGGTGGTTTTCAACTCATTGTATCCAAGAGGTCTTTCAGCCGGTGAACCTCTATCTCTTTTGACCTTGATGAATTTACTCTTCCTATTCAAAGCTTTTCATAATTTTACAATCACTTATGAGAATTGTCAATAGCAAAAGAGTAAATTTTCGAATAATTTAATAATTGAATTTAATTAATAATCAAATTTCAAGCTTAATTAAATTCTCTGAAGGGTCCTTTATAAAGATGCCCTTTGCAGTTTCAATAACCCCATATCCTGCTTCCCTAAATAATCTCATCTTCTCAGTTCTAATGTCCTCATTAGGTAATTTAAGAGTAAAGTATTGCATACCTGCAGAATCTTCTGGAAGTGGAGGTGATCCCTTACCATTCCATAGATTCATTCCTATATGGTGGTGGTAACCACCAGTGGATATGAAATAGGCAGTGTGCCTCATTGCCTGTGTAAGTTCAAATCCCAATATATTATAAAATTTAAAGGAATCATCTAAGTCTGCAACATGAAGATGGATATGGCCTATGATAGTGCCTCCTGGTACACCTTCCCAGGTTTTATCACCTGTGTAGGCTAGTAATTCACTATAATCTAGCCTCTCAGTGACCATGTTAACAGTATAATCATGTCTATCCCATTGAGCTTCATCTGTATCAGCATATACCTCTATACCATTTTCATCCGGATCCTCTAGGTAAATTGCTTCACTTACTCCATGGTGAGAGCCACCAACTATATGATAATTCTTCTCTGTAATGTTCTTAAAGAATAGGCCCAACTGAAGCCTATCTGGTAATAGAACAGCAAAATGGTACAAGCCTGTTCTTCTTGGAATCTTAGGTCCTATATCTTCTGGTCTTATGATAGTTACAATAGGGTTTTTCCCGTCTACTGTAAAAACTACTTTAGATTCCTCTTCCTCTAAAACTTTAAACCCCATAATAGTCTTATAAAACTCTCTGGACTTTTCTAAATTTTGTACTCTTAATACTATATCGGTTACAAAAATATTTGGTCTTTCATGAAATTTTGACATTCAATCACCTGCTTACTTTTAGTAAGTATATTATACCCCTGTATATTCTTTTTAAACATTTGGTAGACTAGGGAGAGGACATGATGTCCCACTTGTCCAAAAGCCCTAATTATTATATAATTAGCTATGAAAGGAGTGTTTTTATGAAGAGAATATTAACAGTTTTAATGATACTAGTATTATCAATTAGCATGGTTGCTTGTACTAGTGATACAAATCCACCAGCTGAAACTCCGGCACCAGAAACTCCTGCTGAAACTCCTATAGAAGAACCACCAGTAGAAGAACCTGAACCTGTAGAAGAAACTAGACAAGTAACCTTGTATTTCGCTAATGAGGAGTATGTTCAAAGTGGAGATGAATCACTAGAAAAGCTTGTAGCTGAAGTTAGGGATATTGAGATAAAAGATGTACCTTTAGAGGAAGCTGTAGTAAGTGAATTACTTGCTGGACCTGAGTCAGAAGGGGTTAGAACCGTAATCCCTGGAACTGCAAATCTTCTTGGAGTTAATGTAGAAGATACAACGGCTTATGTGGATTTTGCTAGAGAAGGAATGCATGGAGGTTCCTTAGAGGAAACTTTCACTATCAATCAAATAGTTGCTAGTTTAACTAAGCTTGACTCCGTTGATAGAGTACAATTCTTAATCGATGGTGAAGTTGAAGATTCTTTAATGGGACATTATGATATTAGTAAACCATTTGAAGCTCCAATAGGTGAGTAATATTTTAAAAAAGGCATGTTCTTTAGTTAAAGGGCATGCCTTTCATAAAAGGATGTGATTGTATGGAGATATTTGTAGATGCTGATGGGTGTCCAGTTGTAAATATTGCAATAAAACTTGCTAGAGAAAATAAGATTCATATAGTTGTTGTAAAAAACTATGCTGTACATCTCCATGATGACTATGCAGAAATAGTCACCGTTGATGTGTCCAGGGATAGTGCAGATTATTACATAGCAAACAGAATAAAAAAAGATGATATCTTAATATCTCAGGATCATGGGCTAGCTGCCATGTGTCTTTCCAAGGCTGCCATCTGTCTAAATCAGAACGGTTTTATCATCAACAATGATAATATTGACAGCATGCTAAACCGTAGGCATTTAAATCAGAAATTAAGAAGAGAACAAAAAATATACACTAAATTCAAAAAAAGAAACCCTCAAGCAGATGAGGATTTCGAAAGAGCTTTAAAGAAATTAATCGATGGGAAAACAATTTAAAATACTAAGTCCTGTCCCTATTGTCCCAAACTATCTTTCCATCACAAATAGTTAACTTTACCTTACCATATAGGGTATCCCCAATAAATGGGGAATTGGATGACCTAGACTGAAACTCTTCAACTACATATAATTCATTTTCATCAAATATCACAATATCTGCTGGTCCCCCTAGCTTCAAAGACCCTCCTTCTAGATTATATAGTTTAGCCGGATTTATAGTCATCTTCTCCAATACTTCCATCAAGGTAAGATGCCCTGGTCTTACTAAATTAGTAATTCCTAAAGCAAGTGATGTCTCAAGGCCGATTATTCCACTTGGGGCATTTTTGAATTCTTGGTTTTTCTCCTCACTAGAATGGGGAGCATGGTCAGTTGCAATAATTTCTATAGTACTATCCTTTAAACCCTGGATAATCTTCTGTCTATCAGCCTCAGTTCTTAATGGAGGATTCATCTTAGCCAATGTTCCATGCTCTAGAACCGCCTCTTCAGTTAAGGAGAAATGGTGAGGTGTTACCTCTGCATATACTTTTGCATCTATAAACTTAATAAGTCTAACTAAATCTACAGCTAGACCTGAGCTTATGTGCTGAATATCTATGGTAGCCCCAGTGTATAAGGCAAGCATGGCATCCCTTGCCACCATCACATCCTCGGAAATACTTGGAGCGCCTTTTAGACCTAATTTTTCCGATATACTACCTTCATTTATCCCTGGAGCTCCAATAAATTTTGGATTTTCTTCATGGAAGCTAAGAACTACACCTAATTCTTTGGCCCTTTGCATTGCTTCCCAGACCAACTTCTCCTCCTTAATTGGAAGTCCATCATCAGAAAAACCAATGGCTCCTAATTTATGAAGCCTTTCCATATCAACAAGTTCCTCACCCTTAAAACCCTTAGTAATAGCTGCTAGAGTATGAACTTTTATTGGAGATTGTTTCATCTTTTCAAGTACATCTATTAAAGTTTCATCATTATCTATAATTGGATTTGTATTAGCCATTGCAACAACTGTAGTAAAGCCACCAGCCGCTGCAGCCCTTGAGCCAGATAGAATATCTTCCTTATGAGTTTGACCTGGTTCCCTAAAATGAACGTGTATATCCACAAGACCAGGAGCTACTATAAGGCCCTGAGCATCTATAATTTCATGACCATTCATATTTTCTATCTTTCCTATTTCCTTAATCCTTCCATCCTCAATTAAAACATCAACAAGTGCGTCCAATTCAGAAGCTGGATCCATAAGTCTACCATTTTTAATTATCATATATCTGCCCTCCTTGATCTTTTAAGGCTTAAATGGATTATACCCCACTTTTTCAGCTTTCTTACACCAG
>CAZPZN010000131.1:0-4815 GCA_964590735.1 uncultured Tissierella sp.
TGATATGTAAGATTTGAGAAATTCCTTGGATTAATAGAACCAATATTAAACTGCCTTATGTTCTTATTCATTACCTGAACATTTAAAGCGTTTATAATGTCCATCCAAGAAAACCTTTCAGGTATAATCACCAATGGAATCTTCAAAGCATCGAATTTTTCAAGGACATCATCAGAAAAAGACCCTATAAACCTGGTTTTTATCCCCATACATGAAACCTTTTTAAAGCTATCCATCTCTAAAAACTCATAAATCAAATTCTGATCTAGTTTAAATAAATAACCAGCTGAAATTACGAGTTCTTTTCCTTCGGTAAATCTTAAAGCATCAGGTGCATCCACAACGGCTACACCTTGGATTTGATTATCCAATCCAGCCCTACCTGCTACAAGCTTATAGTCTGCAAAAGCACTACTTTTTAACATTTCTCTTACGGTTAAACCCATGTGATTCACCCCCAAACTAGTAGTACAATTATACCCTATTATGGGTGGGTTCACAATTACGTTTTTAAAAGAAAAAGAGCTGTCTCGCTCTAGAAATGACTTTCTATTTTGAGACAGCCCTGATTAATTTAGATTAGACCTTTTTTGCTCATATTAACACCTATTAACATTGTACCAAATACAGATACTAAAGTAGTTACATATGATGGCACAACACCTTTGCTAACTAAAAATGCAAATATTAATCCTATTCCCAATGCTATTGGAGCAAGTTTTGGTTTAGAAACTGCAAACTGTACAAATATTGCACCAAATAGTGCAGGTAATAGGAAGTTGAATGCATCTAGCACGCTTTGCGGCAAGGATGCTAGGATTTGAGTACCTGCGAAAACTCCTAATGCAAGGATTACAATATTTACTATTACTGAAACTGCCATTCCCAGTGTGGCAATTATCGCACCTTCATCAGAACCTGCCTCTACACCAGCTACATTTTGTGCAACTGTAGCACAAGGAATCCTTAGATTAGATATATTACCAGTTAAAAAAGCCATGTATGTTCCAGGTACACCTATGATTGCGAAATAAGAAACTGGCTCAATAAACCATAAAACGCCTACAGCACCTGCTATGGACACAAATCCAGTTAAAATTGAGCTTACAGGTGGAATTATTCCATAAAACACAGCTAGAGCTACCGCTGGTCCAAAGGACAATAGGACACCAATCCAACCTGTTATCTTTCCCCACTTGATTATATAAGGTAGATATACTCCTTCATACTCTTTAGTCTTTTCCATATTATATTCCTCCCTTAATCTATACTATTGCAGCAACAATCATTCCGCCGAATAGAGAAATTGCTAAACTCCATTCCTTTAACCAGTTGATGTTCTTCCTCTTAATTAACAGTTGTATTACAAGCATTATTGCCCCACCTGCTACAGCAGCCACTGAGTTTTTATTCATTCTTAGAAGATGTGGTGATACAAGGGCTGCAAAAGCACCAAGAATTGCTGCAGTAGATATAATACCTACAATTGCTTTATTCCCTTTAGCTAGTTTTTCTTGAAATTTCCCCATTTTATCTGCTGACAAGGTAGAGAAAACTATCCAACCGATAGAGCCAAGAATCATAGTCCATACTGCATTTGCAAAAGCAACTTCTGTCATAGGGTCGATACCCATCTTTACACCTGCCGCTTCTGCTCCAAAGCTTGCTGCCATTAGCTCGAACATTACTGAACCGATGTAGGACAATCTCATCCAAGCCATTGGGCCACCTACTGTTACTAACAGCGAAAGAAGCCCAGTAAGAACAACTAATGAAGGCCCTATAGATGTTATAAAACTGCTCTTCATTGCAGCTTTCATTTGTTTCTCAGTTAATCCCATAGCCTTTCCAGATGAGTAAGACTTCTTAGCAAATATTATGGACTGAAATACTGCTAAAGCCACTGCTAAACCCGCAGCTATCCACAAAGGTAAAGAGTTGGCAATTTCCATGTAATCCATTTTACATCCTCCTTTAAAATTTATGTATTAGTTCTTTAACTGTTTCAATATTACCAATTAGGAAAACGCAATCCAATGAATTATTTTTTATTATTTACTTGTATTTTTGAAGATATTTTCAGAAAGTTTCGGAAAGGTTCAAATTCCTTAATCTTCTATTATTTCGTCACATGAATAAAGAAATAATATGAATTTATACCTATTTGTGATAAAATTAGACATAGTAAATTTGTTAGGAAATTTTAGCGAGGTGAAAAAATGCAAAACCAATTAGTACTTATAATTGATTTTGGCGGCCAGTATAATCAACTAATCGCAAGGAGAGTAAGGGAAAATGGGGTTTACTGTGAAGTAAAACCATATACTATTTCCATTGATGAGATCAAATCCTTAAATCCAGTTGGAATCATCTTTACCGGTGGACCAAATAGCGTTTATACTGGAAATGCGCCAAAATGCTCGAAAAAACTATTCGATTTAAACATCCCAATTCTAGGAATATGCTACGGAACTCAACTAATGACTCATGTCCTTGGTGGCAAGGTAGTCTCAGCAGATAAAAGAGAAGACGGAAAAACTGAAATTACCATAGATACGGCCAGTAAGATCTTTAATAATCTAGAGGAAAACACTACTGTTTGGATGAGCCATACAGACTATATTGAAGAGTTAGCAGATGGGTTTAAAGTAATAGCTACATCAGAAACATGTCCTACTGCTGCTATTGAAAATGAAGAAAAGAAACTCTACGGCGTACAATTCCATCCAGAGGTAAACCATTCTCTAAGGGGAAAAGAAATGCTTAAGAACTTCTTATTCGATGTATGCGGATGTACAGGTGACTGGACTATGACAAAATATATCGATGCTCAAGTTGAAGAAATCAGAAAAACTGTTGGAGATGGAAAGGCACTTTGCGCTCTATCAGGTGGAGTTGATTCTTCCGTTGTCGCAGCCTTGATGTCCAAGGCAATTGGCAAACAATTAACCTGTGTATTCGTAGATACTGGACTTATGAGAAAGGATGAAGGAGATGAAGTTGAGGCAGCTTTCTCAACCAGATTTGATTCTCACTTCATTAGGGTTAATGCTCAAGAAAGATTTATTGGTAAATTAGAAGGTATTAGTGATCCAGAAGAAAAAAGAAAAGCCATTGGTGAAGAATTCATTAGAGTCTTTGAAGATGAAGCTAAAAAGATTGGGAAAGTTGATTTCTTAGTACAAGGTACAATCTATCCAGATATAATTGAAAGCGGTCTTGGAGATAGTGCTGTAATCAAGTCCCACCACAATGTTGGAGGACTACCAAGTGTAGTTGACTTCAAGGAACTAATTGAGCCTCTAAGACTACTGTTTAAGGATGAAGTAAGAGCACTAGGTAAGGAATTAGACCTTCCAGATTATTTAGTATGGCGTCAACCATTCCCAGGACCAGGTCTTGGAATTAGAGTTATTGGCGAAGTAACTGAAGAGAAGCTCGAAATCCTAAGGGAAGCAGACTTTATCTTTAGAGAAGAAATTGCCCTTGCAGGCCTAGATAGAGATATAAACCAATACTTTGCTGTTATTACCAATATGAGAAGCGTTGGTGTTATGGGGGACGAAAGAACCTATGACTACACCCTTGCCTTAAGAGGAGTAACAACAACTGACTTCATGACAGCAGACTGGGCAAGAATCCCATATGAAGTCCTAGACAAGGTATCCAGAAGGATCGTAAACGAAGTAAAACATATAAACAGAATTGTATATGACATAACATCAAAACCACCAGCAACTATTGAGTGGGAGTAATATCCTGTATAAAAAACCTCCAGAAGATGATTTCTTCTAGGAGGTTTTTATTTTGGTTTAATATAACCCCAATGCTTTATTGATCGACTCATAGATTGCTGGACTACAACATTTACCTAAAGGATTATTAACCTCACAATTCCCATTCTTCATAGCTCCAGTAAGCCTTATAATATCTTTCATATCCTTTGCACCATGATTAATAACTGCATCAAATATTTGCTGCTCCGTTACATGATTGCAATAGCATATATACTTAGGATTAGCATCATTCTTAAACCATATGGGAACCTTTATCTGATTTTTGCTATATGATATTTGATTATCTGAATTAAAATATACGACATTACAGTCTTCGTTCTTGCAAATAAAATACCTACCATTATCTATTTGGTCAGCCAGCTCATCATTTACTAAATGCTTTACAGTTTTAGAGTTTATATTTATCCCCGCAGTGTTGCATGCATGACAAATGCAATTTTCACCTACTAAAATAGTAGCGCTTTCCCTACTTCCTCAATTGGATTTTTTTAAGTTTTTTTCATTCATATTATAGTCTCCTTGAAATGGATTTTACTTTTAAACTTTAAACCTATAGCCTGCTCCCCATACTGTTTCTATATATTGTCTACTTTCGGGTCTTGGCTGGATTTTTTCTCTGATTCTTGCTATATGTACTGTAATAGTTGTAGTATCAGATATGGCATCATAACCCCAAATTTTTTCATATAGTTCTTCTTTACTATATACTCTATTTGGATTTTCTATTAGAAATAAGAGGAGTTCAAACTCCTTTTGAGTTAAGAAAACTTCATTGTCATCGATAAAGACCCTATGATCTTGCTTATCGATAGATAATCCACCTGCTCTTATTAACTTCTTTTTAGAACTGTGCTTAAATTTATCATATATTTTTAGATTGCTATTTACCCTTGCTACCAATTCCCCCATGCTAAAGGGCTTAGTTATATAATCGTCGGCCCCCAAATTTAATCCTTTAATCTTATATACCTCATCTGTCTTTGCAGAGACTATAAGTATGGGTATTTGTTTAGAATCA
>CAZPZN010000132.1:0-4711 GCA_964590735.1 uncultured Tissierella sp.
TTTTATCCTCTTTAGTCCTTAGGTCATAAAAATAGAGGGTATCACCCTCTATTAATCAACCTGCGCCATTTTTTCTGCTTGGTCAGTAGTAATCAATGCATCAATCATTTCGTCTAAATCCCCGTCTATGAAGTTATTAATCTTATATAAGGTCAGGTTAATTCTGTGGTCAGTTATTCTACCTTGAGGGAAGTTATAAGTTCTAATTCTCTCAGATCGGTCACCTGATCCAACTTGGCCTTTTTTCATTTGAGCTATTTCAGCATTTTGTTCAGCTGTTTGTAAATCAAAAAGCTTTGTCTTTAGAATCTTCATAGCCTTATCCTTGTTTTTCAACTGGCTCTTTTCATCCTGACAGGATATTACTATACCTGTTGGTACATGGGTTATTCTAACTGCAGAGTCAGTAGTATTAACTGACTGACCACCATTACCGGATGAACGGAATACATCCACTCTTATATCTCCTGGCTCAATGTGTACATCTATATCTTCGGCCTCTGGAAGGACAGCAACAGTTGCAGCAGAAGTATGAATTCTTCCACTAGATTCAGTTTCAGGAACTCTTTGAACCCTATGAACACCGGATTCATATTTTAGTCTGCTATAAGCTCCCTTACCCTTAATCATAAAGGTAGCTTCCTTATAACCACCAATACCAATTTCGTTGGTGTTCATTATATCTACTTTCCAATTGTGTCTTTCTGCATATCTTACATACATTCTAAATAAGGTTCCAGCAAATAGAGCAGCTTCGTCTCCACCAGTTCCACCTCTTATTTCAACGATAACATTTTTATGGTCATTAGGATCCTTAGGTAATAAAAGAACTTTCAAATCTTCTTCAACAAGAGCAATCTCTTCTTCAAGAGCCTTAACTTCTTCCTTAACAAGGTCTTTCATTTCATCATCAAGTTTTTCATGAAGCATTCCCTTTGCTTCGATTAGGGATTCTGTTGCTTTAGAATACTCCCTATACTTCATTACTACTGGCTCAATATCAGAATGCTCCTTCATAATCCTCTGCCATTCGTCTCTGTCCTCATTAATTAGAGCAGGATCCATAATCCTCTCTCCAAGCTCTTTGTACTTCTCTTCAAGAAACGCTAGCTTATCTAACACTATATACAACCCCTTCTATATTTCAAAATACATAAAAATCAACTTATCTATTCCTAATTATATTATATTTCCCCATAATTCACAATGCACAACTATAGGAATTCAACTGCTTTTTATCTTATTAACCACAATCGACCCCAAGGCTCCTGCAATAACTATCCAAATTGGGCTTATGTCTGTGTAAACCATGATAAGCAGAGCAGCTATGGAAACTGCTACCTTTGCATAGCCAAAATTCGACTTTTTAAGCATCTTATAAACTGCTGACAGTATTAAGGCGACTACTGCTGGCCTTATTCCAAAAAATATCTTATCTATTATTGCATTGGACCTGAATTGATAAAATACCATTGCAATTACAAGTATGGTTATAAATGAAGGAAGTGCCGTTCCCAAGGTACATACTAAGGCCCCTGGCCAACCCTTTAATCTATGACCACAATAAACACTTGTATTTACCGCAACTGGTCCAGGGGACGCTTGTGCAAGTGCTATAGCATCTAAAAAATCTTCATCATCAATCCATTTTTTCTTTTCGACTACTTCTTCTTGAATTATAGGAATCATAGCATAGCCTCCACCAAAGGTAAAGGCCCCTATTTTAAAGAAAGTAATAAACATCTTCCATAACAAAGTCTCTCCCCCTTAGTAAAGAATAACTCCCAATCCCGCTGCAACCACTATGGCCAATATTGCATTGAATTTCCTAAATGTAACTATATAAAATAAAAATATTGCAATTAAAACTGACTTTATATCCACAAAGGTAGACCCTGCTACTGAAAAGGCCGCAGAAGCTATTAATCCCAATACCACAGGTCTTATTCCATTAAAAGCCCATCCAACATATTTTGAACTCTTAAACTTAGTTATAAAGTGAAATATTATAGACATAACTATAAAAGATGGCAATACAACTCCTAAGGTAGCAACAGTCGAGCCTAGAATACCACTAACTCTATAGCCTAAAAAAGTAGCAGAGTTAATAGCTATAGGTCCTGGTGTCATCTCTGAAATAGCAATTATATCAATAAATTCCGTGGATGTTATCCAGCCATGATTATGTATAACTTCCTCCTCAATAAGGGGAAGCATTGCATATCCACCACCAAAGCTAAATGCACCAATTTTAAAGAATGTAATAAAAAGTTCTAATAATATATTCATTTATCTACTCCTAACAATACCCTAATACTACTCTGTCTAGTCCTTGTAAATCCTGTAGTATTTCAACATCCTTAAATCCATTATCTAATATTAAATTTTTGACTTCTAATCCTTGGTCATATCCTATTTCGTATATCAAAAGCCCATTATCTACTAAGAATTCCTTAGCCCTTGCAGTAATACTCCTATAGAAATCCAGACCATCTTGACCACCATCTAATGCAAGACGAGGCTCAAAATCTCTAACCTCAGTTTGAAGCCCTAAAATTACATCCTTAGCTATATATGGTGGATTGGACGCTATTATATGAAAACTCTTTATAAAACTTTCCTCAAGAGGCTGAAACAAATCACCTTTAATAAATTCAACATTTTCTAGACCTAATCTCTCTTTATTGATATTGGATACTTTGATTGGGATATCATCAATATCTACTCCGAAAACTAGAGCATTAGTTGCATAGTTGGCTACGGACAAGGAAATTGCACCGCTACCTATACCAATATCCAAAACCCTAACCTTTTCTTCTTGGTGTTTTTTCTTAATATAGTCAATCACATATTCAACTAATATTTCTGTATCCGGTCTTGGAACCAATACTCCCTCTTCTACATAAAAGTCCAAGCCCATAAATTCTACATTTCCCAATATATATTGAATAGGATAGCCCTTAGAGCGTTTTTCTATAAGTTTTAAAAATTCTTTAACTATATCATCTGATACTTGCTTTTCTCCAAAGGCATAAATATAGGATTTATCTACATCCATTAGCTTTGATAAAATAAGCCTTACTTCAAGTTGAGGGTTGGAAAACTCGTGACTACCGAGTATTTCCAACCCCTTTTTTAGAAGTTCATTGATTACCACCTGTCTGCCTCCATATCCTCAGGGATAACAGCAAGTAGGGACTTAATAGCTACTTCAATTTGCTCATCATCTGGCTCTTTTACTGTAGCATATTTTTGGATCATTAGACCCGGATAAGATAGGATATAACAGAATCTTGTATCACTTCTACCTATAGCTCTATTTATCTCATATGATATACCTGCAATTACAGGAAACATCAATACCCTAATTAGTATTCTCATAAATGGATTTGGCCATCCAAAGAAGGATAGGACCAATATACTTACTAACATTACCATAAAAAGAAATGAAGTTCCACATCTCGCATGAAGAATTGGATATTTCTTTACATTTTCCACTGTAAGTTCTTCTCCATTTTCATAACAATGTATAGTCTTATGCTCAGCACCATGATATTCGAATACCCTTTTTACATCATCAACCTTAGCTACCCATACGATGTAGATAAAGAAGATAAAGATACGAATTAAGCCTTCTATTAGATTTAAGAGAATTGTGTTAGTGATATTACCTTTTAAAAAACTAGTTAGAATATTAGGCAATACCATAAATATACCCACAGATAATATCATGGATACGGCCAATGTAAAGAACATCTCCACATCCCCAGCCTTATCCTTAAATAGCTTTTGAGTCCAGGTCTGTTTTGCTTGGGCCTCTTCCTCTTCATAGAATTCAGCTGAATACATCAAAGCTTTAATACCCATGGATAAGGACTCTATTAGACCTACAACCCCCCTTATAAAAGGAGTTCTAAAGACTTTATGTCTCATGCCTAAAGTGTTCAACTTTTGGGTAGTTACTTCTATTTCTTGATTAGGCTTTCTTACTGCAATAGCCACATTTCCCGGACCTCTCATCATTACACCCTCAATAAGGGCCTGGCCTCCAATGGAAGTCTTATGAAATTTATTATTTCCATTCTTTGTTATCATCAATTCACCCCTTTTAAAACAAAAATGCTAATTGTATAGTTATACCCAATAGGGGAATGCTTTAATTCATTTTAAGCAACTTACGCAGTTTCACAACACAAATTTGTTCATCAATTTAGAGAAAACCACCCTGAATTGGGTTAGGTCATAAAATAAAAAAGGTTAGATGCCCATGCAACTAACCTAGTTGTGAAGAATACTAGTCGATCTTGTATTTCTTCTTGAATTTCTCTACACGTCCACCACGTTCAGCAAACTTTTGACGTCCTGTGAAGAATGGATGACATTCTGAACAGATTTCTACTCTTAATTCTTCCTTTACTGAGCCTGTTGTAAATTTGTTTCCACAAGCACATACTACAGTAGATTCTTTATAATCTGGATGAATACCTTGTTTCATTTATTTCACCTCTCTCTAATTCTATCAAAAATAATTCTCAATTTCTCATTTATCCTACAAAGCATAAACATTGCTTGCTTATAACTTTGAGGAAACCGCAAGCAGTTTCTAACACTGCTGCAACGAGGTGGGTCATCTTCGCCTCGTTCTAATAACCATTAGATTATAGCATAAAGCAAAAATAATATCAACTAAATCCAAATTTTATTTCTGATT
>CAZPZN010000133.1:0-4706 GCA_964590735.1 uncultured Tissierella sp.
CCAAGCCCGTAGTGGACTTACACCACCAAGTTGTTGCCCATGCTGGGCACACTAAGAAATGAGGAAAATAAACCTATTTCCTCATTTAATCTTAATACTATTTATTTTGAAGAGCAGCTCCTATAAAGCCTTTAAATAACGGATGTGGTTTTGTTGGTCTGGATTTAAATTCAGGATGGAATTGAACACCTACAAACCAAGGATGATCTTTTAACTCTACCATCTCTACTAAGCTTTCATCAGGGGATACTCCTGATATTATAAGTCCATTTTCCTTTAGCTTATCTCTAAATTCGTTGTTGAACTCATATCTATGTCTATGTCTTTCATAAATTATTTCATCATTATAGATTTCCATTGCCAAAGAATCTTCTTCTACCTTACATGGATAAATTCCTAATCTCAAGGTACCTCCAATATCTTCAACATACTTTTGATCATTCATTAAATCTATTATTGGATACTTGGTCTCAGGATTTATCTCAGAACTATGAGCTCCCTCTAAATTGCAAACATTTCTAGCAAACTCTATACATGCAAGCTGCATTCCTAAACAAATTCCAAAGAAAGGAATCTTGTTCTCTCTAGCATAGTTTATTGCACAGATCTTACCGTCAATTCCCCTGTTTCCAAATCCTCCAGGCACAATAATTCCATCTGCACCTTTAAGGGCTTCAGCACATGAATTAAGTCCTAGTTCTTCCGAATTAATCCAATCAATTTCCACTTCAACATCATTAGCAATACCACCGTGTCTTAGGGCCTCAGCTACTGAAAGATAGGCATCTCTTAGCTCTACATATTTTCCAACTAGCGCTATCTTTACCTTGCCCTTTGGATTCTTTACCTTTTCGATTAAAGAGTTCCAATCCCCTAAATCTAAGTCACCACATTCAAGTTTTAAGTGGTCTATAACCATCTTTGATAAACCCTGGTCTTCAAGCATTTGTGGTAATTCATATATCGTCTCAACGTCCATATTTTCAAATACTTCAGATGGATCTAAATCGCAGAATAATGCAATCTTATCCTTTAGATCAGCCTCAAGGTGGTGCTCAGTCCTACATATCAATAAGTCCGGTTGAATTCCAAGACTTCGGAGTTCCTTCACGCTATGTTGTGTTGGTTTAGTCTTTAACTCCCCAGATTTCGCTAGATAAGGAACTAATGTAACATGGATATACATTACATTCTCTCTTCCAACATCTGATTTAAGCTGTCTTATAGCCTCTAAAAATGGTAAGGATTCAATATCTCCTACAGTTCCACCGATCTCAGTTATTATTACGTCTAAATCCCTTTCCTTAGAGGACTTAATTATTCTTTCCTTGATTTCGTTCGTGATATGAGGAATAACCTGTACTGTCTTTCCGTTATATTCTCCTCTTCTTTCCTTGTTTAAAACCGACCAATAAATTTTTCCTGTTGTAATACTGTTGTTTTTAGTAAGATTAATATCTATAAATCTTTCATAATGTCCTAAATCCAAATCCGTTTCAGCACCATCATCTGTTACGAAAACCTCACCATGCTGATATGGACTCATTGAACCTGGATCTACATTTATATATGGGTCAAATTTTTGTATAGTAACTTTTAAGCCTCTGCTTTTTAGGAGACGTCCTAAGCTTGCAGCAGTAATACCCTTACCTAAGGATGAAACAACCCCACCGGTTACGAAAATAAATTTAGTTGCCAAAAAACTCCCTCCTCGAACACTTTTTTATCTTTAACTACAATATTCTATACTAGAAAATACTATATGTCAAAATATTTGTAATCTCAATTTAATATTAAATTCAATATAACTATAGTATAATAATTATGAGGTTGAAAATAATAGGACCTCATCTAAGCAAATATAGAAACTATGATTAGTTTCACCAATGCTTAGGAAAATAACTAAAACATAAATTAATTTTAACACCTAATAAGAGTTTTTGCTACTCTAATATAGGAAGAAAACTAATAGAAAGGAGAGATATTATTGAAAAAAATCATTGTAATTATAATCCTAATATCCATGTTATTAACAGCAATTTTACCTATAATTGCAAATGCTGAACCAGAAGATGCTTACCTCTCCTCTGGCTTGGTTTTAAAAGAATTAGGAGTAATAAAAGGAAATGAAGAAGGAGATTTGATGCTTGACGATACTCTAAGACGCCAAGATATGGTAGTTCTAATCAGTCGACTATATGATAACGAATTAAGTGCGAGAGCTTACTTAATAAAACCTAAATTTACTGATTTAACTAATTCATATTCATTTTATGAACCATATATAGGATGGGCTGTAGATAAGGGTCTAATTAAAGGAATGGGCGATAAAACCTTCGGAATAAATGGTAAAGTAACTGTACAGCAGTTTATGACAGTAATGCTTAGAGCACTAGGATATGAAGAAGAGTCCAAGTTATGGAATACTACTCCTGAAATAGCCATGAAGTTGGGTATAATGGATAGACTTGATTTACAAGCTACAGATCACCTTACCAGAGGTCAGATGTCAGTTATGATAGTAAACGCTCTAAATCTAACTTTAAAAGGTAGTTCAATCACACTAAAAGAAAAACTAAATTTAACAATTTAGACCATTACAGGGCTATGCGAATTAATTATTTGCATAGCCTTTTTAATTCGCCTGCTTTTGCTTTATATCAATACAAATCAAACTATATTTTAGAAATAATCTACAATGGGTATACTCTAATCAAATAATAAATACTCCCTTGATCTAAGGCTTTTATAAAATGCACGAAAGGAGAATGTAAGTTGAAGATAACCTATGTAGGACACTCTGCCTTTATATTGGAGGAAGGAAATTTCAAAGCTATAATCGATCCATTCATAACAGGTAACCCCATGACTAGGTTCAAACCTGAGGATATTGCTGATTTAAGCCATATCTTTGTAACCCACGGTCATGGTGACCATATTGGAGATACAGAAGAATTAGCAAAAGCAAATGATGTATTGGTAATTTCCAACGCTGAAATCTCAGATTATTTGTCTGAAAAAGGATTAAAAGTTCACTCTATGCATATTGGAGGTAGACATAGCTTTGATTTCGGAAAAGTAAAGCTAACTCCAGCTCTCCACGGTTCAGCCATCACTACAGAAAAGGGGAAAATAGATGGTGGTAACCCCTGTGGATTCCTTATTGAAGTCAATGGTAAGAAGGTTTACCATCTAGGTGATACTGGCTTGACAATGGATATGAGGCTAGTAGAATCAGAAAATATCGATGTTGCTCTTGTTCCTATCGGGGGTAATTATACAATGGATATAGATGATGCCATAAAGGCGGTAGACTTTATTAAACCAAAGATTGTAATCCCTATGCATTACGATACCTTCCCGGTGATTAAGGCAGATCCCACTGAATTTGCTAAGAAGAATAAAACTTGTGAAACGGTAATCTTAAAATCCGGAGAGGTGTATGTGTTTTAAGAAAAAAATAAAGCCTGAAATTCAAAAGAATTTCAGGCTTTATTTATCTATTTAATAAATAGGTGTACACATATGTGCATACTTAGGGTTATTGCCCTTTGTTATATCAAAGAAAAGGTCTTTAAGCTTCTTGCAGACTTGCCCTTCTTGGCCATTTCCTACCTTTCTTCTGTCAACTTCCCCTACAGCTGTAACCTCCATAGCAGTACCGCTAAAGAAGACTTCCTCTGAGTTGTATAGTTCAGTTCTTGCTACACTTCTTTCTACAACTTCCATACCTAGCTCATCCTTGGCAAGGGTCATTACTAGGTCTCTAGTAATTCCTTCTAATATATTGTCAGAAGGAGGTGGTGTAATAAGCTTACCCTTCTTAACTAAAAATATATTTTCACCAGGCCCTTCACAGACATTACCGGATTCAGTCAAGAATATAGCTTCATCAAAGCCATTTTGAAGAACCTCTAATGAAGCCAGGCCTGAGTTTAAATATCCTGCTGTTGCCTTAGTTCTTGGTGGAAGCATAGTATCAGATATTCTTCTCCAAGAGGATACTGCTACACTAAGTACATTCTTTCCAGCAAACTTGCCCATTGGTTGGCAATATATTAGAACTCTATCATCGCTATCCCCATATAAGGATGGTGTTAGATTAGTTGAACCCTTATATACAACAGGTCGTATATAAGTGGTTGTCTTGAATTCGTTCTTCTTCAAAAGCTCTACGGTAAAATCACAAAGCTCATCAGCAGTATATGGAATATCCATATAAAGTGCCTTACATGATTCCAAGAGTCTTTCATAATGCTCTTTCATTCTGAAACCATATAGCTGGCCTTTTTCTTCATCCCAATAAGCCCTAATACCTTCAAAACACCCTAGGCCATAGTTAAAACCCTTACATCTAATATCTATGCTTACAGTAGACTCCTCTACAATTTCTCCTTGATAAAATACATATGATGTTGTCATTACTTCCTCCTCTTTCAATTCACAATTCTAAAGGAACAAAAGGAACCGACCCCTTTGTTCCTTGAAACAAAAAGAACCGTCCCCACTGTTTCATTATACCCTACAGATAGCTCCTTTTGATGCAGATTCTACTATTTTTTCATACTTAGCTAGGTAGCCTTTTGCTTTTGATTCCTTTGGCTGCCATTTTGCTTTTCTTTCCTCTAAAGTCGTTTCGTCCACTTTAAAGTTTAATACCCCCTGGATCATATCGATTTCAATCTCGTCTCCCTCTTCTACAAATG
>CAZPZN010000134.1:0-4618 GCA_964590735.1 uncultured Tissierella sp.
GAATATGGCTTTCTTCTAACTGCTTCTGTTAACTGTCCACCTTCATCATATCCTACATATCCTGGTGGTGAACCTACTAATCTAGATACAGAATGCTTTTCCATGTACTCACTCATATCTATCCTAATCATAGAATCTTCATCACCAAACAAGGCTTCTGCTAATGCTTTTGTTAAATAGGTCTTCCCAACCCCTGTAGGTCCTACAAAAATAAAAGATCCGATTGGCTTATTAGGGTCTTTTAATCCAACCCTGGCTCTTCTAACAGCATTTGAAACAGCTTCTACTGCCTGTTCCTGACCTATTACCTTCTTGTGAAGGATATTCTCTAAATCAAGTAGTCTCTGGCTTTCCTCAGTTGTCATCCTAGAAACAGGAACCCCTGTCCAATCAGATACTATATCTGCAATCTCTTCATATCCTACTACCATGCTAGTTGAATGCTTTTCCTTCTGCCATTGAACTTCACTACTTTCAATCTCTTCTTTAAGTTGTCTTTCTTGGTCCCTAATAGACGCTGCCTTTTCATAATTCTGAGTATTTATAGCCTCTTCCTTCTCCTGCTGTAGCTCTTCCAATTTATCTTCTAATTGCTTTAAAGAACTTGGAGCCACATAAGCATTAACTCTAATCTTGGATGCAGCCTCATCTATTAAATCTATAGCCTTATCTGGAAGGAACCTATCATTTATATATCTGCTTGAAAGCTCTGCAGCCGCAGCTAAAGCTTCATCGGTGATTTTTACCCTATGATGGGCTTCATATTTATCCCTTAATCCGTGAAGTATTTTTATGGTATCTTCAACATTAGGCTCTTCTACCATAATAGTCTGCAATCTTCTTTCTAAAGCCTTATCCTTTTCAATATACTTTCTATACTCATCTATAGTTGTTGCACCAACTATTTGCAATTCACCTCGGGCCAAGGTGGGTTTTAATATATTAGAAGCATCTATGGCACCTTCTGCCGCTCCAGCTCCTATAATGGTATGCATCTCATCTATGAATAGGATAACATCTCCAGCATCCTTAAGCTCATTCATAACTGCCTTAAGTCGCTCTTCAAATTCACCTCTATATTTGGCTCCTGCAATCATACCAGGTAGGTCTAAAGTAACAATACGCTTATTCTCAATAATAGCTGGTATATTACCCTCAATGATTCTCTGAGCCAAACCTTCAGCTATAGCTGTCTTTCCTACACCTGGTTCACCAATTAATACCGGGTTATTTTTAGTTCTTCTAGACAATATTTGTATAACTCTCTCGATTTCCTTAGCCCTACCAATAACAGGGTCTATACCACCATCTCTAGCTCTCTGATTTAAATCAACACTATACTTATCTAAGTTTGGAGTATCTTGCTTGTCACCATCTCCACCTTGATTACCTTTAGATGAATAATCTGTTATCATATCGATTACTCTTTCGGACAATTTATCTGGATCTACTCCTAATTTTTTTAGAACTGCTGAAGCAACTCCTTCACCTTCAGATAATAGTCCAAGAAGCAGATGTTCAGTTCCTACATAATTATGTCCAAGATTTCTTGCTTCTAAGAAGCTTAATTCAAAGATCCTCTTAGTCCTAGGTGTGAATCCCAAGAGTTCTGAATCATGTTCTCCCTGGCCTATGGCCTTTATAACTTCTTTTCTTAAGTTATCTATATTAACGCCTGATTCCTTAAGTGCAAGTGCAGCTACACCTTGAGCTTCAGCTACTAAGCCTAAAAGCAAGTGTTCTGTGCCTACATAATTGTGTTTTAATCCTTTAGCTTCCTCTTGAGCCAAAAGTATGGCCTTTTGAGCTCGTTCTGTAAATCTTCCAAACATAGCCATATTATACCTCCATTTCACCAAGTTTATTTCTAATTAACTCTGCTCTTATTTTATCCCTTTCATCCTTATCCAAATCAGAATTTAATTTTTTCTGTAATGTTGCAGGCATTATTTCAATCATAAGTTGCATTATATTAAGGTTTGAATCATCTGAAAAGTATCCACAGTCAAATCCAAGCTTTAAAGTGGAAAGATGATTCATGGCCTCCTTCGAGGACATAAGCCTACTATTTTTCAGGATTCCATAGGACCTATAGATCTTATCCTCTAATTCTAAACCTTTCCTTTCCTTTAGAAACTTCCTCACATTTCTTTCTTTATTCACAATTTGAATAATTATTTTATTTAATTTATTAATAATATCTTCTTCTCTTTCTCCAAGAGTAGTCTGATTAGAAACCTGATATAGGTTTCCAGTCGCTTCTGTACCCTCTCCATATAGGCCTCTAACCGTAAGCCCCATCTTTCTTATGGCCTCAGTAAGTGAGTTAATATGACTAGTCATAGTAAGACAAGGTAGATGAAGCATTACAGATGCTCTCATTCCAGTACCTACGTTAGTAGGACATGCAGTAAGATATCCTAAATCCCTATGATATGCAAAATTTAATTTTTCCTCTAAACTATCATCTATCTCTGAACATAATTTCCATGCTTCATCTAAGTTTAAGCCTGGTAAAAGAGTTTGGATTCTTAAGTGGTCTTCCTCATTGATCATAATAGTTGCTTTTTCATCTCTTCTAAGGAGGAAGCTAGACTTATCAAATTGTCTGCTAAGTCCTGGGCTTATAAGATGTTCCTCTACATACATAAGCCTCTCTTTAGTAGATAGGTCTCTTAGTCTTAAGAATTCATAATTATCATCAAAGGAATCCTTCATTGAATCAAGTACAGTATTAGTAAGATTATCAGAGTCCTCAAGTGACAGATAAAGCGGAAAATCATATTCCTTTAGATTTCTAGCAATTCTTATTCTAGTACTTATAGCCACATCCTGATTAGAGGACATATTCTCGATCCATTTTGTCATATAATCACTCCTTGCTTACACGCAACTGCTCCTTAACTCGTTTGATTTCATCTCTAATCTCAGCAGCACTTTCAAATTCTTCCCTCTTAACCGCCTCTTCGAGTTTTAAACTAAGCTCTTCAACCTCTTTTTGCAATTTGATATCAGGACTAACCCTTTTAGGCATCTTACCAATATGATGTTTATGGCCATGGATACCTTGTATTACAGGTTGTAAATGTTCAGCAAAATCATCATAGCATATGCCACAACCTAATTTACCAGTCTTATTAAACTCCCTCAGGGTTAATCCGCAATTAGAGCAAGTAATGTCTCCAATATTTTCATGACTTTTATCCTTTACGTTATCAAATAAACCTGTAAATAACTTGTGTATGGAAAATGGATTGTCCATGTCAAACTCTTGGTTCTCCAGAGCACAATTCTCACAAAGATGTAGTTCTTCAACCTTTCCATTTATTATCTTAGTATAGTGAAGCTTAGCATTATTTAATTTACAAGAATCACACAGCATCTAATCACCCCTATTTAGCCAAAATTAGCAGTACATTCTTTAGAATATATGCTCTTAGGCAATTTCTTAACATTGGATCACAATTTAAAGATCTATCGCCAATAGCAGCTTTGATGATTTCCGATTCTCTCTTAGTAATTATTTCTTCTTCCCACAGACCATCGACTATATCAAAGGCTTTGTTCTTAGTTATGGAATCCCCTATAGTATTAACGATAATATCATTTATATCCTTATATTCATGTATAGAGACCTTTATTATTTTAATATACCCTCCGCCGCCTCTTCTACTCTCTATATAATACCCTTTATTAGCTGTAAATCTCGTAGAAAGAACATAATTTATTTGGGATGGAGCACAATCAAAGTATTCAGCAAGCTCATTCCTCTGAATTTCTATGCTTCCTTCTCCATCCTCTAGGAGACTTTTAATAAAGGCTTCAATTATATTACTTATACCAGCCATATATACCTCCGTAGTTTGACTTTGACTTTCTTTGCCCTTCATCTTAAAAAATTAAGCCTTAGGCTTAATTTTTATATCTTTTTTAGTATTCCCTTACTTTGTTATATTCGCTTGCTAATTTTGCCATCTGAGTGTCACCAAGAGCAGCGTCAAAAGTTGTATCTACTGTAATCCATTCTCCATCAAGAAAAACTTCATTCCATGCATGATATACATTTAAACCAGTCTTATAACCTTTTACTAGTTTAGTATGAATTCCTTGTGATCTTAATATACCCGCAAATAGTGCTGAGTAATCATAACAAATTCCAGTTTTGGAATCTATAGTAGCTTGAATATCTGGCACATAATCGTTAGAGATTGTATTTATTTTATTATAGTCGTATTTGATATTTGATATGACATATTTATAAGCTGCATCAACTTTTTCTTCATCTGTCTTTAAACCTTCAGTCAAGCTATTGGCCAATTGAATTAGCTTGTCCTGATTTTCCCAATAAACAGGTTGACTTGAAGAAAGATAAACAGCCATATTATTTACACTTATATTTAAGTTAGACTTTTCTACTACTTTATAGCTATTGCCTGATGTATTTTGAAGTATTTTTACCAAGTAGGATCCGCTTCCAAGTTGGGCAGGAATCTCTTCTTTTGGATTATTTAAACTATAGTAATATTTTTGCCCATCTTTTTCCACCATAACTCTCATGTTAGAGCCATACTTTGCACTTTCAACAATTATTCCATTGTTACTCATTGTACTAATATTA
>CAZPZN010000135.1:0-4364 GCA_964590735.1 uncultured Tissierella sp.
AGTTAACAAGTGTATTTTATTGCTATCCTTATTCTGCCTTCTTAAAGCCAGAAATTGAGAATAATCATGAATTAATTAGAAGAATTATACCTAAAGGCAAGAGCATGGATAATCTAACACAGGATGATATCAGAGTTGTAATGTCACATGTAAATTCTTATACAAGAAAAAAGCTGAATGATCACTCCCCATTTGATTCATTCAGCCAAAGGTATGGATTTAAGTTGATAGATGCATTAGGCATTGAACGAATACAGCCTAATGACGTAATCTTAAAACCATCACTATTAAAATAATAATCTAAATTATTATCTGGGCATTTTATAACGTTTTTAGGGGTCTAATTTAGTCTTACGAAAAATTTATACTATAGTAGACCTTTAAAAGTCATACCCAAATTTAGCTTATTGGTACCATTATAGCACAAAAATGAGCTTTAAAAAGCCTATTTTCGACTAAATTAAACTATCTTAATTCGTGTATTTTACTAGATTTATAAAGGGGTCTAATTTAACTCTGCAAAGTCTAATTTAGTTTTGCAATTGACCAATTATTTATATTTCAACAAGATCTAATATTTAGTCCAAAAAAGATAACTGTTCTATATCTAATGTAGTAAGATTTGAAATGGTCAGTCCAATAAGTCTAAGCCTTTTTTCTATTTCCATATCATCCAATATACTAGATGCTACTGTATAAATATCCTCTTTACTAGATATGTAATTCAAGAGTGTTCTACTTCTAGTATGTTGTATAAAGTCTTCATCCTTTGTCTTAACTGTAATTGTCTTCCCCTGAAATCCTTTATGTAATAAGGCTTCCGATATCTCCTCAGAAAATGCTGACAAATAAGACTTTAAAGTGTCTTTTTGTATTATATATTCTTCAAAGGTAGTCTCTGTACCTATGGATTTTCTTTCTCTAGAAAGATCAATTTTTCTATTGTCTATCCCCCTAATCCTATCGTAAATTTCACTACCAGCCTTACCAAACATCTCAACTAGAAATTCTTCTGAAAGTCTCATAAGATCCTCTATAGTATAAATACCTATGCTATTTAGTTTCTTAGATGATTTAGCTCCTATGCCATATACCTTCTTTACAGGTAAAGGCAGTAAAATCTCAGGCACCATATCCCTAGTGATTATTTTAATACCATCGGGCTTATTCCAGTCAGTTGCAAGCTTTGCTAGAAACTTGTTATATGAAATTCCAACGGATACAGTTAGTCCTGTCTCTTCTCTTACCCTTTTCTTTATATAGGTTGCCAAGTCTTGAGGCTTCATTGCTACTTCAGAAATATCTAAAAAAGCTTCATCAATAGATAGTTGCTCTACCATTTCTGTAATGCCATATAAGATTTCCATGATTTCATTGGATACTTCCTTATATCGCCATATTCTTGGTTGAATAAAAATCCCTCTTGGACATCTTTTCCTAGCCATAAATATGGGCATAGCTGAATGAATGCCATATTTTCTCGCTTCATAATTACAAGTAGTTACGATTCCATGCCTACTCTTTCCCCCGACGATTACAGGGAGACCTTTAAGGCTAGGATTATCCTTTTCTTCCACTGCAGCATAAAAAGCATCCATATCAAGATGCATGATATTCAGTTTTTCCATTAAAAATTCTCCATTCTAATTTTTGCTAGTTTCACACCGATTCAATAAATATCCATTAGAAATAAGTTAGTTTTCTTTCATTTATTGTATTTATTATAACATAAAAGAATATACTAAGATTAATTTCCAAATTCATAGGTATAACAATAATTGGGTTTAGAAAAAATAGAATATTAGAAAGATTTCTAATCAATGTTAAGTCAATAAATTAAGGATATAAATAGTAGGACTTTCCTATTCGTAATAAAATAAAAAATATTTTTGTTTTATGGTTTAAATATAAAACCATGGGTATAATTACATTATAATTCACTAACCATAAGTAAGTAAATAATAAATAATAAGTTAAATGGAGGAATGTAAATGTTAAAGATAGGTATAATAATCGGAAGTACAAGACCAGGTAGAAATGGTGAGCAAGTTGCAAAGTGGTATTATGACGTAGCTAAGGAAAGAACAGATGCAGAATTCGAATTAATAGATATCGCTGACTATAATCTACCATTATTAGATGAGGCTCTTCCAGCTGGTTGGAATCAATATACAAATGACCATACAAAAAAATGGGCTGCTAAAATAGGTGAATTTGATGGTTTTGTAATGGTTACTCCAGAATACAACCATGGTACATCTGCAGCACTTAAAAATGCTATAGATTATTTAGCTCTTGAATGGAATAATAAAGCAGTTGCATTTGTAAGTTACGGTAGTGCTATGGGAGTTAGAGCAGTTGAGCACTTAAGATTAGTAGCAGGAGAATTGCAAATGGCTGATGTTAGAGCGCAAGTTATGTTCTCATTATTCACAGATTTTGAAGATATGAGTAAGTTCGTTCCTGGCGAAGGTAAGAAAGAAAGTGTAAACGAGCAATTAGATCAATTAATCAATTGGTCCAAGGCTTTAAAAACAATTAGATAATAAAAGGGTCAGGCTTTAGAAAAATTGATATGCTCCCCTTGTAGTAGACAGTTAAAATAGTAAAAACTGTTTACTACAAGGAGGAGCATATTTTTTAAGTATTAGAAGGCATTGCATGCACCACTTCAACAATGTGAGTTAATTACCCTCAGTTTATTTCTATAATTGATGCATATATCTTATCCGTAATTTCTAATAATCCAAATGTAGGTTTCATTTCCCTTCCTCTAGGGCTTGTTGGACTGCCTGGATTCATAATTATAAGTTTTTCCTCATGGACTATTTCAGGTATATGGGTATGCCCATATAGGGCAAGATCTGCTCCTAGCTCTAAAGCCTTGTAATAGAGACTATCTCTACTATAGTTCACTCTGTATTTATGACCATGGGTTAAAAATATTTTCTTACCCTTAATGTCTATAAGCTCATCTTCTTTATACTTGGAAGAAAAATCTCCATTACCCTTAACCTGAATTACATTTATACCAAGTTCTTGTTCAATTCTTTCTCCATCACTATTATGGTCTCCAAGATGAAGGATTAAATCAGGCTTATCCATGGTCTTTACTCTTTCTATAAAGGTATAAATAGAATTATGAGTATCACTCACTACTATTACTTTCATCTAATCCTCCAATATATCCTTAAGAATCTTTTTTAATTCAATCAATGCCTTAGCCCTATGACTAATCCTATTTTTTACCGATTCACCTAGTTCTGAAAATGTAAGGTCATGGTCTTCAGGCTTAAATACTGGGTCATAGCCAAAGCCCCCACTACCCTTTCTCTCACTTTCAATACTACCTTTACAAATTCCTTCAAGGGTATAAATCTTCTTATCCTCAGTTATTAAAGCTATTACAGTTCTAAAATATGCACTCCTATCAGTCTTACCTTCCAAATTCTCAAGTAACTTAGAGCAATTATTATAGTCATTCCCTTCTTCACCTGCATATCTAGAGGAGTAGACACCTGGCTCTCCATTAAGGGCATTTACAAATAGGCCAGTATCATCAGCAATAACCATATAATCACATCTTTCAGCTAATGCACTTGCCTTCTTTATACTGTTTTCCTCTAAGCTTTCTCCATCTTCAACTACATGAAAGTCTTCAATATCCAGTTCAGCTCTGGAGACCACCTCAATATCTATATCTTTTAGTATGTCCTTTATCTCATCTACCTTATGCTTATTTTCCGTTGAAAGTACTAGCTTTCTCTTATTCATTTAGCCCTTAACTCCTATTAATTCTCCTATTTCTCCCAAGGAGGTTTTCTGAATCTCTATTAACTCTTTAATTCCCTTATCAGCTAAATCTAGCATAGAGTTAAGTTCTGCTCTAGAGAAGGTATCATTTTCACCAGTACCCTGAATCTCAACGAATTCTCCCTTATCAGTCATAACAACATTCATATCAACCATGGCTACATGATCCTCTTCATAACACAAGTCTAAAATAGGTCCATCACTCCCAATACCTACACTAATGGCGGAAATGAATCCTAAAAGAGGCATCTCAGTGATTTGCTTATTCTTATATAGCTTGTAAATCGCATCCGCTAGGGCTATAAAGGATCCAGTAATAGATGCTGTTCTTGTGCCTCCATCGGCTTGAATAACATCGCAATCTATCCATATGGTTCTTTCACCTAGCTTTTTAACATCAACAATACTTCTTAAGGCTCTCCCTATAAGTCTTTGAATCTCTTGGCTTCTTCCATCTATTCTTCCTCTAGAAGAGTCTCTTACCTTCCTACTATGGGTAGAACCTGGTAACATTGAATACTCAGATGTTACCCAACCTGAACCACTTCCCT
>CAZPZN010000136.1:0-4342 GCA_964590735.1 uncultured Tissierella sp.
AAGGAATCAACACATTTTTCTTTCTAAAGACTCCTTTAAGTCTAATAACTTAAAGGAGTGTTTTTATTATGAATAGGAAAGTATCACATATCTATCAAATATATGTAGAAATGCTATGAAAAATGGGTAATAAGACAATGTATAATTAAGAAAGGGTGAATGCATTGGTAAAGGATGAATTGGAGATAATAAAACAGGCGATAATTAATGAGGTAGAGGGTTATGAATTCTACAAAATGGCATCAGCACATGGCTCAGGTGAAGGGAAAGAAGCTTTTATGGAGCTAGCCAATGAAGAATTAACTCACATTGGTTATCTAAAGAAACTATTTGATAAAATTAAGGATAGCAACGAAGATGATTTTGTATTGGCATTTGAAGCTGATCCACCTTCACCAGATATATACAAATGGAACAAGGTTGCTAGAGACCTATCTTCTATGGCTATGTCTGTCTTTTCTATAGGAATGCAGATGGAGAAGGATTCTATAGCTTTCTACCAAAATGCAAAAGAAACTACAAGTTTTTCTTCAGCTAGACAATTATATGATACTTTAATTAAATGGGAGAAAATCCATTTAGAGCAATTTACGACTCAATATAATCTATATAAAGAAGTATGGTGGAACGACCAAGGTTATGCTCCATTCTAGGAACAAAAGGAACGTTCACTGCGTTCACTCCTACGTTGCTAAAGCAACTTGCTGTCCGTTTTGTCTGCAACTCGCTTTTCTCGCTGGACAAAAAGGCAACCGACCCCTTTGTTCCTAAATAATACTTGAAATTGAAGGCAGGTGAAAATTATGAAAAATATATATTTAGCAGGTGGCTGTTTTTGGGGAGTGGAGGAATATTTCTCAAGAATAGAGGGAGTAGTGGACACTGAGGTAGGTTATTCAGGTGGGCAAGCTCCAAATCCAACATATAAACAGGTGTGTACAGGATTGACTGGTCACACAGAGACTACTTATATAGAATATGATGAAAAAATTGTGTCACTTGAAGACTTATTAGAGAGATTTTTTCGAATAATTGACCCTACAATACTTAATAGACAAGGTAATGATATAGGCAGTCAGTATAGGACTGGAATCTACTATGTAGACCTTGAAGATTTGGAAGTTATAAAAAAAGCAGTAGAAAAAGAACAGCAAAAACATGATAAACCTATAGTAACAGAAGTAAAGCAATTAACAAACTTCAATTATGCGGAGGATTATCATCAAGACTATTTGAAGAAAAACCCAGGTGGTTACTGTCATGTAGATATGAATGCTTAAGAGTTATGAAGAAGTCTAATGGATTGTTCATTTGGGCTTCTTTTTTATGATGTAATTGTACTATGAACTTATAGATTCTTATTGTCATTTCGACTGGAATGGAGAAATCTCATCATCCCAATAATGAAAACGGAGATTCCTCGGCTACGCTCGGAATGACAAGCTAGGTATTAAAGATAGTAACTTGGTCTATGACCAGCTTAGATTTTATGATAGAATGTTAGAGTGCAAGATTTCATCTCTTATGATAAATATGTCTATTGGACTTGCAACATATAAGTTAGAAAGAATGGAATAAATATGAAATTTAAAAAAGTATATATTGAGATAACAAATCTCTGTAATTTAAAATGCGACTTTTGTCCTACAACAAAGAGGGCTTCTAGATTTATGGAGACTCATGAGTTTGAGAGAATCCTAGAAGATGTAAAAAATCATACAGAACATATCTATCTCCATATAAAAGGAGAGCCTTTAATGCATCCAAGACTTGGTGATTTCTTGGATATTGCTAATGAGCATAATCTACATGTAAATCTAACTACCAACGGAACTCTTATTGATAGAACTAGGGATGTTTTATTAAATAAACCCGCCATTAGACAGATTAATATATCCCTTCATAGCCTTGAACAAAATCAATGGTATAGCAATAGAGAAGACTATATGGATAATATCTTAAGCTTTATTGAAGATGCCAAGGATAAGAAGATGATCCTAGGCCTTAGGCTCTGGAATCTCACATCGAAGAAGGAGGATAATCTTCAAAAAAATAATTATATCCTAAAAAGACTTGAAGAAAGCTTTAATATTGATTTTAGCAATCTTGAAGACTTTCAAACAAGAAGAGGGATTAAAATCCGTAATAGACTATATCTCAATGAGGATGAGGAGTTTATTTGGCCATCTTTAGACAATGAGATATATGAAGAAAAAGGATTTTGTTATGGTTTAAGAGACCAAATTGGTATTTTAGTAGATGGTTCAGTAGTACCCTGCTGTTTAGATGGAGAAGGAGTAATTAATCTTGGAAATATTCATGAAAGTACTTTAGATAAAATACTTTCCAGTGATAGAGCACTTAATATTTACAACAATTTCTCCAACCGTAATGTAGTAGAAGAACTATGTAGGAAATGTGGCTATAGAAGTAAATTTGGAAATTAATATTAAGAAAGCTATACAAATAGTTAAATAAAGTTAATATAGTTGACGCTATATATTGGGTGATGGTATTATTGATTAGACAATATATAGTGTTTTTTAATGCATTTAAATAAATACCTGTGGAATTCAGGGGACTTTACAGGAGGCAAATATGATAACGAAGATAAAGAAGAGAGACGGAAGAGAAGTACCATTTAATATAGAAAAGATTGCAAATGCAATTTTCAAAGCAGCACAGGCTGCAGGTGGACAAGATTATAATATTTCTATGAATCTTTCAGAAAAAGTAATTAATTTATGTGATGAAAGGTTCAAGGGGCAGGTTCCAGATGTAGAGGAAATCCAGGACATGGTAGAGAAGGTACTAATCGAGGAAGGACACGCCAGAACAGCCAAAGAGTACATAATATATAGAGCTGAGAGAAACAGAGTCAGAAACATGAATACAAGACTTATGAAGGTGTTTGAAGACCTTACATTTAAGGATGCCAAGGATAATGATATTAAGCGTGAAAATGCCAATATAAATGGTGACACTGCTATGGGAACTATGTTGAAGTATGGGTCCGAAAGTGCCAAAGAGTTCTACGATTTATTTGTATTAAATCCTGACCATTCAGCAGCACATAAATCAGGCCAGATCCATATTCATGATTTGGACTTCCTTACCCTAACAACTACCTGCTGCCAAATTGATATAGTGGACCTATTTAAGAAAGGCTTTAGCACAGGACACGGTTATTTAAGGGAGCCTCAGGATATTGCATCCTATTCATCCCTAGCTTGTATTGCAATTCAGTCAAATCAAAATGACCAGCATGGTGGTCAGAGCATTCCTAATTTCGACTATGGTATGGCAATGGGTGTTAGAAAGACTTATAAGAAGTCTTATAGGAATAATTTAAAGCGAAGCATACAGCTACTAATGGATGAAGTGGATTTGGTGGAAAACCTAGATTATATATTCAATATGCTTGAGAAGGATTATAATTTAATCCCAACTATGACGGAAAGCGAAAATTATATGAAGAAGGAAGCTGAATACCTTCAAGAGTTATTAAACGATGAAGAAACTGTAAGAAAGGTTCAAGGCTTTGCACATAAGAATGCCTATGAGGATACGGATAAGAGAACATTCCAAGCCATGGAAGCATTGGTTCACAACCTAAATACAATGCATTCTAGAGCAGGTGCTCAGATCCCATTTTCTTCAATTAACTATGGAACAGATACATCACCTGAAGGCAGAATGGTCGTCAAAAATCTACTTCTTACTACTGAGGAGGGCTTGGGTAATGGGGAAACTCCAATATTCCCAATTCAAATATTCAAGGTTAAGGAAGGTATCAATTATAATACAGAGGATATAAACTATGATTTATTTAAGCTGGCTTGTAGGGTTAGCGCTAAGAGACTATTTCCAAACTTCTCTTTCATCGATGCACCATTTAATATAAAGTACTATAAAAAAGGACAACCAGAGACTGAAATTGCTTATATGGGCTGTAGAACAAGAGTAATTGGAAACGTTCATGACGAATCCAGAGAGGTAGTTTCTGGACGAGGTAACCTAAGCTTTACTACTATTAATTTACCGAGGATTGGTATTGATAATAAGGGTAATGTTAAAGGATTCTTTAGCCAGCTAGACGATACAATTAATTTAGTAATTGCACAGCTTCTTGAGCGTTTTGAAATTCAAGCAAGTAAGAAGGTCTTGAATTATCCATTCCTGATGGGACAAGGGATTTGGATGGACTCAGAAAAGCTTAAGGATGAAGATAATATTAGAGAAGTACTAAAGCATGGAACCTTATCTATAGGTTTTATAGGCTTAGCCGAATGTCTAAAGGCATTAACAGGAGCCCATCACGGTGAGTCTGAAGAATCTCAAG
>CAZPZN010000137.1:0-4342 GCA_964590735.1 uncultured Tissierella sp.
ACAATTACATAGCTGCAAATATATTAAGGGAGTTAGAAATTGATGCTTGGGCATCCTTTATGGCCCATCCTGATTGGGATAGGAAGGATTTTAAACGCTTTAGGTCATATATTAAAGAACTGGGACCGGAGATTGCTACAATAAGTCCTTTAACCCCGTTTCCTAACCTACCCATCTATGATACATATAAGGAGAGCTTGATCTTTGATGAAGAGGACTATGAAAAATGGAGTTTTGGACAGGTTATAATAAGGCCTAGTAAAATACATTTGAGATCTTATTATTATGAATTATTAAAAAGCAATTTATATGTAAACTTCTTTGTAAATAAGAAGACGGAAATGCTAAGAAATTATGGAATAAAAAATATTATTAGATTCATTCTAGGTGGAGGCAAGACCTTAAATAAGTATCTAAAACTAATGCTAAAAAGTTAGTATAAAAAACCCTACTTGTAACTAAAATATAGTTGCAAGTAGGGTTTAAACATGTTAAAATATTGTCATAAGCAAACGTTTCCAATACATAATAGAACAACCCTATTAATACTAATAAGGAGGATTTCAATGGATAATCTACTAAAATATAAGGGGTATTATGGAACTGTGGAGTATTGTTCAAATAATCAGATGCTTACGGGTAAGGTAATAGGAGTAAATAGGGTGATCTCCTATAAGGGGGAAAGTGTAGATGCACTTATACATGATTTCGAGGCAGCAGTAGATGATTACCTAGACTTATGCGAAGAGAAGGGCCTAGAACCAGATAAAACCTATAAGGGATGCTTTAATGTCCGTGTTTGTCCAGACCTACATAAAGACCTGGTACTTTATTCTGCTGCAAAAGGTAAGAATTTAAATACAGTAGTTGAGGAAGCCATAAGAGAATATGTAAAGTTGTAGACCTTGATAACACTTTAACGTAATATATCTGATGATAACTATAAGCAGCTAATACAAGCTTTGTATTAGCTGTTCATTTTTTGTCCAAATCTGCAAAATAAATAAATTGTAACCTTATTGTTTCTAATTAAATACTTAATAGGACTAAAATAGAGGTAAGAAAAGAAATGAGAGGAGTCTTATTATGAAAAGGATAGTTTCTATTGTATTATTAGTTTCACTTTTGATGTCATCAGTTCCTTTAGTTTTTGCGGAGGATAATTTTCAAGTTTCTCATGCTGAAATAAAAAACAGTGATGATATAAAGGAAATTAATGTACTAATACCAATATTTGAAGGCTTTAAGGGTGCAGATGAAGTAAATAAAAGAGTGTTAAATATAGCCTTAGATGCAGTAGGAGATGCAAATTCAACTGCCAAATCCATGGTGGCACTTAAGGATGAGTTGTTGGAAAAAGGCGAAACAGCTGCTTCTATGGTAGTTAGCTTGGATATGACATATGATTATGTTAAATTAGGTGAAATATTATCTCTTCAATTAAATCTCTATTCATATTCTGGTGGAGCTCATGGAACCAGTCAAGTAATATCCATTACCACCAACACTTTAACAGGGGAAATATATGAAATTAAGGACTTATTCAAGGAAGAAGTAGATTACAACCGACTAATCACTGATATGATCCTAAAAGAAATTGAAAAAGATCCTGTAAACTATTTTCCTGACTATGAAGAAACTATTGTGAGCAAAGATGGTAATTATTCCTTCTATATAGATGGGGATAAGTTGGTTGTCTACTTTGGCTTATATGATATAGCGCCTTATGCAGCAGGGATCAGATATTTCATGGTTGAGTCTGAAGATATTAAAGATATTCTTAGGGATGAAGTCTACAATTCCATAAAGGATGGCAAGGAAAGAGGACCTATTAACCATAACGGTAAGGATATAAATAGCAATAAAGGAACAATTAATGTAGATTATACTACCCTTATTCCTCTTAGGGTAATTGCTGAAAGCTTAGGATATAAAGTAGACTGGAATAGAAGTGATGGAGCCATCGTAGGATCTAGGCCGGTAACTGTTACACCACAAAAGGTAATTGATGGCACAACCTATGTCCCATTATCATATTTTAGAGATGAATTAGACGAGAATGTAAGTCTTGGTGTAATTGGAAAAGATAGGCTAATAGTTAGAGCATTTAGCAAGGGTGTGACTGAAAATAATTTAAGCCTGATTAAGGACCATCAAAGTCCTATAACAGCAGAAGAAGCAGTAAATATGTATGCAGAAGCGGTTAAGATGAGAAACGGCATGATCCAATATGGTTTACTGGATGAAACTTTAAGAGAAGAAAAATATGAAGAATTCAAGGGCCTAGGCTTTGTAACAGGAACATCAAGCCCATGGGTTGAAAGTTATGAAATCAATAAATTAGAAGAAAATCTATATAAGATTACTTTTACTTCAAGAACCAGTGTACCAACAGACCTATTTACAACAGATGTAATCGTCGGCTTAATAGAGGATGGACAGTATATAAGAATAACATCGATTGAAGAAAGAAATTTATAGAATAAGAAGATTGATTAAAGAAAGGGGTCAGGCTTGAATAATTTACTTATTAAGTAAATTATTCAAGCCTGACCCTTAGCGTTATTAAAAGTTATATAAATGTTTATATAAAATATTACATGATATATTGCATTAAAACTCATAACGTATTATAATTTAACTATAGATGATAAGTAAAGGAGGATAAATATGCTTATTCAAGATAGATTTATATCCACATCTGAATTGCAACAAAATGTTGCAAAAACAATTGATAAGGCAAAGAAAGATGACATAATTATAATTAGAAATAATAAACTGGAAGCTGCGATTATTAGCATAGATAAATATAATCAATTCCTCGAATATATGGAGTGGAAAAAGATTAGTGAAGCTTTAGATAATATGGAACTAGAGCATATTTCTGATAAGGACATATCACGAGATATGGAGATTTTAGCAGCATCAAAAGAGGAACCAAGATATACTGCTGAAGAAATAGAAAAGGTAGCAGAAGACGGAAGTGACTACAGTGATATATAATGTAACCTTCTCCAAGAGTGTAGCGAAGAAGATACAAAAGTATGATAAACCCACAAGAGAAAGGATTTATAATGGACTAAATAATCTACCGAATGGGGATATCAAACGTATACAGGGGCAAGATAACCCGCCATATTTTAGAATAAGAATTGGTGATATAAGAGCGCTTTTTATTAAGGATGATTTTAAGAAAGAGATATTTGTGTTTGATATTGATTCAAGGGGGAGTATATATAAATAGAGTATGTTGATAAGTGAGAAAGGGTCAGGCTTGAATAATTGAATTTAATTATTCAAGTCTGACCCCATTTAATAAATTGTTAATATTTAGTTTAGACTTATTCAAGACTAATATTGTAGTATATAATTGTACTCATAAACGTTTATGTTTTTACCGAGTAACAAATAAGGAGGTTGAATAAATGAAAATAAATAAAAAGACGGCTACAATATTGGCCTTTGTCTTGGGGGCATTAATTCTAGCTACTTCAGCTTTTGCGGATATAATGCTGGGTTCAGGCTATTACAATCTTAAAAATTCATTAAAAACAACAATGTCAGAATTGACCAATGAAGTTGACAGCTTTAGTGTAGAGCTTATTGCTTCAGTCAAAGTTGATGGTAATACTTTCGTAGAATCAATTGATAATTCAAAATATGATATTGCAGCTCAAGCTAAAGAGACTAGTGGATCATATCTTAATGAAGGTAAAGTTAGAGAGAATTATTCTTACAATGATAAAAATCAGACTATTTTTAAAAACTTTAAAGAGGGCTCATATGAAGTTATAGAGAAAGGTAAATCTAGTAAAGATAGAGAAATCTTTGAAAATCCTTTTGAGGATGAGCAAGTTATGGATGCAGAAAAGATTATGGATGCTCTAGTGGGAAGTTTAGAAAATGTCATTCAAATCGAAGAATCAGGCAATAAGAAAATGTATATTGGAGATATAAAGGATTCAGAAATTCCTCCACTTGTTAACGCTATTTCATCCTTTGCATTGAAATATTCCATATTTGATGAAATTACTGCAAAGAGACTGGATATTCCTAGTCCTAAATCTAATGTATATGTAAAGGAAGCATCTGGAAAGGCAATTGAGAATGAGGATGGCATCCTTGAAAGTGGAATCTTTACTGCAAGTATATCTGCAGAGGATAGTAAAGGAATTGAGCATATCTATACAATTGAGTTTTCTATTGATATAAAGGATATAAACAATACAGTGGTAAAAACTCCAAATTTAGATGGACAAAAGGTCACATATAATAAGGATGGCTTTGACTTCGACAGTAAATACATCGGTAAATATAGGAATGATATTGTAATAGAAGAGGG
>CAZPZN010000138.1:0-4330 GCA_964590735.1 uncultured Tissierella sp.
TCCACCGACTGCATATCCCATAAATAAATCTTTTGAGTTTTCATCATCTATAAAATGACTCTTAGGATCCTTATCTGATAGAGCCCTACCTTCTTCAACAGCTTTGGAATAATCATCGGCATATTCTACAACAGTTACCCCACGAGATCGTAACATATCCTTCTTCCATTGTTTTGCATCTGAGGACATATGGACAACTACCTTAAATCCTACCTTAGCACTGATGGTTCCTATACTTAATCCAAGATTTCCAGTACTTCCTACCTGAATAGTGTAATCGGAAAAGAAGTCTACAAGCTTTTTATCAGCCAGGATTTCATAATTGTCATCTATGTTCAATAAGCCATTGTCTATGGCTAGTTTTTCTGCATGCTTCAAGACCTCATAGATTCCACCTCTAGCCTTAATAGATCCTGCAATTGGAAGGCTATCATCCCTCTTCACAAACAATCTTCCGCTGATTTTAGTGCCATAAGTCTCTTCCATCTTTTTTTTCATCTTAGGGATTTCATCTATTGGTGATTCTATTATTCCGTCTACTACCTCTGGAAATACCTTCTTAATATAGGGTGCAAATCTCTTTAATCTTGCTTCTGCATCTAGTACATCTTCTAAACTTACAGGCAAGTCATTCTTAACATCTTCAAAATTTTTATAGTTAGGGTTATACCAAATAACTTCTTTTAATGACTTTAAATCATCTATAATTTGCATTATCCTATCCTCCTCATTAATATATTATAAAATTTTCCTAACAAATTCATGTGTATACATTATTATACCCATTAACAAAATACTCCTCACATAATAGATTTTTTCTCATAACTATTATGTGAGAAGAGTTTTTACATTTTTTATAGTCGGCTTAAATATGTTTTATTAATACGCTCTTTAAATGATGTTAATATATCATTTGGAATGGTATCAGCCCATTTACATATATCATACATAGAAATTTCATTATTACCCTGTTTACCAAGAATAATTACCTCGTCACCCTCTGAAATATCTGGAATATCAGTAACGTCAATCATGGTTTGATCCATGCATACCCTTCCAGCAACTCTTACTTTAAACCCATTTACAAGGGCGAAAGCCTTATTAGATAATGATCTTTTATAGCCATCTGCATAACCAATTGGTATAGTAGCTATTTTACCATCTCTTTCTAAAAGATATGTCCTTCCATATCCAACTCTCTCATTAGCTTTTACCTGCCTTATAGAGGTTATCCTAGATTTTAAAACCATAGCAGGTTTTAGGTCTAAATCATTAAAAAAGCTTAGGTCATCATGATAACCGTATAATCCCAGTCCTAATCTTACTAGGTCAAAATGAGAATTAGGCAACTTAAAAATTGCAGCACTATTTGCCATATGTTTATACTCAATTTTACCTAGCACATCTTCAGCTATTTTAACGCATTCTTTGAATGAATCAATTTGTTTATTAGAAAAATCATAATCCCCTGCTGCATCTGGGAAATGAGAAAAAATACCCCTTACTTTTAGACATTTTCTTTGCTTTATATCCATTAAAAACTCTGTTAAGTCTTCTGGTAAAATGCCTAATCTATGCATTCCAGTGTCTACTGTTATATGAATATTAAGAGGTTCTTCGAATAATCTGCTATATTGCTCAACTTGCTTAGAAAAATCTTTACTATAAACGGCTACATCAATCTGGTTTTGACTACACACTAGCATTTCTTCCGCTAGTAATCCACCCAATACTAGTATAGGAACTTTAAATCCAGCCTTTCTAAGTTCAATACCTTCACTCACAGTTGCAACTCCCAACCAAGTTGCACCTTCTTCTAGGGCAACTTCTGCTACCCTAATAGCTCCATGCCCATAGGCGTCTGCCTTTACAACAGCCATAAGTTCTGAATTTGGTAATACCTTCTTAAACTGTCTTAGATTATAAGCAATATTGTCCAAGTTTATTTCTAATACGGTAGCCCTACTCACAATAAAACAATCCTCCTTATCAAATGCCTTTTATCGGGGTCTTTCCTTAATCTCTGGAGTAAATTACAAATCTTAATTATAGTCTTTATATATTACCCTTTATCGTAAATAGTATAACCACCTAATACTAAATTCTCCTCTGCAGTAAAACTTGGAAACATTTTCATCCAGTATTAATATATCCACATAAAAAACTCCCTACAGATTAAAAGAAATTCATCTATTTAATCTAAGGGAGTTTATGCCTTTTCTCTAATTTAGTTTCAATTTTAAGTTCTGTATTTAGTGTCACTTTACTCGTAATGGCTTGCTACCTTCTTTAACATCTCTATTATTGGAAGATTGTAGGGACATCTGGACTCGCATTCTCCACATTCGATGCAATCCTTGGCCTTTACTTCCATGGAATTATATCTTGATATAGCCCAATCCTCGAGATTGTACCTAGTAAAGTAACTATCCACTACGAAATTACCAGTTATGTCGATTCCTACTGTACATGGTGAGCAATATCCACACCTTCTGCAAAATTCTTGCCCTAGTACAGCTGCTTCCTCCTCTAAAACTCTTCGTTCCTCACTTGTTAAAGGTCGTCTATCATTTCCTGCCCTAGCATTTTCAAGAACCTGGTCTACTGAATCCATACCAGGAATTACCACTGTGATGTTTGGATTTTCAAGGACAAATCTTATGGCTGCTTCTCCACTAGATATGGCTCCACCTGCTAGTGGCTTCATTATAATTACCCCGATATTCTTTTTCTTAGCCTTTTCAAATATAGGCTCCCCTTGTCTTTCTATAGCATTGTAGGGGAACTGTATTGTTGAAAACTCATCAGAATCAAGGACAGCATCCATTATATCAAGGCTGTGACATGAAATACCTATTTCCTTAATTAAACCTTTAGCCTTCAACTCCTTAACCGCCTTAAGAGCTCCATTCTCTGACATTACCATGTCATATTCTTCTTTAGTCTTTACATTATGTAGTTGATATAAATCTATATAGTCAGTCTTTAGCAGCTTAAGACTTGTATAAAATTCTTCTTTAATTCCTTCGTAGGTCCTATCCATAGATTTTGTTGCTAGGATAAATTTTTCTCTACCTAATTCCTCCAATGCGTACCCAATAAGCTCCTCACTTTGCCTATAGCCCCTTGCAGTATCTATAAAGTTCATTCCCTGTTTTAGACCTTCTCTAATTATTTCAATAGCTATTTCCTTATCAACTCTTTGAATTGGGATTCCGCCTATAGCTACAGCGGATACTTCAAAATTTGTTCTACCAAGAATACGTTTTTCCATAATACACCCCTTTATTTCATAATCTTATCTAAACTTTACTATATGGAAGAAAAAAAGTAAACCATAGGTTTATTCATGTATAGCCTATTTGCTATCACCTTCTACTACGATTTTATTTAGCTTTTCATAATACTTCACGATTCCAATGTTATCATCTTTCTCATTTCCATCTTCTTTCAATACTTGCATTATTTCCATTACATTAGATGTCAATGGAAGAGATAAAATCAATTCTTGAGACATGTCTAAGGTGTTTTTCAAATCTTTAATATGATGTTCAATTTTAAAACCAGGTTCAAAGTTCCTTTTTAAAATACGCGAAACTTTGGCATCTAATAATGAACTTCCTGCTGATCCACTTCTTATAGCTTGATAAACCAGATTAGGGTCTACTCCTGCCTTTGCAACTAATGTAAAAGCCTCACCTATTGCAGCGATATTTAAAGCAACAATAACTTGATTAGCAAGCTTTGCAATGTTTCCTGAACCAACTTCTCCTACATATACAACAGAGTCTGCCATAGCTTTCATTATATCAAAATTCTTATCGAATACTTCTTTCTTTCCTCCAACCATTATAGAAATAGTTCCTTCAATAGCTTTTGTTTCTCCTCCGCTTACTGGTGCATCTAGAAATTCTACTCCATTTGTAGATAATACTACACTTAGTTCTCTACTCTTAAGTGGATTAATAGAGCTCATATCTATAACTACTTGTCCTTTTCTTATTCCATCAATGATTCCATCTTTCCCCAAGCAGATTTCAAATACTTGTGGTGAATCTGGTAGCATAGTAATGATAACATCTGATTTTTCTGCTACTTCCTTTGGTGAATTGACAGCCATTGCTCCTAATCCAACTAATTCTTCAACAGATGCCTTACTTCTATTATAGACAACTAGTTGATATCCAGCCCTTACCAAATTCTTACTCATAGGTTTACCCATTATTCCTAAACCAATAAATCCTACTTTCATAATATTCCTCTCCTTTTAATTATCCGAATTTTTTTTATGAATTCTATTATAATAGCATTATTTTTAGCTTTAAAATAG
>CAZPZN010000139.1:0-4325 GCA_964590735.1 uncultured Tissierella sp.
GGGATGATTGCTAATGAATAAAGACTTAGTTTATGTCATAGGTAAAGAAGACCATAACCAGAAGGCTTTAATTGAGATTTTAAAAGACCATAAAGAGATTAAATTTGTATCCCTTTCAGGAGTAGATTTAATAGGCCATGAAACAGAAGAAAAGATTCCTGTTAAGATATTCTTGGAGGATATGGATACATTTCTAAACGGAATTGCTGTTCAAACAGATGGCTCTTCAGTATATCTACCTACAATCGCCAGCCTAGACAATGCAAAGATCGATATTAAAGCAGATTTAGACTGCAACTGGTTCGTTGATTATAACCTTGAAAATATATGCGAGGAGACCAAGCTTCCTGTAGGGACCATTAAGATACCAAGCTTTTTATACCACGATGGGATTCCAGTAGATTCAAGGCATATTTTATTAAATGCTGTTAAGTTTTTCAAGGAAAACACTCTAAAGTTAATTGATGAAAATCCCCATGCTTTAGATGGATTCGAATTTACTAAGGATGATATTGCAGATATAAAGATTACAGCAGCTACTGAGCTGGAGTTCTGGGTAATGACCCCTAATGATATTAGAGATATTGAGGAATTGAGCACATCACAAGAGCTTCATGAGCAGTATTGGGCAAAGACTAGGGGGGCTGTGCGAACCGCCCTTGAGCAATCCCTTCAAATGATGGAGAAATACGGCCTTAATCCAGAAATGGGTCATAAGGAGGCTGGTGGAGTAAAATCAAGATTACAGAGTGATGGTTCTTTATCGGGTATCATGGAACAGTTAGAGATCGATTGGAAATACTCTAGTGCAGTCCAATGTGGGGACAATGAGCTGATTGTAAAGAGAATTGTTAAAGAAACATTTAGAAAGAACGGAATGGATGTAACCTTTTTAGCTAAGCCAATTCAAGGAGTAGCAGGAAGTGGAGAACACGTTCATTTAGGAGTGGCAGCAAAACTTAAATCAGGCAAGATGGTAAATTTATTCAATCCAACTAGTGATAGCTTCTTAAGTAAGATTGGCTATGGTTCCATAATGGGAATCCTCAATAATTATGAGGTAATGAATCCATTTATAACCACATCAAATGAGGCTTTTAAAAGGCTTAAAAAGGGTTTTGAAGCTCCAATATGTATAGTTACATCCCTGGGTAAGTCTACAAAACAGCCATCAAGAAATAGAACTATATTATTAGGCTTAATAAGAGATGAAAACAATCCCTTGGCTACTAGATTTGAACTTAGGTCCCCAAACCCCCATACTAATACATTTTTATGTATTGCAACAATGCTTATGGGTATGAACGACGGTGTAGAATATGCAATTAAGAATAATAGAAGTGAAGATCAACTACTAGAAGAGCTTTCCAAAGAGCCCGGTCAAGATGCAAAATACCTTCATAAGGATAGGGCATATAGAAGTGAAGTAGATGTATTCGAAGATTTCACTGATGAAGAAAGGGAAAGATATTTTGGTAAAGTTCCTTCAACTGTATATGAAAATATATCTGCATTTGAAGAATACAAGGAAAAAACAGAAGTTTTGAAAAAGGGAGATGTTATAGGGGATAATATTATCAGAAGCTTTACTGCAGCTGCTATTAATAAGTGGGTAACTGAAATAGAGCACAGAATTATCCCTGACTTGTTTAAGGAAGTCAAAAGCATGAGATCTTTACATGACCCTAGCAACTCATCCGATTTAGACATATCTAATTGGATGAAGATTAGAGATTTAAGGATTGACCTTGTAAAGGATAGCTTTAGTAAAAAGAGTTTGTTTAAAGCTATAAAGGAAGCAATTGCAGCTGAAGATCATCAAAGAGTATCAGATTTACAAAAGAAGATATATGTAATGATGGATGAATTGAGAAAGCTATATTCTGAATATAAGAGAAATTTGTTAGACCTATAGGAAAAGTAGTCTAAGTACCATTTTTCTGAAAGATTAAATAGTTTCTTAGAAGTTCAAATTAAGTATAAAATTCTCCTAAATATTAATACTAAGAGTAGAGCTATAGTTTTACTCAAAGGATATCTAGGAGGAAAATATGAAAAAATCAAAACTTATAATCATAGCATTAATTATAATCTCATTATTAGTAGGATGTACAACTAATACTCCAAATGAAAATGGAGAAGATAATGGGACAAATAATGAAAATAACAACATTGGTCAAGAGCCCATAGTAACTGATGAGATTCCGGACACATTTCCCCAGGACTTAGTTCCCCTTTATGATGTTGCTAAGATTGAAGGAGTCTTGGCCGTAGGTGAAGATTATCATCAGGCCTACTACTTTTCAAATTCCACCAGGGATGACTTATTAGACAAATATAGGGCGTTTTTTCAGGATAAAGAAGTCCAAATCTTTGAAAATGAATATTCCTATGAGGTAACTGGTTCTGTTGATGGATATAAGATAAGAATGTATATTATGCCATATAATCAAGAAGACCATAATGCTATTACCACCAATAGTCAGATAGAACCACCTATGGATGTTGAATCTCCAACTCCTACAACAGAGGGAAGTCCTACTAACGGATATGAAACAACTGTTATAATTTTCATATCTGCAGATAAGGGCCCGGTTCAACCATTGCAACCAGAAGCACCTGAAGGAACAGAGGAAAATATAGAGCCAACAGAATAGTAGGACTTTCCTATTCGTAATAAAATGGTGGCACAAAAAGATTAATAATAGTATAATGAGGTGAATAAAAAATATTTTGTTTCGCCTCATTTTAATTGTATGAATTGAACTCACTTTAAAGTGAGTTTTGTCTTGGTAGATAGTAAAGTAAGGAGAGAAATAGATGAATCAATTTTCAAGAACAGAGCTCTTACTCGGAGTTAATGGAGTGGACAAGCTTAAGGAATCATCAGTTGCAGTATTTGGTATAGGTGGAGTTGGGTCTTTCACTGTAGAAGCATTAGTTAGAAGTGGTGTTGGACATATAGCTTTAATTGATGATGATAAAGTATGTTTAACTAATATAAATAGACAGCTAATTGCAACTAGAAAGACTATAGGCAAAGCAAAAGTTGAAGTAATGAGAGATAGAATATTGGAAATCAATCCAAAGTGTGAGGTAGAGATTTATCAGACCTTTTACTCTGCGGAAACTGCTGATTCCATTGATCTATCAAGATTTACCTACATAGTAGATGCAATAGATACAGTGTCTGCCAAGCTATTACTTATTGAAAAGGCCAAAGAAGCAAATGTAGCTCTTATTAGCTGTATGGGGGCTGGTAATAAGCTTGACCCAACAAGATTAGAAGTTACTGATATCTACAAAACCTCTATGTGTCCCTTAGCTAAGGTTATGAGACATGAATTAAGAAAGAGAGGGATAAAATCCCTAAAGGTAGTATATTCACAGGAACCACCTATTAAGCCAATTGAGAACGAAGAGGACAATTGTAAGACTAAATGCATATGCCCTCCAGGAACCGTAAGAAAATGCACTGCAAAAAGACAAATACCAGGCAGCGTGGCTTTTGTACCTTCAGTAGCAGGGCTTATAATAGCGGGAGAAATAGTAAAGGATATTACTAAACAAGCTAAAGCGGTTTAAGTTGACCATATATTATAGACCTATTACAGAGTAGAAATTTCTACTCTGATTTTTTTTATTCTTTTCTTGAAATTCTATTGATTTTTAGCAAGATGTAAACTAACATAGTAAACATATAGATTAAATATGCTATGGTAATAATCGGAATAATGAAAATTAAGAAGTTAAGGAGTGGAAAAATGGCTAAGAAGAATAATAAGAATAAGAAGAATCAGGTTGAAAAGAAGAATTTTTTACCCTTTATAACAGTAGGGGGAATAATCATAGTTGCACTTTTATTTTCCTTTTTACAACAGAACAAGATCAATAAAGAAAAAGTAGAAGCAGCTGCAAGAATTCCTCATGGAGTAGAGGCTAATCTAAATGCAGATGGTGATGTAGTCATAAATGTAGATGAGATTACTGAAGATATAACATTTATGGAATATAGAACAGAAAGTGATATAACAATTGGATTAATGGCTGTAAAGGGAAGCGATGGAAGCATAAGAACTGCTTTTGATACTTGTTTAGAATGTTTAGGCAGTCCATTGGCCTACTTTGAACAAGAAGGTGATCAGGTAGAGTGTCAGAACTGTGGAAACCACTTTCCTCTAGACTTGGTAGGCTTAGAGCCAGGTGGATGTAAGCCTATTCCAATATCCGATGAAGAAAGAGTCGAAGATGGCAATAAGATTACAATACCTGCAACCTTCTTAGAGGAAAATTCATCTTCATTTGAAAATTGGAAGCAATTATAA
>CAZPZN010000140.1:0-4313 GCA_964590735.1 uncultured Tissierella sp.
TCCATGCATGATTTTCAAGTATTAGAAGATGATAAGGAAGAAATAATTGAATTTCATGTTGTAGTAGATGGAAATATGCTAAATAAAGAAGATACAGATGAAAGTATTAAGATCAACATAGAAGAACAAATTGAAGAAAAATGTGTTGGAATGAAATGTAATATTGTTGTAGATATAGACTACTTAGAGTAAGGTGAGATAATGATTAGAATACCAGGGATTAAACTTTCCCTAGACCAAGATGAATCCAATTTAATAAGTGAAATTTCAAAGAAGATTCATATAGATGAAGCTTCTATTAAAGCTTATAAAATAGTTAAGAAATCCATAGATGCTAGAAAGAAAAGTGACATTCATTTTGTCTACACTATAGACATAGAAGTAGATAGGGAGGATCTAATACTTAAAAAACATAGTAAAAAAGGAATCATAAAGACTCCTATTATCAAATATGATTATCATATTGAGGCACCAAAGGAATTTACAAGGCCAGTAATAGTAGGTCTAGGTCCGGCGGGCCTTTTTGCTGGTCTAGCTTTAGCCCAGATGGGTTTTAAGCCTATAATCCTTGAAAGAGGTAAAGATGTAGATGAAAGGGCTAAGGATATAGAACTATTCTGGGAAACGGGAAAGCTCAATACAGAATCCAACATTCAATTTGGTGAAGGTGGAGCAGGTACCTTTTCCGATGGAAAGCTTACAACTTTAATCAAGGACCCAAGATGTAGAAAGGTACTTGAAGAGTTTGTTGAAGCTGGAGCACCTGAAGAAATCCTATATTTAAACAAGCCTCATATAGGAACTGATATATTAAGAAATGTAGTTAAGAAAATAAGAAATATTATTATCTCCCTTGGTGGTGAGGTTAGATTTAGCAGTAAAGTGACGGATTTATTGATTGAAGATAATAAGCTAGTAGGTCTTAAGATAAATAATGATGAAGTAATAAAATGCGACAAAGTTATGCTTGCCCTAGGTCATAGTGCCAGGGATACCTTTAATATCTTGTATGATAAGGGATTGAAAATAAATCAAAAAGGCTTTTCTATAGGGGTAAGAATCGAGCATCCTCAAAGTCTTATAAATGAAAGCCAATATGGTCCTTTTGCAAATAAAATGGGGGCTGCAGATTACAAACTTTCTGCACATTTTCCTAATGGAAGAAGTGCCTATACCTTCTGTATGTGTCCAGGTGGAATGGTAGTTGCTGCAAGCTCAGAGGAAAATATGGTGGTTACCAATGGTATGAGCTACCATGCCAGAGATAAGGAAAATGCCAACGCTGCCCTTCTAGTAGGAGTAAATCCTGAAGATTATGGGAGTGATCATCCGCTTGCAGGGGTAGACTTTCAAAGAAAGTGGGAATCCTTAGCCTTTAAAAATGGAGGAGGCAACTATAAGGCTCCAGCCCAAAGAGTTGGAGATTTTCTTAAAGATAGGCCATCCGAGACTATTGGAGATATAGATCCAACCTACATGCCAGGTGTAAATATGACTGATTTAAGGGAGTGTTTACCAGATTATATAACAGAAACCTTAAAACTAGCCTTATTAGATTTCGATAGAAAGATAAAGGGTTATGCTTCAGATGATGCTATTATGACAGGAATAGAAACTCGAAGCTCATCTCCAATTAGAATTGTAAGAGATGAAAGCTTCCAATCCAATATTAGGGGCATATATCCAGTAGGAGAAGGTGCAGGCTATGCAGGAGGTATAATATCTGCAGCTGTAGATGGAATTAAAGTAGCTGAAGAGCTTGCAAATCAAGTAGTTAAAGAATCTTGAGCTTTTTAAAAGGTGAAAACTAAGATTATTGGGTATATGTAATTAGATGTTTGAAATACATTTAGGGAGCGAGACTACTATGAATTATAAAAGACAGGTAGAAGAAATAAGAAAATATATAAGAAGTGGGGAAAAGAAAGATAATGAATTAAAGTTAGGTGTTGAATTTGAACACTTTGTTATAGATTTAGATAGCCTAAAGACTATATCCTATTATGGGGAAGGGGGAGTTGAAGAAACCCTCAAAGAACTTGAAAAGAATGGTTGGAAAGCAACTTATGAAGGTCAATATATTCTAGGCTTGGACAAGGGAGATAAGTCCATTACTCTTGAGCCAGGAAGTCAGCTAGAGTTAAGTTTAGGGGCCAAGGAAAGAATAGTAGATATTGAGAGACTATACTTAGAATTCTTAGAAGAGATTATCCCAATCCTTGAAGCAAAAGGACAAGGTCTAATGGCTACAGGCTATCATCCAGAGACTAAAATCGAGGATATCAAGATATTGCCTAAGAAACGATATGACTATATGTTTAATTACTTTAAGAAAACAGGAACCCATGCTCATAATATGATGAAGGGAACCTGTTCACTCCAGGTTTCTGTGGACTATACAAGTGAAGAGGACTATAGAAAAAAATTTAGAGTAATAAATGCTCTTTCCCCTGTTATGTATACTATATTTGAAAATGCCAGGTATTTTGAAGGTGAAATAAGAGACCAGCATTCCATAAGGGCTTATATTTGGGAGAATACAGACAAGCAAAGGTCGGGCTTAGTTCCAGGCGCATTAAGTGATGATTATGGCTATGAAAAATATGCAGAATTCATTCTAAACAATCCTCCAATCCTAGAAGTAAAGGACGGAGTTGCCTACCCTACTGGAGATAAGAAGGTGAAAGATTTACTTGATCCTGAAGAATATAAGATTGAAGAGTTGGAACATCTTATGACTATGTTCTTCCCAGATGTAAGGACTAAGAAGTTTATGGAAATACGTATGATGGATGCAGTTCCTTATCCATTAAGCATGGCAGCACCTGCCTTATGGAAGGGAATATTGTATAATGATGATAATTTATCTAAAGTCTATAGCTTAATAAAAGAGATAAGTGAAGAGGATGTCCTAAAGGCTAAAGAAGAGATGAACGACTTAGGCCTTGATACTATCTATAAAGGTAAGACTATATTGGAAATCGGAAGATATATAGTGGATATAGCAAAGTCAGGACTAGATGATGAAGAAATCAAGTATATACTTCCTTTAGAAGATATGCTTAAAGATGGGAAGAACCCATATATGATTACAAAGGCAAGAGAAGTAGAGGGTAAGAAGAAGGCACTAGAATGGTGTCTTTTAAATGGCCTTAAAGGAGCTGATTAAATGGATGCATTGGAAATAAATAAGGAATATATTGATTTGATACTGTCTAATCCAGAGAAATACACTAAGGATTACGAGATTACCTTTGAAAAGGTAGCTAACTCAAATGCTAAATACAAAGGAAAACCAGTTCCTTTTCTTTATCATCCAATGTTTTTTACAGAGAAAGATATTGAAAACTTTGATTATATAAGCAACATGATTATGTCCATAACTAACAAGGTAACTAATCACTATGTTGAAAATAAAGACTTCCGTAAGAAATTTGGATTCCCAGACTTTATTGAGGACCTTATAGAAGTGGATAACGGCTATGATATAAATGTTCCTATTGGTAGATTTGATTTGTTCTACAAGGATTTAGATAATTATATGTTCTGCGAAATCAATACAGATGGTTCTTCTGCCATGAATGAGGACAACACCATAGGAAGGATATTATTGGAATCAGAGGCGCTAAAGGATTTTGGGGAAATATATGATTTGTCTTATTTTGAATTAATAGATTCTTGGGTTGAGGAATCTATAGATATATTTAGAAAGTATAATCCAGATGAAAGCAAGCATAATGTAGCCATAGTTGATTTTGTTGAAAGTGGTACATCAGCAGAATTTGAAGAGTTTATGAAATCCTATAGAAGGCATGGTTACAACTGTATAATTGCAGATCCAAGGGACTTAGTATATAAAGATGGCGCCCTTTATAAGGATGATTATAGGATAGATATGGTCTATAGAAGGATAGTTACCTTTGAGTTAATAGAAAAGGTAGATGAAATACCAGACTTCATAAAAGCTTACAAAGATAAAGCCTTCTGCTGCATAGGATCCATAAAGTCCCAAGTAGTCCACAACAAGATTTTATTTAAGATTCTTCATGACCAGGACACCCTAGACCTTTTCACAGAAGAAGAAAGAGACTTTGTTAAGAACCATATACCTGTAACAGGCTTGTTTGAAGGGGATATGGCAGTATTTGAAATGGTCTTAAAGAACAAGGATAAATATATAATGAAGCCAAAGGATATGAATGCCTCCCAAGGAGTATTTACCGGCAGAGACTTAAATCCAGAAGAGTGGAAGAAAAGTTTGGAAGAGGTATGGAATACCCACTATATATTCCAAGAGTTCTATGAGCCAGCAA
>CAZPZN010000141.1:0-4278 GCA_964590735.1 uncultured Tissierella sp.
ACCCTTATATGAATATAGATTTCCTCCATCTAGCTCCATTATACGATTTACTACTCTATCTAGGAAATATCTGTCGTGAGTGATCATCAATAGACCACCCTTTCTCCTAGATAGATAATCTTCTAACCAATCAATGGTATCATTGTCCAAATGGTTGGTAGGCTCATCTAGTATCAATAAATCTGATGGATTAATCAAGGCAGATGCTAGGGCTACCCTCTTTTTCTGACCACCGGAAAGATGATTTATAATTGCATTAAAATCATTGATACCAAGTCTTGTAAGAATGCTCTTTGCCTCTGCTTCTAGTTCCCATCCGCCTACACTATCCATAAGCTCACTCAATCTTATGATTTCATCCTTCTTGGTATTAGGATTGCTTATTGCTGCTTCATAATCCCTTACTATTTTTAAATTTGCTGAATCACCCTTAAACACTTGCTCAATTACCTTAGCATCCTTTTCAAAATATGGATTCTGTGGGAGATATTCTATATTAATATTATTAGCCCTAATAATTCTTCCTTGATCAGGCTCTTCAATCCCTGCAATTAGCTTAAGGAGTGTGGTCTTACCAGTACCATTAATTCCTATTAATCCTATTTTATCCTTCTCCATTACTCCAAAGGATATATTCTCTATTAAAGTCTTTTCAGTATAAGATTTTGATACGTTCTCTATATTAAGTAAAATCATATTGCACCTCTTTTTTCAATTCCCTTCATTCTATATATATAATAACCATATAAACAAACAACAAAATTACTAAAACTCATAGCAAAGTAAATTCCTGCTGAACCAAGTTTTGTGAACTCCCTAAATAATACTATCATAGGTAGTCTTACAAACCATAATCTTCCTACTTCCATTGCCATGGAATATTTGGTATTGCCTGAGCCTTGAAATATGCCATGAAAGACACTAAACATACCCATTAAAGGCATAGAAAAGGATACAAATTTCATATAGGTCATACCCTCAGTAAATACCATTGGGTCATCCTTAGAAGGCATAAATAGTTCTACTATTTCCTTATTAAATATGAATATTATAATTCCACCTATAACCCCTATTACTAAAGCAATTGTGGATGCCTTTTTAAAGGATTCATATGCTCGATCTCTTTGATTTGCACCGAGGTTTTGACCAACAACTGCTGTAAGAGCTGAACCTACGCCCATAGCAGGCTGCATCACCAAATTAGTTATTCTATTTACCATTCCAAAGGCTGCCATTGTAGCAGACCCATATGACACTATGAAGCCATTTAAAACCATAAATCCAATGGATGCACCTGTTTGTCCTACAGATGAAGGAAGGCCTACATTATATATATCTTTTAAGATTCTCTTGTTAAATTTAAATCCTTTTAAATCGGGTTTAATTAAGGAATTTCCTCTTAATAAGTAGTATAAACCAGCAAGTGCTAAAAGGCCCTTTGATATAAGGGTTGCCCAAGCTGCACCCGCTATCCCCATATTAAAGGTAAACATTAGAATAGGATCTAGGATTATATTAATTATTGCAGATATACCACTTAAAATCATAGGGGTTATGGTATCTGCTTGAGATACTAGCATGGAGTTGATATTAAAGTAAAGAAACATAAAGGGCATATCCAAGAATGTAATCCTTAAATAAATATTACCATATTCAGCTATTGCTCCAGTTGCCCCCATAGCCTTTATAACAAGAGGACTGATCAAATATCCAATTAAGGCAAAGCTTATTGACATTATAGCAGAAACTACTAAGAGTTGATTTGAGTATTCTTTCGCTTCATCTAGTTTATTTCCACCTATTAGTTGGGATAAAAGAGATGTTCCAGCTACTGATATCCCAATACCCAAGGCAATAAAAAAATAATTAATAGGCCAAACGAAGGATGTTGCTGCAAAATGTACTGACGAAATCTTAGCTACCCACAAGCCATCAATTAGATTATACAAAGTTTGGATAAAACTATTAATCATTATAGGTATTGATAATGTTATTAAAACCTTATAGATGCTGCCATTTAATATTAGTCTAGACTTATCTACTTTTTCCATGTTTCCACCTTTATGTTTATTAAAGTCCCTAAAGGACATATTCACCTCATTATATCATATTCAATATCTTTATAGCATATTAGAACAAAGAAAAACCCTGAAAAACTAGACACTAAAGTGTCTTAGTATTTTCAAGGTTATACTTTCCCTAACAAATTCAGTAAGTTTCTGCTTTAACTTCCCTACTTTCTACCGCAAGGAGATGAATATTTAAATCAATTGCTTTTTAAATAAGTCTTTTTATTATTTATCTTCTTTTTCTTTTGCTAGTTCTAATACTATCTTAGGTGTATAATTTTTTAAGATTCTTGTTCTAACGTCTGTAACAATCATCATAAAGAACAATAGGAATCCAACATATCCATTAATTACATAGATAACGTTGATTAATTTGTCAAATGGTACTCTAAGACCTACTATTATCCCTACTACTCCAAGAACTAATATAGCCATACGATATTTGCTGCTTTTTTCATCTGGTGCAATACGCTTTACAGGTGTCCATAGTAAAGGACCTGCTGTAGTGTATATCTCAACAAAGACAATTATGGTATAAATAGTTGCCAATGCAGGTGAGATCTTTGTTGCTAAAATCAACGTTGGAATCTGAGCACCAGCAACATCAGTTAAGTTTGCTGCTAAACCTAACATCAACAATAAAACAGCTGCTGAAAACAGTGTTGCACCAAAAATAGTACCAAGAACCCCTTCTTTTCTACTATTTGCTGTCGTTCCCATATTAGTCATAAATACAGCAAGCCACATCATACAGAAACCTACATATGAAATAACTGCCATAAACCAGTTTTCACCAGCTTGTAAAATCTTACCGCTCTCAACTAAGGTTGGTACCTGGTTAGCAAAGGTTGAAATACCTTCAGGATGCATTGCGATTCCTGCAAAACCAAGTATTATAGCTAATATTGAAACCACTGGTCCAATTGAACCTATTATGTCAACTAAACGGCTAAAACCAAAGTATAATGTTACAATAGTAATTCCACCCATTATAGCTCCACCAGCCCAGTTAGGCCAACCAAATGATTGTGCGAAAACTGCTCCTGCACCTGCAACCATTACCCAAAAAGACATAAACAGAAATACTACTGAAAAATAATCGAAGAAATTTCCAATAAGTTTTCCACAATAATATCTATAAATATTTTTTGGTTCTTCAAACTGTTGCTCGTAACCAACCGCAACAAAACTACATCCAACATAAACGAATAAGAGGAACATTAAACCTACAGCTGCATAGCCCATCTTACCAAATGAAACAAAGTATTGCATGATTTCCTGTCCTGTGGTGAATCCAGATCCAATCAATAGACCAATAAAGGCACCACCCATGATAATTACTCTTCTTATACTAACTTTACTACTGGCTTCTCTGTTTATACCGATATTTTTTCTCTCCATATTATCCTTCCTTTCAAAGCATTTATTTTATAATTTAATAAATTTCTTTGGTTTTTACAAATTATTGATTGTTAATTTGATATCATTCAAGGATAAAGCTATAATATTCTATTAAGTATAAAAAACATTACGAATACTCTTAGTAAGTTGAGCTTAATATCAACCTTTGCGCAATACTATATGTATCCAGAGACTGAATCCATACTATGAATTCAGTCTCCATGATAACAATAGTTTTTTATTTATATTTCTTGTTTTATTAGAACTGTGTTGTTTCTTCTATCTCTGTAGCTAATGATCTAAGTGCTCTACCTACCATATCTTTTCTTAGGTTATATTCATCCGCTTCATCTAAGTTAGGATTTCCAACTGGATATGGGATAGCAATTGTTGGGACTATTCTATTAGCACCAACTGACTCAGAAATAGTTGTGATAGTTGACATGTGAACTATTGGAATACCATATCTTTCAATTTCTTTTACGATCGTTGCTCCGCAACGTGTACAAGTACCTCAAGTGGATGTTAAGATAACACCATCGACTCCGGCTTCACTAAGTTCCTTTCCTATTTCAGTACCAAATTTAACTGAATTACCTACTGCAGTTCCAGTTCCTGTTGTCGTATAAAACATATTGTAAACTTTTCCTATTAGTCCTTCCTCTACGAATTCCATCATCATATCAAGAGGAGCTACTCTATCTGGCTTTTCATTTGCATAAACAGGGTCGTAACCACCGTGAATTGTATAGTAATCACCCTTTAAATCTTTTCTACCACTAACATCATATTTGCCCCATTTCTGAGC
>CAZPZN010000142.1:0-4090 GCA_964590735.1 uncultured Tissierella sp.
TGGGAAAGGCTGCAATAATGCCTATTTTATTGGTAGCTGTTTTAATTTCCATATTTGTATTTAATGGATTTATAAATGATGATTCTGCAATAGTAGCTACAAGCGAAGGGACTTTTATACAGTCATCAGGAATGGTAGAAAGAAACTCAGTTACAGTAAGTAGTGAACTTGTTGGAACCATAGATGAGCTTTTGGTAAAAGAGGGAGATAAGGTAACCAATGGTCAAATAATTGCTAAGGTAAACAATACAAATATTAATAACCAATACGAGCAATCATTGATTGCTGTTCAAATGGCAGAACAAAATATTAAATCTATTGAAGGGAATTTATCAAGCTTTGATTCTGTAAATGCAAGCTCTATAGACCAGGCTAGAAATGCTTACAAAGCCGCTGAGGGAGAATTGGAGAAGGTTTTAGAGGGGGCAAGTCCTGAGGAGATAAGGCAAGTTGAAGAATCTGTAAACCAAGCTAAAGTAAATTTGGACTTTACAGAATCCAACCTAAGTAAGAGCAAGCTATTATTGGAAAGTGAAATTATATCCCAGGCAGCATATGATGAAGTGGAATTAAATTATAATCTTGCTTTGGCCCAATATACTACAGCCCAATCAAAACTAGACCTAATTAAAAGTGGACCTAGTAATGCAACCATAAAGGCTGTAGAGAATAGGACGCTTCAATCCAAGTCGGGATATGAATTGACCATAGCAAATGGGAATGCACAACTGACTAACTTACAGAATCAATTAGAAATCGCCAAGGTCCAATTAGACCAGGCCAAAACTCAAGCTGACCAACTTAAGAAGGAGCTTGATAAGACAGTTGTAAAATCCCCCCTTGATGGGATTATAAGCCTTTTGAACATCAAAGAAGGGGAGTTGACCCAGATGGGAAAACCCCTTGTAGAGATATATGATCCTAATAATGTTGAAATTAAAGTATATGTTTCAGAAGCCAATATAGGCCATGTGAAAGTAGATCAAGATGTTGAAATATTCGTTGATTCAGATGAGAATACGGTATTTAAAGGCAAGGTTATAAAAATAAATGATAATGCTGAATTTACCCCTAAGAATATTCAAACCAAGGAAGAAAGGGTCAATACAGTGTTTGAAGTAAAAATCAAGGCAATGGATTCTCAAGGCGTTATAAAATCTGGAATGCCTGTAGATGTTAATATAAAAATTGATTAGTCAATTATAGGTTAGGAGATATAGATATGGGACTTGCAATACAATCATTTTCACTAACAAAGAAATTTGGAGATATAGTAGCAGTTGATAATTTAGAAGTTGAAGTAAAGGGAGGCACCATATTTGGATTGATCGGTCCCGATGGTGCCGGTAAGACTACAACCATGAGGATGCTGACTTCCATATTAACACCTGATGATGGGACGGCAAAGATTGGTGGTTTAGATATTATAGAGGATAGTGAGAAGATAAAAAATATTATAGGCTATATGCCTCAGAAATTTAGCCTATATGGGGACCTTACTATAATAGAAAATCTGGAATTTTATGCGGAAATATATCAGATACCAAAAAAGATCAGGGAAGAAAAAATTGAATATCTATTGGATTTTAGTAATCTCACAAAGCATTCATATAAATTGGCAGACCAGCTTTCAGGTGGAATGAAACAAAAGTTATCACTTTCATGTAATCTAATCCACACTCCAAAGTACCTATTTCTTGATGAGCCTACGATCGGTGTAGATCCTGTAGCCAGAAGGGAATTATGGAAGATTTTATTTGGTCTTAGGGATGAGGGGGTTACTATATTTGTTTCTACTCCTTATATGGATGAAGCTGAACGTTGTGATGAAGTTGGTCTAATAAACAAAGGAAGGATTATAAAAAGTGATAAGCCTGAAAATATAATTAAAGACTTCCAAAAACAAATAGCATGTGTTTTTCCTGAGGACAATTATGGAGCTAAGGATTTTTCACTAACACTGGATTATGTTGAGGATGCATATTTACTAGGAGAAGAACTTCATATCATAGTTGAGGATTATGAAGATGCTGAAGCTCGCTTAATAAAAGATTTTAATGAAAATAGCATTGAGATAAAGGAAATTAAGAGAATAGCTCCATCTTTTGAAGATGTATTTGTTAATTTAGTTAAAAGTGAATAGGGATGTGATTAAGTGGAATATGCTATTGAGATAAGCCATCTTACAAAGAAGTTTGGCAACTTTACAGCAGTTAATGATGTAAGTTTTAATGTAAAGAAGGGTGAGGTCTTCGGATTCCTAGGACCTAATGGGTCCGGAAAGACTACTGTAATTAGAATGCTTATGGGACTAATCTCCCCTACATCGGGAACTGGCAAGGTACTGGGTTATGATATTAGTAAGGATTTCCAAGAGATAAAGGAACAAATTGGATATATGTCCCAGAAGTTTAGTCTTTATGAAGACCTTACAGTGGAAGAAAATTTGGACTTTTATGGTGGGGCATATGGTATTCCTCCAGATAAACTAAAGCAAAAGAAAAAAGAAATACTAAAGATGGCAGACTTAGAAGGTAGAGAGAATATGATTACCTCCAATCTCTCAGGAGGCTGGAAGCAAAGACTTGCCCTTGGTTGTGCCATTATCCATGAGCCAAAGATCTTGTTTTTAGACGAGCCTACAGGTGGAGTTGACCCTATTGCTAGAAGAGACTTCTGGGACCTAATATATAGTTTATCTGAGCAAGGTGTAACCATATTGGTAACCACTCATTATATGGATGAGGCTGAACATTGTAATACTATAGGGTTTATACATTACGGAGACCTCCTTTTACTTGATACGCCTAACAATATGAAGGATAAAGTAATTGATGGAGATATCGTAGAAATCAAAGTAGATGATACACTTCAGTCTATTGACTTACTGAATTTAAAGGATGGAGTCAAAGATGCATCTGTATATGGAACGGGAGTCCATGCTTTAACAGAGCCGGAACTTTCCTTAGATGAATTGGAAAGCTATTTAAAGAGCAAGGGTCGAAGAGTATATAGCATTAAAAAAGTAAAGCCTTCACTTGAAGACGTATTTGTTTTTCTTGTTGAAAAGGCAGATAGGATGGAGTGATTGATATGAAATTTAATGTAAAAAGGGTCAAAGCAATTATTAGAAAGGAATTTTTCCAAATTAAAAGGGATAAGAGGACTATCGCTATAATAATACTGATGCCTATATTGCAGCTTTTACTATTTGGTTATGCTGCATCTACAAATGTAGATCATATTTCTACTGTAGTCTTTAATAACGATATTGGGACAGAAAGCCGTGACCTCTTAAATGGCTTCACTAATTCTCAATACTTTGATATAAATTACACTGCTTGGAGTATGGATGAAATCAAGGACTATGTTGATAGGGGAGATGCCAAGGCGGGTATAGTAATTCCTCCTGAGTATTCGGAAAAAATAAAAAGGGGAGAGACAGCCCAAATCCAATTGATAGTGGATGGTTCGGACCCAACTACTGCACAGACTATTTTATCAAGCGCCGGAGGTTTAGTTCAATCCTATTCGGTGGAGATTATCAGTGAAAGAAGTATGGGCATGACCATGCCCCAGGCTATAGACCTTAGAAGCAGGGTTTGGTATAATCCTGATATGAGCAGTACTTATTTTAATGTGCCAGGACTTATAGGTGTTATACTTCAGACGGTAACCTTGATGCTTACTTCCTTCTCAATCGTAAGAGAGAGGGAAAAGGGAACTTTGGAGCAGCTTATTGTAACACCCATTACTAAGATGGAGCTCATGATAGGAAAGGTCATCCCCTATGTTATTATCGGTTTTATCGATATAGTCTTAGCCCTTGCCCTGAGCATATTTTGGTTTAAAGTACCGATTTCAGGTAGTATAGTACTATTGTTATTCTTCTCTGTAATATTTTTATTCAGTGCCCTTGGAATTGGACTCCTAATATCCACCGTATCCAAGAGCCAGCTTCAGGCCATGCAAATGTCCATGTTTATGATTATGCCCAATGTCTTATTATCCGGATATATGTTTCCGAGAGAAGCCATGACAAAGGGCATCCAATTAGTGAGTAATATTTTTCCTTTAACATATTTCATTA
>CAZPZN010000143.1:0-4039 GCA_964590735.1 uncultured Tissierella sp.
TGTTGAAACTATAACAGGGGGCATTTCAATTGTATTATAATTACTCCATTAAATTATTATAATTAATATACCTACTAAAAATCAGGAGTGAAAGATATGGATAAATATAAGGGAATAATTTTTGATTTGGACGGAACTCTTTTAGATACTATTAATGATCTAGGAGATAGTATGAATGAAGCTTTGAGTATATTAGGTTGGCCTACTTTTGAATTAGAAGAGTATAAGCTAAAGATAGGTGGAGGGTTTAGGGGTTTGGCTACTAATTGTTTATCTGAGGATGTAGGTGAAGATGTTATTACTAGAACCATGGATTTATTTGCTGAGATCTATGACAAGAACTTTCTCAATAAAACAGTTCCCTATGGTGGAATAGATGAATTATTGGACAAGTTAAATAATAAGGGGATATTATTGGCAGTAAACTCCAATAAGAATGATCAATATACAAAAGTATTGATAGATAAGTTCTTTAGTAGAATTCCCTTTGTTAACGTATATGGTGAAAGGGAAGGATTAGCTAAAAAGCCAGAACCACATGCTGCAGTGGAGATTTTATCAGAAATGCGATTATCTAAGGATGAAGTACTCTTTATTGGAGATTCAAGAACTGATATTGAAACAGCTAATAATGTTGGGATGGATAGTGTAGGTGTGTTATGGGGTTTTAGAGGTCGTGAGGAATTAATGAAACATGGAGCTACTTATATAGTAGAAAAGCCAGTGGAGATTTTAAGGTTTGTGTAAAGAAGGATCCAATGCTGGTCACCTAAGATAATAAGTTATTGAACATTCTGAAACAAAACTACAATTTGTACTAGCTATATCTACAGATCATTCTATTGGTATAGCTAGTTTTGTCTGAAAATCCTTTTTTTGAGTATATGATAACATTAATAATATATCAATCTTATTTATGTCGATTTATCTCGATTATCTATATTTTAATCCGCATATTTTTATGATATAATTGAGATAATATTAATATCCATTGAGAGGTGATGTTATGCATTATAGAGAAAGTTATACAACTGAACTAAAGGAAGTAATTAATTCTGATTTTAAAAAAGAAGTTATAGCATTTGCAAATACCGATGGAGGAGAGATATATGTTGGTGTTACAAATCAAGGCAAAGTCGTTGGTGTCAAAGATGTTGAATCTGATATGGAGCGTATAAGTAGTATGATTCGTGATGGGATCAAGCCTGACTTAACTTCATTTACAACAATTAATGAAATTCAGCATAAAGATGGTACAATAATCAAGATTACTGTATCAAGAGGTTCAAAAAGACCCTACCATCTAAGTGATAAAGGACTAAAGCCAAGTGGGGTATATATTAGGCATGGTATAACCTCTGCACCTGCTAGTGATGAAATGATTCGACAAATGATTAGAGATAGTGATGGAACCACCTTTGATAAAGCACGTTCTATTAACCAGGATTTAACATTTGCTTATGCAGAAAAATACTTTAAAGACAGTAATGTTTCTTTTGGTGATAATAATAAAAGAACGTTAAAACTTATTGATGAAGATGGATATTATACTAATGCAGCTCTACTACTATCAGATCAATGTGAACACACGATGAAGTGTGCAGTTTATAACGGCATTGGAAAAACAAGTTTTCAGACAAGAAAGGAGTTTACTGGGTCTATACTTAGGCAGGTAGATGAGGCTTATGAATATATAAATCTTTTTAATAATAAAAATTCTACTATTGATAATTTAAAAAGAGTAGACCATCTTGATTATCCTGAATATGCTATAAGGGAAGCTTTGTTAAATACTATAGTTCATAGGGATTACGACTATTCAGGTAGTATATTAATTAATATATTTGATGATAGAATTGAATTCGTATCGATAGGTGGTTTAGTTAAAGGTCTCACCTTAATCGATATAATGGGAGGGGTATCCCAGACTAGAAATACCATAGTTGCTAATGTTTTTTATCGCCTTGAATTGATTGAAAGTTATGGTACAGGAATACAAAGAATTATTGAAAGCTATCAAGGTAAGAAAGTGCAACCTATATTCACACCAGCGCCGGCTTCTTTCTTAGTTGTTATTCCAAATATGAATTATATAGATGAGAATATTGCGAATCAGGTTTTAAGTGAAGAGGATCAAGTTATTAATCTTCTAAAGATAAAATCTGAAATTGTTAGAAGGGATGTAGAAGAACTTCTTGGATGTTCAGCTTTTCCTGCAACAAAGATCTTAAATAATCTTATTAAGAAGGATGTAATTATGAGAATAGGCATCGCTAGAGCTACAAGATATATATTAAAATAAGAAACAGTCACCTAAGTTTGCCTATGTTCCTATTATCTAAGATAAAAGTTGTTTGAAACTAAACTACAATTTGTACTAGCTATATCTAAAGATCTTTCTATAGGTATAGCTAGTTTTGTCTCAAAACCTGTCTTTTGTGACTATGATAGTGTAGCAATTCATTGCAAACGTTAACATATTTTGGTATTATCTAATTAATGGAAAGTACTACACCTTGGTGAGACATCTTAAACTCGTTAATTGGAGGTGTTTAACTTGGGTAGAAAACCTAGATTTGAATTTCCTGGTGGAGTCTATCATCTGATTCAAAGAGGAAACAATAGGGAATATATTTTTAATAAGACTGAAGAGAAGGAATACATTCTAGATTTAATAAAAGAATATAGGAACATAATGGGCTTTGAGCTGTATGGATACGTTATTATGAGCAATCACTACCATCTGATTATAAGAATTTCACAAGCTCCCTTGAGAGACATTATGCACCGTATAAACAACAAATTCAGCAGATATTTTAATATTAAATACAAGCGCTCTGGCCATGTATTTGAGAACAGGTATAAAGGAATATTGGTTATTGATGATAGATATCTCTTATCTCTGTTAAGATATGTTCATCAAAATCCTGTTATGGCAAAGATGTGTACAAGGGTTGAGGATTACCAGTGGTCTAGTGATAAATATTATAGAAATAATGTTTGCAATGATATGGTGGATATAGATTTTATTTTAAATATATTTTCACAAGACAGATCCCAAGCCTTAAAGGCATATATTGATTTCATGAGTGAAGACAGAAAAGAGGATGTGGATTTCTTCGAGAACTGTGATGTTATAGGTAACGTAAGTACATATGAGTTAGATAAGTACCTAAAATCAGATATTAAGACTCTAGATAAGATATTAGAAGATGTGGTTAACGATTCCAAAATCCTCCAGGAGATAAAACTAGGCTCAAGAAAAAGGCATTTAAGCAAGTATAAGAAGGAGTTCATAGAATTAGGACTTAAAGCAAATTATACTATGAAGGAAATTGGAGAAAGTATCTCAATAAGTGATGCTGCCGTTTATAGAATAGCTAATGAAGAAAAATAGGAGGGATTGGATTGGCTTCAATTGTTAAGAGCTTTGGAATATTAGGTGTTGAAGGCTATATGGTTGATGTTGAAGTTAAAGAAATTGAAGGACAATCTATGATTTCTATTGTTGGTCTTGGTGATACTGCTATAAAAGAAGCCAGGGAAAGAGTACAGGCTGCAATTAATGATAGCCATTTTACATTTCCTCAAAAGAAGATAGTAATCAATCTGGCTCCTAGTGATTTAAAAAAGAGTGGCTCCCACTATGATCTACCTATTGCCCTGGGTCTTTTAATTGAGACAGAGCAGTGTATCTTGTCTAAAAAAGAGGAATTTGCATACATAGGTGAGTTATCCTTAAATGCTAAGCTTAGAGGATGCAGCGGTGTTTTGCCTATGATTGTAGCTGCTAAGGAAGCTGGTATTGAGAATATTATTGTGCCTTTGGATAATGTAAGGGAAGCTTCTCTAGTTTCAGGTGTAAATATTTTTGGGTTTGATACTCTTACTGAAGTAGTGGAGTTTATGGAGAATAGAAGGGAATATTACCCTGAAGAGATAATAAATGCGGAACCTGAAGAGGACAATTACAAGCTAGATTTTAGGGATGTGCAGGGTCAAGATGCTTTGATTGAATATGTTATTGTAGCTGCTGCAG
>CAZPZN010000144.1:0-4024 GCA_964590735.1 uncultured Tissierella sp.
GATTTAACTAAGAAGATAGGCAGTGTTGTAAAGGATGAATTAGCTAAAAAGGATTTAGAACTTTATGATATTAAATTTGAATTTGGTAGAGTTAGTCAAGATAATCATATAGCATTAATAGATGAAATATCTGGCGGAAATATGAGAGCTTACAGAGGCAATGAGTATATTGAGCCATTAAAATTAGAAAAGATTATGCTAGGGGAATAATACCTATTAAGGAGGAATCGCTATGAGTGGAATAGTAGGTATTTATAGTAAGGATAGGGACAATGTTTCAGAGATAATATATTATGGGCTTTATGCCATTCAGCATAGAGGTCAAATCAGTTCGGGAATAGCGGTAAATAACTATGGTTTTATTGATTACCATAAGGATTTAGGTTTAGTATCTGAGGTGTTTCCTAAGGATGCACTAGCTAGATTAAGAGGAAACATTGGAATTGGTCATGTAAGGTATGCATATGGGGGAGAGGCACAAAATTTAGTGAATACTCAGCCCTTTGTAGTTGGTTATAAGAAGGGTGCTCTAGCCTTATCTCACGATGGAAGTATAGTTAACTTTAAAAAACTAAGAAATGAGATGGAGGATAATGGAGCCATTTTTCAAACGGATATAGATACTGAGGTTATTGCAAATCTTATTGCAAGGTTCCATAAGGATAATGTAGAGGATGCAATAGTTAAGACACTTGATACTATTAAGGGATCTTATGGAATGGTGATAATGACCAACGATAGATTAATAGGAGCAAGAGATCCATATGGTATAAAACCTTTGGCTATTGGAAAGTTGGGTAATGACTATATTATTGCCTCTGAGTCCTGTGCCTTCGATACAATTGGAGCAGACTTTATAAGAGATGTAGAGCCAGGTGAAGTAGTGGCAATCGATGCTAATGGTCTTAGAACTGTATCTCATAAGCCATTGGAAAGAAGAGTGTCTTTATTTGAGCTTATTTACTTTGCTAGACCAGATAGTAGGATTGACGGAAAGAGCGTATATATGAGCCGTCTCGAAGCGGGTAAAGTTCTTGCAAAAGAAAGTCCAGTAGATGCCGATGTAGTAATAGGGGCTCCAGACTCAGGTACTGTTGCTTCCATTGGATATGCAACTGGCTCAGGAATACCATATGCAGAGGGACTTATTAAGAATAGATATGTGGGAAGGACCTTTATCCAACCTACTCAAGAATTACGTGAGCAAGGTGTAAGGATTAAGCTTAATCCACTTAAGGAAAATATTCAAGGCAAACGTGTAATCCTAGTGGATGACTCCATAGTGCGAGGAACCACTATGAAGCAAACAGTGGCTATGATAAGAGGTGCAGGAGCAAAGGAGATTCATATAAGAATAGCATCACCTCCAGTTCTATATCCATGCCACCTTGGTATGGATACGCCAAATAGAGAAAATCTAATAGCTGCTAATAAGACAAAAGAGGAAATAAGACAAATGCTAGAAGTAGAATCCTTAGAGTTTATCAGTCTAGAAGGCTTGCTAGGAGCCATTGGTGGAGATGATGGATACTACACAGGCTGTTTTACAGGAGAGTATCCTGTAATGCCGGAAGAGTAATTATATTGAAAATGAAGTTAAGTATAAAGAATTAAGACTTAAGACTAGGAGTAAAAATTTAAAGAGGAGATCCTTCTAAGGACAGGTTATTCCTGTCCGTCTCAGGATGACACTAGGGCTGTCATTCCGAGCGTAGCTGAGGAATCTCCTCTTTTGCTTGCCAGCTAGACCTCAATAATTGTGAACTGTGCATTGTGAACTGTGAATTGTCTTTCATATTACATTCTGATTACAAAATCCCTAATCAATTGACATAATAATTGGCATAATGATATAACTAACATAGGATGATTACTTATGGGGAGGCAAAGGAGGACGAAGGATGAAGCGAACTAAGCGATGGTTTTTAATTTTGTCGCTGTTAATTTTTATTATGGCATTTAGTTCAATTGCATATGCAAATAATAATATTATAAATGTAAGCATGAACGGCAGTAGAGTTGAAGTTAAGGAAGTACCAGTTTTAATGGATGGACGAGCTATAATATCGGAAGTACCTTCCTTTGTATATGTTGATAGGACATTAGTGCCTATTCGATTCGTGGCAGAGGGTTTTGGAGCGGAAGTTAAATGGGATCAAACCACAAAAACTGCTACAGTTCTTCATGACAACAAGACAGTGAAACTTACTATTGACAGCAATAAAGTAGTCGTAAACGATTCAAATCAGGTATTGGACAAGAATTCAGTACCTAAACTGGTTACGTTTTCTAATGATGATGCCAGAACCATGGTCCCTGTTAGATTCGTATCTGAAGTATTGGGATATAATGTTAGTTGGGATACGGTAAATCAAATAGCATATATCGATTCAAATAATGAGGATATAGAGGTTATTGAGCTTAATCCAGAGGTTAATGAACCTGTAAAACCAGAAGTGCCAAAAGTGCCGGAAAAACCGGTAACAAAGCCAAGTGTTCCATCTACAACGGCCAGTATTAAAGGTATAGACCTTGTTAAGGGATCTACTGCAAATAATACATTAGTTATTAAAAGTGACCAGCCAATATCATATAATGAATTGTTTTTACCAGATTCCAATAAGCTAATTATAGATATTGAGAATTCAGTATTGGATATTTCAGGCAAGGCTGATACACCTGGTGAGATATTAGTAAAAGACCAGGATTTTTCTAAAGTAACATATTCACAATATGACACTTCACCATATACAACTAGAATTGTAGTAGAGCTAAATGGAAGATTAGATTATGAATTCTATACTACAGAAGATGGAAAGACAACTACTTTAGCCATTAATGACAATGAATTCAATGGAATTGACATTGAAAAAATTGATGGTAAGGAAGCCCTAGTAATAGAAGGATTGGAACAAGTTAAATACAATGTTACGAAGCTTAAGTCCCCTGAGAGAATTGTTATTGACCTTATGGATACTAATCTTGGAAATAAGGTTACAAGCTATGATATTAAAACAGGATTCATTAAAGGAATAAGAGTATCTCAATTTGGTGGAGATAACAACTACAGCCCAGGAGATAGAATAGTAAGAATCGTAATAGATATTTTAGACGGAGTAGAAAACCCAGAAATAAAAATAGAAGCAGATAATGACAGGCTAGTGATTCATCCTGAGAAGAGTATATGGGAATTCATAAATTATGATAACTCACAAAGTATAAGGCAATTAATCATTAAAAATAGCAACAGAACAAAATATGATGTTGTTTACTCTAGTGATTTAAAGACTATGAATATTGTAATTCCAAGAGAAGATACTGAATTAAGAGAAGGATATGCATCTATTCAGGATGGATTCATCCAAGATATTACTATAAATGAAAATCCTTTTGATGTAGTTATGTCAATTAAGTTTAGAAAAGCTATAGTGTATGATTTGCTTTCTAGTTCTTCATCAGATGAAATAGCCCTTTCCCTAGCCAGAGACCCTAATGCAGTAAATGATTATACAATCGTTCTGGACCCAGGTCATGGAGGAAAAGATCCAGGGGCAGTATCCCCTAATGGAACTAGAGAGAAAGATGTAAATCTGTCAATTGGCCTTAAGACAAGGGACAAGCTAGAAGCCCTTAAGTATGATGTAATAATGACTAGAACAGATGACACATTTGTTGATCTTTATGAACGAGCAAGGATAGCAAATAGAAACAATGCTGATATATTCGTAAGTATTCACCATAATTCTACACTTAATAATGGTGTTAAAGGACTAGAAATACTCTATTGTCCTAGAGGTCAAGGAGCTAACAAGGTAGATGATCAATATCCACTAGCACAATTTATTTCCAAGGGTATTCTTCAAACTACCAAAGGAGCTGACAGAGGTATTATCCAACGCCCTGGACTTGTAGTTATAAGAGAGACTAATATGGCAGCAGTTCTTGTGGAGGTAGGTTACCTTTCTAATGCTTCTGATGAAGCTAATATTGTAAATGATGCATATCAGAATAAAGTCGTAGAAGG
>CAZPZN010000145.1:0-3995 GCA_964590735.1 uncultured Tissierella sp.
CTTTGAATTCACTTAATCCATTAACGATAATCAAAGAAGACACAACTATTGCTATTGCACATATTATTGCTATAAAAAAATTTGTCATGTTTTTCATTCGCGATTCATTCATAGTATTTCCTCACTCCTTGAAAGAATTTGCTTCTGAATATCTTTATCCTATTTATTTTAATTTATACCCTGAAATTCTACTGTATATCGGGATGATTAAAAATAATACCTTCCACCAGTAACAGCCTTTACCTTACCTTCTAGCTCCATCATTGATAACAGACCTATTAATTCAATTTGATCGATATTGGTTTCAATACTGATTTCCTCAATAGTCTTATATGTATCCTTTACAGAATTTACTATTTTCTCCTCTATAGGAGATAATTCTATCGATTCCAATGGTTTTTCCTTGTGATGACTAACTTTATTAGAACTAATAGGATTAATATTAGAATTAATTGTCAAGATGTTATTAAATAATAGTTGGGATGGATTTAGGAAGATTTTTGCTCCTTGAGAAATGAGTTGGTTTGAACCTTTACCTGTGCTGCTAAATATTTCATGTGGAGGCACTAAAATTTCTTTGCCCTGGGATTTAGCAATTTCTGCAGTTATTAGGGCACCACTTCGTTCTGCTGCTTCAACTACAAGTATCTTCCTGCTCCAGCTAGATATTAGACCATTACGCTTTGGGAAATATTCTGCTCTTGCTTTGGTACCTGGTAGATATTCAGAGATAACAGCTCCATTTTCAATGATACCATCCATTAAATCACTATGTTCACTGGGATAACAAATATCAACACCATTACCAAGGAAAGCAATAGTATATCCACCACTCTTTATGCAAGAGATGTGAGCATAGCCATCTATACCTTTGGCCATTCCACTAATCACCGGAATATTATTTTGTGCAAGAAACTGTGCAGTATTTATAGCGATATCTTTTCCATAGGTTGAACATCTTCTAGAGCCCACAATAGCAATCCCTTCTATATTCTCAATTATAGTACCTTTGTAATATAATAATGTAGGAGCTTCTGCATATTCCTTGGCAATACTAGGATATAAAGGATCAAAATATGTAAGTATCTTAATATTCTTCTTCTGACATTCCTCTAATATGTTATATGACTTGTCTAGTGAACGTGAAGATATTATGGAATTAGCCAAAGCTGCACCTATACCATCTACTTTTATAAGATCGACTTTTTCTGCACTATATATTGACTCAGGGTTCCCAAAATATTTTAAGAGTCTTTTATCAAGAATTGGACCTAATCCTTTAATTAACCTTAACCATATCCAGTACTCCATTATTTCCTCCTATAGCACAGACATAATATTTTTATCCTTATCCAAATCCCTAGACATAACAGCTGCAGCTATATCCTTCTTTCTGATTTTTTCAGCAGCTTCCATATCAGCAAAAGTTCGTGCAACCTTAAGGAATTTATAATATGTTCTTGCGCTCAAATCGAAACGGTCAAATGCCATATTAAGCAATTTTTGGCCCTCTGCCTCTAGTTGACAATATTCTTTAATTAATGCATTGTTCATCTGAGCATTACAATTTACCTTTGGAACATTCTCAAATCTCTTATTCTGAACTTTTCTAGTAAATTCCACCCTCTCTCTAAGCTCCTTTGAAGACTTGCCTAGTGATTGATTTGAGAGAGACATAAAATCAACAGCCCTGACATACTTCTGTATATCCATTCTGTCCATAATTGGACCTGAAATCTTCTCCCTGTACTTTAAAACCTCATAATCTGTACATTGACACCTGTCATTTCCATAATATCCACATGGGCAAGGGTTCATCGCAGCTACCAGCATAAAACTCGCTGGGAAAGTATTAGTATGCTTCACTCGAGAAACTGTTACCATCTGGTCCTCCAAAGGCTGCCTTAATGCATCCAGAGTCTTTTTATTGAACTCAGCAACCTCATCTAAAAACAAAACTCCATTATGGGCTAAGGATATTTCACCAGGTGTAGCATTGGTTCCACCACCTATTAGTGAGTTAGTTGAAGCATTATGATGAGGAAATCGAAATGGCCTATCAAGAATTAATCCTGATTTTTCCTTCAATACGCCTGCTACACTATATATCTTTGTAACCTCAAGAGCTTCTTCATCTGTCATACGTGGTAAAATAGTTGGTATGCGCTTGGCAATCATAGACTTTCCGCATCCAGGAGCACCTATCATAATCATATTATGACCTCCTGCAGCCGCTACTACAAGATATTCAATCAAAGCATCCTGACCCTTAACATCTTTGAAGTCAAGCTTGTATTTATCTTCATCCTGTTCAATATGTTTTTTCTCTTCAGGGTAGTACTCCCTTCTGTTTTCTAGAAATTCCACGACTTCAGTAAGAGTATTGAATCCAAATATATTGACTCCAGATACTAGAGAAGCTTCTGTCACATTATCCAATGGCACAATAATATTCTCAACACCTGCTTCCTTAGCAGCTATAATCATAGGTAAAACACCACTGCAACCCCTAAGCCTGGCATTAAGCGATAACTCACCAATATACGCAAAATCCTCTTTTCTAGATAATATACATTGCTCAGTTTCAATTAATAGCCCTAGGGCAATGGGCAGATCATAATGGGAACCACTTTTTTTCAAATCGCTAGGAGCTAGATTAATTACAATCTTCTTATGTGGAAATGTGTAATTACTGTCATTAATTGCAGCCTGTACCCTTTCCCTAGCTTCCTTTATGGCAGTATCACCAAGGCCAACTATTGAAATCATAGGTTGTCCAGCAATTTCCTTTACTTCAACATCTACTAAATACCCTTCAACACCTAGTATTCCAAAACTCTTTACAATAGAAGCCATAGCTTTCCCTCCCATTTTTAATCAAGTATTGATAATTTTGAAAACAGCAGCATCACTTATGGAGATACTCCTACCAATCTCCTTCATAGTATAATTTGCTTGCAATGCAGCATTAACAAATTCCTTCTTGTATTCGCTTAAATATCTTTTTCTTGCCCCAAGTTTTATCTCCTTATACATCTTTTCATCCTTTACAATATCTCCTAATATTTCATCCAAACTCTTTTTATCAGCTCTCAAATATTTATCAAGTTCATATGTATTTACATTTCCTATAACCTCACAATTTTCGAAGAAATTCATGTCCTCTCTTTTTTCCTCAGACATAAATTCGACATAAGCTCCTAATGCTTTGGATCTAATAGGAGAAAATATATCTAAAATAAAATCAATATCCACCATATCATTACTATTATTAGCCCTATAATATTTATCACTACTCCAGGTATAATCTTCAACCCTACTACACATCTTTGCTGCAACAGGATTTTGATGAATATATCTTAATAAGGATAGAAGGTATCTATCTTCTATGACCAGTATCCCCTTGTACCTATTCTCAAATACATGGCCTGTACGCTTGTACTTAATATTAAAATATCTGCTGAACTTATTATTTATGCGGTGCATAATGTCCTTTAAAGGAGCTTGTGAAATCCGTATAATTAGATGATAATGATTACTCATTATTACATAACCAAATAGCTCGAATCCCATAATATCCCTATATTCTTTAATAAGTTCTAAAATATATTCTTTCTCCTCAGCCTTATTAAAAATATATTCTCTATTATTTCCCCTTTGAATCAGATGATATATACCTCCAGGAAATTCAAATCTAGGCTTTCTTCCCAAGAAAAACACCCCTCTAACAATAATATCAAATGCTGTAAACGTTTGCAATATTATGACAAAATAAACAATAAAATAGCTACGAATATAATTAAACCCTTCAGAAATGATTACAAAATTTATCTTTTGAGACTAAAAATGGACATGCCAATCAAATTAGCAAGTCCAAATTGTACCCTATTTTCAGAATATTTGATAAGTTATTAAGTTAATCTCCAGGCACTGTTTCCTCTAATTTTTTCATATACGAAGGAGAAATCAACGATTTTATCTATCTTGATTAATAT
>CAZPZN010000146.1:0-2987 GCA_964590735.1 uncultured Tissierella sp.
GATATCCACTTCTTTTTTTTTATGGTATAATTAGATATATTCCATAAAGAGGTGATTTTTATGCTATCATACAATACTGAAGAGGTAGCACAAAGTAAACTAATAATTCTATATATAATAAAGAATATTCCAGAGCCCTTAAATAATAGTCAACTCTCTGAACTTATACTTCAAAAAAGCTATATGAATTACTTTGCACTTCAACAATATTTGATTGAGCTTAATGAGGGTGAACTAATTAAATCAGATAATTTAAGCACGAAATTTCAACTCCTCCAAAAAGGAGAAGAAATGTTAGAGTTATTCAAAGGTAAAATTCCTGAAAGAATCATTCAGGAACTTGATATTGACTTTAATAATATTCAAAAAAGTAAAGTGAAAGAAACACAGGTTATTGGAGACTATTACCAAAAAGAAAATAATCAATATGTTGTGAACTTAAAGCTTGTCGAAAATGACGAAACCTTATTTAGCCTATATATAGATGTGGCTACTGAAGACCAAGGGGAAAAAATCACTAATATTTGGAAGGAAAATACACAATCTATTTATCAAAATATACTAGAACTCCTTATAAAATAGTTATATAAAGGATTAGAGTAACAAGAAGCCTTGAGGTTCCTTGCCTACATTAATCCTTTTTATTATCTGGTTATTTATGATATCAACAACAAAAACTAGATCATTTATCATATCACTTATATACAATAATGAATCATTTCTTATAAGCTTACTTGGCATACCACCTAAAGATATTCTCCTCTGTAGCTTCTTTTTTATGATAGAGAATTCGTATAGATATCCGTCTTCTGGATTAGTCAAAAGCAATAACTCATCATACAATACTAAATCCATGTAATTTCCTTTAATTTTATAGTCATTTATCATCTTATTTTCTGAATCATAGATGGATATAGAACTATAATTAGTAAGTCCATTGTTTACATAGGAAAGAACATATAGCTTGGAATCTTCAAAGTATAACTTAAAGGGCTGTGCTTCAATGTGAAAGGTATTAAGAGAATTATCCTTTAGATTCAATCTAGAAATAGAACATCCATTAGTGCTTACAATATAGGCTTGAGACGTAAATTCATCTATCTGTATATCCGATGGTTTTTCATTTAAGGGTATTTCCTCAAGAACCATTAAGTCATCCTCATTTAGTATAGATAATGAATTAGAATCACAATTTAAAATATAAATCATTGAATTATATCTTCTTATGCAAATTGGAGACCTTCCAAGTTTTTTTAAATATGTGGTTTTAAAAGACTCTAAATTTAGGGTCATTAATGATTCATCAAAAGAATTTAGTATATATAGGTCTTTATTGTTTTTCATAACCAAGTCCCATGGACCAAGTCGCTTATGTCTATTCTTTGACAAGAAAATTTTTTTGCAATTATCCAAATTGTTTAAATCAATAATACTTATAGTGTCATCTCCAATATTTCCCGTTAAAATTCTTCTAGGAACCACCAAATCACCCCCATTATCAATCTATGCTATAAAGATTAATAGGGTGAAAAAAACCTTCTGTAGTTTTACTACAGAAGGTTAAAAATTGTCCTTACTTCTCCAATAAGATATAAAGAGCCACCAAAGACTATTAGGTCGTCTTCTCCTGCTAATTCAATAGTCTTCTCAATAGCCTTCTTAATATCCTTCTCTACATATATTTCTGATACATGGTCCTTAAATTCATCTGCTAGAATCTCTGCATCAAGCTTTCTAGGCATTCTTACCTCTGTAACTACAACTACATCAGCTAAAGGCCCTAAAAGGTCTACCATATGGCTATAATCCTTATCCTTAAGGATTCCTACACCAAGGATTAATTTATTATACTTAAACAATTTTAAAGCTCTAGATAAAAATGTTATTCCTTGGGTATTATGGGCTCCATCTATAAGGAAGGTAGGTTTTCTATTTAATACCTCTAGTCTTCCCTTCCATTTAGTGTCAATAAGCCCCTTGTAAAGGTCTTCATTTGTTATTTTTATTAGCCCTTTTTTGCGTAATAAAAGAAGCGTAGTAATTGCTAAGGATGCATTATATATCTGGTATTCTCCAAGCATGGTTATTTTAACATCTTCAAACTTTTCATCTTCAAATAAGAAGTCAAAACTACTACCATATTCAGTTTGGGATATAATTTTGATGGTCTCAACAGGATCTAAATAAAATTCCCCTTCCATCTCTGATGTTATGTCCTTTAATACCTTGATAGCTTCTTCTTCTTGAGGGTAAGATATTGTGATGCCGTTTTTCTTAATAATTCCACCCTTTTGATAGGCTATCTCTCCTAAGGTGTTTCCAAGAACTTCAGTATGATCATAATCTAGAGTTGTAATAATAGATGCAAGAGGTCTCTCTATCACATTTGTAGAATCATACCTTCCACCTAATCCAACTTCTAAAACTACATAATCACATTTTTCTTGTTGGAAATACACAAAGCAAATAGCTGTAACTATTTCAAAGGTAGTTGGATGCAGCATACCTTCTTCTACCATTTTACTAGCAGCATCCCTTACTTTATCTGTAATTTGGGCTAGACTTTCATCAGGAATATCCTGGCCATTGATCTGCATTCTTTCATTAAATCTTTCAAGATATGGTGAAGTATATAATCCTGTCTTATATCCAGCAGTCTTTAGACAATTTGCCAAATAGGAGGAAACAGACCCCTTCCCGTTAGTTCCTGCCACATGTAAATATTTTAGTCCCTCTTGGGGATTACCCAATAGTTCCATAAGCCTTGAAATGGATTCAAGGCCTAATCTGGAACCATATTTATCTTTATCATTAATATAAGCAAGTGCTTCTTGATAATTCATCATATGCCTCCTATTTGATGTTCTTTATGCTCTCAAGTCTTTCAAGAACTTTATCAAGCATTTCCTCATATTTTCTTTGTTTCTCTCTTTCTTCAGCAACAACCTTTTCAGGTGCCTTAGCTACAAAACCTTGGTTTGATAGCT
>CAZPZN010000146.1:2997-3970 GCA_964590735.1 uncultured Tissierella sp.
CCAACAACTCTTTTTATCTCACCTTCTAATTTTTCCTTATCCTTCTCTAGTCTTTCAATCTCTTTATCAAAGTCTATTAACTCCTTAAGTGGCAGGAAGGCTTCAGCTTTATGAAGAACTACAGAAATATTATCCTCACCTAAGCTATCCTTATTGTCATGGATTTCAATAGATTCTGCACTTGCTAGATTTATGAAGTATCTCTTACCATTTTCTAGATAGGATTTTGTAACATCATCAGAAGTTACAAAGATAGTCGTTGCCTTCCTTGATGGAGCTATATTCATCTCTGCTCTTGCATTTCTAATGTGTTTGATAGCTGTCTTTATATATTCAATGGAAGACTCTGAATCCTGGAATTCTAATTCACTCTTATATTTTGGCCAGGATGTTACAATTAGAGCCTCTTTGCTATCAGGAAGGTGCTGCCAGATTTCCTCAGTAATAAATGGCATAAATGGATGGAGTAGCTTTAATATGTCTCTTAAAACATATACAAGTACCTTTTGGGCCGTTGCTCTACTCTTTTCATCGCTACCATAAAGTCTGGACTTAACCATTTCTATATACCAGTCACAATATTCGTCCCAAATGAAATCATAAACTCTCTGAGCACCCATTCCTAGCTCATATTTTTCTAGATTGTCTGAGACTTCTTTTATAGTCTTATTAAGCTTGGATACTATCCATTTATCTTCTTCCTCTAAGGATTCAAGATTAATATGATCAAAATCAATATCTTCCTGAAGATTCATAAGAACAAATCTAGTTGCATTCCATAGTTTATTTGCGAAGTTTCTATTAGCTTCAACTCGTTCAGTATAAAATCTCATGTCATTACCTGGGCTATTACCTGTTAAGAGAGTAAATCTAAGGGCATCTGCACCAAATTCATCTATAATCTCTAATGGATCAATTCCATTCCCAAGGGACTTGCTCATCTTTCTTCCCTGTGAATCACGAATAAGACCAG
>CAZPZN010000147.1:0-3920 GCA_964590735.1 uncultured Tissierella sp.
ATTCCATAGCAGTTTCACTTCATCAATCAAATACCTTCCCAGCATTCAATATCCCCTTAGGATCAAATACTGATTTTATTTCCTGCATTAGTCTTATATTGTCGTCATGAGTTACTGATTTGAAATATTTCTTCTTATATATACCTATACCATGTTCTCCTGACGGCAATCCTCCTAAGGAGTAGCTCTTATGATATATCTTACTTAAGACAAGGTCTAAGTCCTCTTGCCATTTTTCTTCATCTCTGTCCTCACGCAGTACACAAAGATGAACATTCCCATCTCCTGCATGACCAAAGGCTATCATCTTGACACCAGATTCTGCTTCCAATTCTTGAACGTATTCAACAAAGTGAGTAATTTTATTTATTGGGACTACTATATCCAAGGGTTCAGACTGACTCTTAGCCTCTACTGCATTTAAGAGACAACCCCTAACATCCCAGATTTCCTTTTCTTCCTTAGGGTCCTCTAGGGATTTAAATCCAAGGGCCTTATTCCTATCTGCTACTATTCTTGACTTGTTAATATTATGTTCCAAACTTTCTAACGAATCACCATCATATGTCAAAATTAAATATGCCTTAGATTCTGGAAAAGGATATTTAACGCCAGTATATTCCTCTCCCAGCTTGATTACACTTCTTTGAACAAATTCTATTGCCGTTGGGTTGGTGGCATCCATTATAGTGTCATGGACTGCATTTATGGCTTGATTCATACTATTAAAACCTATTATAACACTTCTCTTATATTTAGGTAGAGGTATTAGTTTTAGAGTACATCTAGTTACAATTCCAAGGGTTCCCTCAGAACCTATAAACAAATGCTTTAAAGATAAGCCTGAGCTATCCTTAATATTCTTGCTACCAAGGGTTATAACTCTTCCATCAGCTAGAACTACCTCTAACTCTTGGACATAATCCCTGGTTACTCCATATTTAACAGCTCTCATCCCACCAGCATTAGTTATAATATTTCCTCCAATAGTGGATTCCTTTTCACCTGGATCTGGAGGATAAAAGAGCCCCTGGTCTTCAACATATTTTTGTAGTTTTGAAAGCATAATTCCCGGCTCTACAGTAATGGTAAGGGTCTCTTTATCAAGCTCTATAATATTATTCATTAAACTTAAATCTAGGATTATTCCCGATTGAGGAATAGTAGCACCTACCAGATTGGTTCCAGCACCACGTGGAGTTATTAAAATATTATTATCATTTGCATATCTTAGAATTTCACTGACCTCTTTGGTTGATATTGGAAATACCAAAGCATCGCCTTTTCCATAGATATGCTCAAGTCCATCGCTTAAATACTTATTATCAAAATCACCGGCAAATTTTAATCTATCTGGATCTTCTATTATTTTCTTTAATTCCTTCATTTTATCTCTACCTTCTTGTCATTGAATTTGCAATTATATCACCAATCCACTGTACTATCTGAACAATGGCTATTAATAAGATTATACAGATTACCAATATATCGATACTATATCTTTGATATCCATATCTAATGGATAAGTCTCCTATTCCACCCCCACCAACGATTCCAGCCATGGCACTGTAGCTTATAAGGGATATGGTGGTTACAGTAAGGTGTCTTACTAATTGAGGTAAGGCTTCGGGAAAGAGAATCCCTAGGATAATATGGGATGGTTTTGCACCACTTGCTACAGATGCTTCAATTACCCCCTTATCCACTTCACTAAATGCATTTTCAGCAAGTCTTGCATAGAAGGCAATTGCAGCAACGGCCAAGGGAAATATTACAGCTTTAGGTCCAATTGTGGTCTTTACAAAGATTTGGCCTAGTGGTAACAAGGTAACTAAAAGAATCAAGAATGGTATAGACCTAATAGCATTAACTATAAAGCCAACAGCACGATTTACAAATGTATTTTTATAAAAATATTCCGATGAAGTAACATATAAAAACAAGCCTAAAAGCACACCAAATAAAATGGAAAAAATCAAGGCCCAACCGACCATAAAGATAGTCTCAATAGATGCTTTTCTTATTAATTCAATTATTTGCTCAAAGCTTAAGTCTAACTTCATTTAATCACCTCCAAAGCTACGTCTAATTCTTGTAGATCTTTAATTGCAGATTCTATATTGGACTCTTCCCCTTGCAGTTCCACAAATAGAATTCCCAAAGCCAATTCATTAATATACTCAATCTTTCCATGGATAATATTTGTTTCAATATTGTTTTTATTGGCTACCCTATGGAGGATAGGTTCTGTTGCATTATGGTTAGCATATTGTAATCTTATTAATTTTCCCTCTATGGTTTCTAAAATAGATTCTGGTAAAATCAACTCCTGTTCATGCTCTATAAAGCTTCTTGAAAAGTCCTTCTTAGGATTGCTAAATATATCATAGGTAGTTCCAACTTCAACCAGGTCTCCATCACTCATAATAGCCACCCTATCACATATTTGCTTTACTACATCTAGTTCATGGGTTATTAGTATTATGGTTAGACCAAATTTCTTATTTAATTCCTTTAATAAATCTAATATTGAAGATGTTGTTTGTGGGTCTAATGCGCTTGTAGCCTCATCACAAAGGAGTACCCTTGCGTTATTGGCCAATGCCCTGGCTATTCCAACCCTTTGCTTCTGGCCACCACTTAAGCGGGATGGATATTCATTAGCCTTATCCCTAAGGCCAACTAAATCCAATAGTTCAAATACCCTTTTCTTGGTTTCTTCCTTGGATTTTCCTGCTGCTCTCAATACAAAGGCTATATTATCATATACAGTCTTAGAGGAAGCTAAGTTAAATCCTTGAAAGATCATGCCGATTTGAAATCTAAAGGTTCTAAGGTCTGCAGGTGAAAGCTTATTTATATCAACATCATCTATCAATATACGTCCAGAGCTTGGAAGCTCCAGACGGTTAAGTGTTCGAATCAAACTAGACTTTCCAGCACCACTGGACCCTACTATTCCAAATATTTCACCCTTATTAACCTGAAAACTTACATCCTTTACAGCATTAACTATGGTCTTTTTATTCTTATATACTACAGAAATATTCTCAACCTTTATCATTTTAAATCACATCCTAATCATATATCTGATAATCTGGCTCTTGGAAAGTATAGAATATATACTCTTCATCTTCTAGTACTGCTTTATATTCATCAGACTTTACTATTTCCAATAAGTCTTTCCCTAATTGCTTGTCTAGATCTTCAGTTCTTATTGCTATTACGTTCTTTAAATCTGCTTCTAGTTGTTCAGTGTAGATTGCAGTTGATAAGTCTAGGCCTGCACCTATGGCATAGTTTCCATTGACTACTGATAGACCTGCGCTGTCTATTGCTCTTGGTGTTTGTGGAGCTTCGATTGGTACTATTTCAAGATTAAGTGGATTTTCACTTATATCCTCTGGAGTAGCAGCACTTGTATCTGCATTTGGATCTAATTTAATTAACCCTGCTGCTTGTAATATACGTAGTGCCCTTGCTTGATTTGTAATGTCATTTGAAATAGCAACTTGAGTTCCTTCAGGAATAGAGTCTAGTGAAGTAATAGTCTTAGAGAATATTCCAGCTCCTGCAGTTGGTACAAATGCTACTGGTGATATATCCAAGTTATGCTCTTCTTTAAAGTTATTTAGATAGGTTAAATGTTGAAATAGATTTATTTGAATTTCACCATTATTTAATGCAAGGTTTGGCTGTACATAATCTGAAAACTCTCTAATTTCAACATTGTATCCTCTTGCTTCTAAGCCCGGTTGTACAGCTAATGCAAATAAATCACCATAAGGGCCTGCTGCAACTCCAACTATTAAATCCTTATTCTCATCTACTTGACCTTGTGCTGGTGTTTCTTCTGCAGTTCCACTATTTCCACATGCTGCAAGTACTAATACTAATCCTAATATAAGTGATAATAATTT
>CAZPZN010000148.1:0-3910 GCA_964590735.1 uncultured Tissierella sp.
GGATTTTTAATAACAAAAGTACAGTATCCATTGATTTTGCTCAAGATGAAATAAAAATAGTTGAAGGAAAGTACACTAAAAAAGGTATTGTAGTGAGCAAGCAATTCTCCTTAGACCTTCCTGAAGGCTTGTACGAAAATGGCGAAATTCAGGATATGGACCAACTTGCATATCTATTAAGAAACTCTCTTAAGGAGAATAAAATAGCCCAAGCTGATGTTAATGGTGTAATAAACTCCACTAATGTCATTATGAGGGAGATTACTATGCCTAAGGTTGATGAAGAACAGATTAGGTCCATTTTACAATATCAATTAGAGGACTATATTCCCATAAACCCTCAGGAATATATAGTAAACTTCATTATTCTAGGCTCCATTGTAGAGGATGGAATTGAGAAGTTAAGTATTCTATTAATAGGAGTTCCCAAGGTCCTAGTGGAGACCCATTTAAATCTTATTAGAAACATAGGCCTAAGACCGGCTGTTCTTGATTATCAGGGAAATGCTATTAATAAGCTAATATTCGCTGGAGAAAAGATAAATAACTACTATCCAACAGAGAACCCTATAGCATGTATAGAACTAGGCTATGAGAACACTAGTCTTACTATTACTCACAAAGGAATCATAAAGGTTTCAAGGGTAATTGAGCAAGGGGTTAAATACTTAGTAGATTTACATATGAGAAATAATGATGAACTTTCGGGAAAAGAGGTATTTAACACACTTATGGACATAAAGGATCTTGATGATGATTTACCTCCTATATCTGATAACTATAAGTTTTTAGAAATTACTAAAGAAGGCTTAGATGAATGTTTAAATAGGGTTGAAATGGTTTTTAGATATTTTAAGACAAGGAACCTTGGTAATGAAATAAGTTTAATAGTCATTCATGGCTTACTTGCTGAAATTGAAGGGATTGATAAGCATATTTCCAATTTCTTTAGCATCCCATGTGTAAAACTAGAGTCCCTTGATAAAGTTAAATTCAATAGCCAATTATCAAAGTATGCCAATGCAATTGGTGGCTTAATCCGATTAAGTGAGGTGTAGTTCATGAGGGACTTAAACTTTTTTGAATCCTATATAGAAAAAAGGGAATTTAAGTTTCAAAAGATTCATTTATTATATGGTCTTTTGATTTTATCTTTTGTTGGTATCCTAGGCTATAGCGTGTCTAATCAATTTAAAATAGGTAATCTAAATGCAGATATAGTTGAGAGAAAAGAGGTAGCAGAAAATCCTGTAACTGTAAAAAAGGTTGAGGAGATTAAAGCTCTAGAAACCGAGGTAAGTACCTTTAGAGATGAAGTGAATAAAATAATCCAACTGGACCAGTCTATTGAGGCAAAGGATGTTATTGGGGAAGATCTTCTAAAGCAGATAAGGTCAAAAATGCCTAGAGATTTATTCTTATCCAATATTAGTATCTATGAAAGAGATATTCAGATTAGTGGTATAGCTAGAGATACATATTCTATAGCTGAGTTTGTAAAAGGTCTTGAGATTATGGAGGAAAGCGAATCAATTTTCATTTCAAGTATAAATAGTATTGAAGATTATTATAATTTTGCACTAAATTTGACCCTAAAGGATGTGAGTATTGATGGAGACGAAAGTGTTGAAGAAGAAGAATTCCAAGATGAGGCCACTAACTAAAAGTGAAAAGACTTTATTAACAATCCTTGGCATTGTTCTAATCATCTGGGGATCAAATAAATTTATTCTCACTCCTCAAGCTGAAAAGATTACTAGCTTGGAAGCTGAGAAGCTTGAACTAGATAACAAGATTATGGATATGAACAATACTTTGAAGAAGGAAGACAATATAAAGAAGGAATGGGAAGTGTTACATAGGGAGAGAAATGAAGTTCTGGCCCATTACTTTCCGACTCTTGATCAGGCACAGATAATTTATCTTTTAAATGATTTATTGAGTGAAGAAGGAATAATGATATCAGATTTAAATTTTAGTCAACCGGGTATTGAAATGATCGGTGAAATAGAAGTTAAACAAATGGGTATTGGTATCCCCTTTAATGGTAATTATGATGGCATCGTAAATGCTGTAAAATCAATTGAGACCAGCCCTAGAAGAATAATTGTTGATACATTATCCATGGATAGAGGAAACAATACTGACCTTGGAGGAAATATGAGCCTCAAAGTATATAGCTTGGATGGTCTTGTTGAAACTGATACGGAAGTTATATATGTAGATGTTGCTGATAACTCTGGAGAAGGTTCTTTATTTGGGGCTTTTGATGGCTATTCCGACCCTAATGCACCTTCTGAAGGCTCAGAAGGTACTGGAGGAGGAACTACTACTTCCGGCTCAACTGAAATAGATGATAGTGACTATACTAAGGTATATTTGTTGTCCGACTTCGAGGATAGAAGATATAACTTTATACCGTCAAACGATATGATTAAAGGTAACGTAAGTCCATCCACTATTAAGAAGTCAGGTAAATATTCACTTAGATTTGAATATGATATGTTGGCTCTCGATGAGAAGGAGAATAGGGCTTATATAGATTTAACGGGATATAACATGGAATTTAAACATCCGGCTGATGCCATAAGCATGTGGGTAAATGCCTTTGGTTATTCACCTGGAACTCTGGGTATGATTTTTAGGACTCAAGGAGGAGAAGATCTTGATCCTGTAGTTATTACAGAAGGTATATCATGGCTTGGGTGGTCAAACCTAGAAGTCGCTCCACCACAGGACTTAAGCCTATATCCACTAAAACTTACTCATCTTTACTTTGAACTACCATATGATAGAGATGACTTTGGTGTCTTCTTAATAGACAAGCTTGAAGCCTTCTATCCTGTAAGTGAAGATAAAGCTGCAAATGAAGCACCGGCTAATTTCTTCTATAAGGTAGAAGCAGGTGATACAGTAACTAGTATTTCGAGAAAGGTCTATGGAACTATAGCATATAAGAATGAAATTATGAAAAACAATAGCTTAACTTCAGGAGATGTATTGACTGTAGGAAGAGTTCTTGTATTAGTCAGAAGGTAGGGGTGAAGATGATGAAGTTAAATAGATTACTTGCACTTAGTTTAGCCTTACTATTTATATTGTCCACAGGTCTAGCCTTTGCTGCAGATGATGATAATCCCAGCTATCAAGCAGGATATGATGCAGGGCTTTCGGAATCAGCAAATTATTCTGGTGCTGATGGAGATTCTGAAAAGGCTTATTTAAAGTTTATTAGGGAAAAAGAGTTTGAAGATATAATGGATGGTATAGAAGGTTTCGATTTAAAGGATTTTGAGAAAGGTTTTTTTGAAGGTTTTGAAGAAGGACTTAGAGAAGTCACTGTATATGATTACCCGACAGAGCTGGGAAAGGCTTTGGGTAATATTTATGGAGCAAGAGACTTTCAAAATGGGGTAAAATCCAATTGGGAAAAAGCCCTTCCAAGTGATAGGGAAATCAGGTCCATGTTTGATTTAAGTACTCAAGATTCAGATTACAGAGAGTTTTTTATAGATGCTTTTAAACTTGCATTTAAGGATGAATATATTTTATCCTATGATAAGGCACAATTTGAACCATATAGAGTAACCTTTGCTCAAGGTATAGAAGATGGTGAGACTATAGGGGAACTAATGGGTTCTGCTTACGGATATAAAGATTTTTATGAGAAAGAAGATAGAGATTTCACGAGAAATCTACCTTCAGATAGAGTGATTACTACAGAGTATTCATTAAACAATGATTCTGAAGAGTATAAGGATGGCTTCTTATCTGGATTCTTAAGAAACTATGAAGAATCATACAACGAGTCATATAGAGAAGCAAATATAAACGACTCCATAAGGGATGAAGGAGATGCCCTATCTAGTGGCCAGGAAATAGGAAAGATAAAAGGTGAAATTCAAGCCAA
>CAZPZN010000149.1:0-3883 GCA_964590735.1 uncultured Tissierella sp.
CTATGAAATTGATAATGAATATGGTTACAGAGAAACACTAAATGAACCTTTAGAACTAGGAAACTATGAAATAGTTGAATATATTGATGAGATACTTGATGCTATAGAAAGAGATAAACTGCCTGATGAAATCCATAGGGGTCTTATGCACTATTATGATGGGAAGGATAGTGTAAATGGTAAGGTGGAGAAATATGAATTCTCAGTTGAAATGGTAGGAGATGAACTAATGGGTGTGGCAGTCCTAACCTTAAATGATGATTTAAACAGCCAGGAACTTCAAAAGATTAAGGATGATGTAACTGGACAGGCGTCTGATGGCTATGTCCCTAGAAATAATATGGGACAAAGTGATATAGAAATGCTGTAAATGCACATACCTTCCATAAACTTCGTCCCATATTTAAAAATAGAATTAAACTAATTTTGATAACTTTTCCATCAAATCACTATCATCATTCCAATCTGAAAGTGTGGATGCAGTAATTTCGGGATATGCTTTTTCAAGGGCGTCTCGCTTTCGCTCTGTATCAATTTTGGCATAAATCTCTGTTGTAGAAATATCAACATGCCCTAATATATCCCTAATATAAATCAGATCAATTCCTGCCTGATACAGGTGCATTGCCTTTGAATGCCTGAAAATATGTGGGGTAATTTTAAAATCTGAAAGATGTATTGAGGATTCAATAGCACGATTTTCATATTTTTTAATAATATACGAAATCCCCTTTCTTGTATATGGGGCATGGTGGCAATTTATGAATAAGGGTATATTTACATTCTTTGTATCCACATATCCTAAGTCTGATAGATATTGTTTTAATAATAAAACTGTATTTTTCATTATTGGAACATGTCTTGTTTTTTCTCCCTTTCCAGTTAGAGTGATAATTGAAGGTGATTCAAGGCGAATATCTCTAATCTTAAGATTACATAGTTCACTAACCCTCGCTCCTGTATCATATAATACGGTCAATATTACAAGTTCTTTTCTTTCAGATAGAATTGAAGGGTTGGGAAGTGCTAATAAGGATTTCATTTCTTCTGGTGTTAAATATCCAACTACTGTTTTAGGGGTCCTTTTTTGTGGAATAGCAAGTATCTTCTGGCATAAAAATAGATGCTCGGGTGCTTCAATTTGTAAATACCCGAAAAATGAATTTATGGCTGTCCTTCTATGGTTTCTTGAAGTAATACTGCAGCCTCTAGATTTTTCAAGCCAGTCATAATATTCTTTTAGGACTTCTGGTGATATTTTTGAAAGTGTTAATCTTTCAGGTACAATGTTTTTTTCTTCTTTGCAAAAGATTAGGAATAACTTAAATGCATCCCGATAACTTTTGATAGTATTGATACTTGCATTTCTTTGGCCAGACATATATGTTGTTAGAAAGTTGGTTAGATGGTAAGAAAAATCAGAAGCCTTCATATTCTGCACCTCCATAAGATGGTATAATATCTGGGTAAGCCTTCTCTAAAGTCTCCCCTATCATTGGATATATTTCAGCTGTTATCTTTAGATAATAGGCTGTGTACCTAAATAATGTATGACCCATATATGCCTTTAAATAAGGATAACAAGTATTTAGATCCCTTCCTTCCAGTACCCAATTTCTAAGGCAATGAACAGCAAAAGTATGCCTAAAATCATGGATTCGTATTTGATGGTTTTTACCACCATGGGAAATTTCTGCATTTCTCAAAAATCTACGAAAGTTACCATAAATATTCATATATTTAATAGGATCATCTGTTTTAGAGGGGAAAAAGTATTTATGATGCTTGTTGCAATGGACTAAGTCATAATAATTTTTAATTCTTTCATGAATATCCTTTGACAGGGGAACAAGTCTTTCACCATCATTTTTTGAATCCATAATCTTTAGTATACCACTTTCTAAATCAACATTATCAGTTAATAAATTAGTTGCTTCCGAAACTCTAAGACCACAGGAATATAATAATCTGAAAAATACTGGCATTATTAAATGTCTGTTTGGATTTTGGGGAGTAATATGGCAATTATCTGTAACCTTAAAGAACCTAATAAGTTCCTCTCTACTGTATATATGGGGTGTATATCCTTTCTCTGGAGGCAAAGTTTTAGTTGGAAATATATAGGCCTTTTCACCCTTGTCACACTGGTATTTTGCCAGATGGCTTATAGGGGTCATATTTAATCGTAAGGTTTTGGGAGTTAGATGTTTATCAACACCTAGCTTATACCATGCCATTACTATATCCTTAGATAAAATATCTTTGTTTTTAAAGTTCTCATAGCAGAAATTATCAAATGATTTTAAAACTATTGAGGGACTATAGTATATATTACCTAGCCCATGTTTTAATTTAATAAAAGCCTCGATATCACTTGCAAATCCACTTATAAATGTGAAGTCATTAAAATTTGCCATCTTGACCTACCTCCAGATTATTAACTTCAAGAGAACAATCTCTAAGTCGATTGATATCAACATTTAGATATACTGATGTAGAATCCAATGAAGCATGACCCAATATCCCAGATATATCACTTAAAGATATACTTTCTTCCATAAGAGTAGTTGCCAGGGAATGTCTAAGAGAATGCATACCATTTCTTTTTTTTGCACTTATAGGGAGTTTTGCTCTTATCATATACTTTTCTATGGTCTTAAAAAGATGGTTCCTTTCAGAAAGTTCAGTATAGGGTGGTAGATGTCTTAAAAACAAATAAGGGTTATCTACCTGTGGTCTGGCATTTTGAACATAATCGATAATTGCCCAGCCCACATCTCTTAAAAGGGGTAGTGTAAGAGGTTCGCCGGTTTTTGATTGAATAATAACTATTTGATTTTCCCTCCAGTGTAAATTTTCAAATTTCAATTTTTTGACATCACTACTTCTGAGCCCAAGCCTAGCTACAAGTAAAATCATAGCATAATCTCTTTTTTCATTTGGATTATTTTGATCTATTGCATTTAATAATTGTTCTACTTCATTTTTTGTCCAAAAAGATGGTAACTTTTGATGATAGGTTCCTCTTACACTACCAATATATTTTGATAAATCCTCATTTGTAAAACCCTCTAAATATAGGTATCGTAAAAATAGTCTTACTGAACCTGTCTTGTGTTTAATGGTGGCTTTTTTAAATTCTGCTAGAGTTTCAATGTATTTAAACATTATCTCTGCTGACCACATGTCCATGTCTAAGTATTCATTATCTTCTAAAAACCTTATAAAACCTACAATGTTGCTTAGATATCCTTCAATAGTACGACTAGAATACTCTCCTTCTAGCAGATATTTACCATAAGAATTTAAAATTTCAATATATTGAGGATTAGTCAATTTTGTTAAGGGGGTATAGCATCTTAAAGGGATTTCACCGTATTTGTTATAGTGCTCTAAAATTAAAATAGCTCTTTTAATAAAATTTACACTGCGTTTCTTAAGGGCCTCTTTGCTGATTCTAATTTCAAGATACTCCATCGCAAGCTCGGGACTGAATTCATAAATATTTTTACTTTCAAAATACTTAATCATGCCATTCCAGAAGTATCTGAAATTGTCCCTTGTTAATTTACTGTAACCTGAATCCTCAAGTTCACCTAGAACTTCACCAGTTAATTCATCTAATTTCTTTTTCATAAAAACCTCCATAATATTTAGTAGCTTTAAAAAGCCCTAGCTATATTTTAAAGGAAATATAGCTATTTATGAAAATAATATGGGAGGAGGTTTATGATAAATTTGTGCATTTACAGCATTTCCATAACTCTTGGTCCCATATTATTTCTAGGGACATAGCCATCAGACGCCTGTCCAGTTATATTATCTTTAATCTTTTCAAGCTCCTTTGGAGTCAATTCATCATTTAAAGTAAGAACAGCTACCC
>CAZPZN010000150.1:0-3785 GCA_964590735.1 uncultured Tissierella sp.
CCATCATTAGGACCAAGCTTTGGTGTTAAAGGTGGAGCAGCTGGTGGTGGATATGCACAAGTAGTTCCAATGGAAGATATTAACCTACACTTTACAGGTGACTTCCATGCTATTACTACAGCAAACAACCTAATCTCAGCTCTTCTTGACAACCATATCCAACAAGGAAACGTACTTGGCATTGACCCAAGAAGAGTTGTTTGGAAAAGAGTTCTAGACATGAACGATAGAGCTTTAAGAAATGTTGTTGTTGGTTTAGGTGGAAAGCCTGATGGAATGCCAAGACAAGACGGATTTGATATCACAGTAGCTTCAGAAATCATGGCTATTTTCTGTCTAGCAAAAGACCTTGAAGACTTAAAGGAAAGAGTTGCTAATATCGTTATTGCTTACAAATTCGATGGTAGTCCAGTTTATGCAAGAGATATTAAGGCTCAAGGTGCAGTAGCACTTATTATGAAGGATGCTATAGCTCCTAACCTTGTACAAACTCTTGAAAATACACCAGCGTTAATTCACGGTGGACCATTTGCAAACATTGCTCACGGATGTAACTCATTAACTGCTACTAAGTTATCATTAAAAGTTGCAGATTATACTGTTACAGAAGCAGGCTTCGGTGCTGACCTTGGGGCAGAGAAATTCTTCAATATCAAGGCTAGATTTGGAAACTTAAAGCCAAGTGCAGCTGTTATCGTAGCTACAGTAAGAGCTTTAAAACACCACGGTGGAGCTAAGAAAGACGAATTAGGAACTGAAAACTTAGATCAATTAGCTAAAGGATTCTCAAACCTTGAAAAGCATATTGAAAATGTTAATAAATTTGGAGTACCTGCAGTAGTAGCTGTTAACAGATTCCCTACTGATACTGAAGCTGAATTAAACTTCGTTCTTGAAAGATGTAAAGAATTAGGTGCAGATGCTGTACTTGCTGAAGTTTGGGGCAAAGGTGGAGACGGTGGAGTTGAACTAGCTAAGAAGGTAGTTGAAGTTTGTGAAACTAAAGAAGCTAACTTTAAGCCACTTTACGATGTAGAAGAGTCCATAGCTGCTAAGATTGAAAAAATTGCTAAGGAAATCTACGGAGCAGATGGAGTTGACTTTATAAAATCTTGCCAAAAGCAAATTAAGAATATAGAAGCATTAGGCTTCGACAAGATGCCAATTTGTATGGCGAAAACTCAATATTCATTCTCTGATGATCCAACACTAATCGCTAGACCTACAGGATTCAGAATTACAGTAAGAGACATTAAGATCTCAAGAGGTGCTGGATTCCTTGTAGCATTAACTGGAGATATCATGACAATGCCTGGATTACCAAAAGTACCAGCTGCAAACAACATCGATATATTACCAAGTGGAGAAATAGTAGGATTATTCTAAATTATAGCTGGGCGAAAGCCCAGCTAATTTATGCCTAAAGGTTAAACGAGAAAAGGCAAACGTTTGCTATTAATACCCTAAAGTGGAAACAAGATAAAAGCATATTGCTTTTAGGAGGTAATTATGACGTATAATTCTAGGATTAAAAGTGCTCAAGCGGACTCATTATTCGAAGCTGTATTAAAATTAGAAAACCTTGAGGAATGCTATCGTTTCTTTGAAGATATTTGTACTATTAAAGAGGTGCAAGCTATAGCCCAAAGACTTGAAGTTGCAAAACTATTGAAACAGAATAAGACTTATAATGAAATAGAGTCTGAAACAGGAGCAAGTACTGCAACTATAAGTAGAATTAATAGGTCTTTAAACTATGGAGCAGATGGTTATAAGATTATGTTTGAAAAGCTTGGAATAATTGAAAAAGAAGAGGAATAAGAAGAACCCGAGATTGTTAATAGCATTTAAAATGCTATATTAAACAATAATCTCGGGTCTTTTTTATTACGAATAGATAGGAAGGTTCTACTAATCATCTACATCAAAGTTCTCCAATATACTTCTTTTTGTTGGAGGCTTAGAATCACCGTGTTTTACGAACATCATAGTGCATAAAGATGCAAGTGAGAAGAATACTGCATAGGGAAATAATATTCTATAGGATACATTTTCAAGTAAAATACCTGAAAGTATTGGAGTGAAAATCTGAGCTGCCATGGAAAAAGTATAGTAATAGCCTGTATACTTACCTAGATCAGCGTTTGAACTCATCTCTACTACCATAGGATATGAGTTTACATTGATTGCTGCCCAGCCAAATCCAGTAAAAGCAAATACTACATTTATAAGGGGTGAATATTCTACGAATAAGAATCCTACGAAATAGGATAATGTTATTAAGACAATCCCAGCTATAATAGTTTTCTTTCTACCAACCCGACTAGAAATTGCTCCGATAGGGATAAAGGCTACTATAGCAGCTCCTGTAGCTACCATTAGGGCATTGGCGAAACCTCCGCCTTGAAGATTCCATACCTTTGTAGCATATCTTGAAAAAGCTGTAGTAATAGCATTGTAAGCTGTAAACCATAGAAATACTGATAGAAGTAAAAAGATTAAACTTCTCATAACGTCTTTTGGAAGCTTTTGATCTGTAACTTTTTCATTAGACGATGGCTCTTCATCTAAGGGAAGTTCTTTTGCCAATTTATTCTCTTTAATAGTTATAAATAGGAGGGCAACTGAAACCACCATAAGGACAGCTACAGCTATAAATATTGAGCTATAACTTGGATTCTCAACCTTAGGTATAAGTCTACTCATCATAAATAGGGTATAGATACCACCAACTGCACCCATTAGGTTGATAACAGCATTCGCTTTACTTCTAAGGACTTTGGGTGTTAAGTCCGGCATCAAAGCAACAGCGGGGGACCTGTAAGTTCCCATTACTAGTAGTACTGCTCCTAAAGATATGAAAAAGAGTGGAAAGTTCTTGGTATTATCCGCATAGGGAATTAGCATCATAAAAATTACTGCAAGAGTAGTTCCCACTAGGATAAAGGGAGTTCTCTTACCTATTCTAGTGTCGACCTTGTCGGACAGAGCGCCAAATATAGGTAGTAAGAACAAAGCCAATACATTATCAAGTGCCATAATAGATCCTGTTAGGGTTTCCCCTAGATTAAAGGTGTTTTGTAAAATCAATGGAATAAGATTATCGTATAATTGCCAAAATGAAGATATAGATAAAAAGGCTAGACCTAGTAAAATGGTACGTTTATAATTTAACTTCAAAATAATACCTCCTTTTATTACTATGCAATTACAATGATTATAGCATATCTACAAGTTAAATGAACATTAAAAAACCCTCGGAAATTATTCCGAGGGTATTCTTTGTCTAGATTATTTTACTGTAATATTTTCAGCTTGAAGACCTTTTTGACCTTCAACAACATCAAATTCTACTTCTTGACCTTCTTCTAAAGACTTGAAACCGTCTTTTTGAATTTGTGAGAAGTGAGCGAAAACGTCTTTTCCGTCTTCTCCTGTAATAAATCCAAATCCTTTTTCTGCGTTAAACCATTTTACTGTACCATTCATAATGTGTACCTCCGATATTTTTATTTCTTAAACTATAGAAATAATTCACAACAAAATTTCGAAAATACACTATTTACATAGTAGGTACTGAAATATATATTGTTTTACGATTTACTCTTAATTTAAGTTCTTCTTTAGTTTAACACAAGACAAATTAAATTACAAGGGTTATTTTTAAATTAATATTGACTAATGCAGTGAATAGGAATAAAATTTAAAAATAAAATAAATAGATTTGAAGGGGATGATTGCTAATGAATAAAGACTTAGTTTATGTCATAGGTAAAGAAGACCAT
>CAZPZN010000151.1:0-2472 GCA_964590735.1 uncultured Tissierella sp.
CCAAACATCCTTGGAATTAACCATGGTATACCAACCTAAATCGTCCTGAAATTCCTCTACTCCCTTAAACCTGTAAGGCTTAAATCCCCTATTATAGGATTTCTCTTTAACTGGATTGAATATATATTCCTTAGTCTTAGAATAGAATAATATAGAGTCGTGCTTTCTTGAGAAATATCTATTAGAAGTTCCGCCAGACTTATAGGCCCAAATTATCTCATTAATGAAGTTGTCCATCCCAAAGATCTCATCCATTATAAGCTTTAGATAATGCACGCTTCTGTAGTCTACATGGACGTAAATACTGCCTTGATTAGATAATAGGTCTTTCATCAATAATAACCTAATGGTTAGCATCTCAAGATAATCCTCAAAGCTAGACCAGATATCGCTATAAGCCTTGTATTCAATTACCTGCTTTTCTCCTTCTAGTTCCAATTCTACTCGATTTATGTAATTACACATAGTAAAGTAGGGCGGATCAATGTAGATTAAATCTAGCTTGCCCCCATATCCCCTATTTAGTAGGTCCACCATAGATAGGATATTATCACCATGATAGAGTAAATTATTATTCTCATTGTCATCATTAGATTCAAGATCAAATAGACTATCTAATTTGGATACATTAGAATTTTTATGGATAAATCCAGCCTCTTTGCTTGGATGTTTTACACTATTATTAAGTATTTCTTCTACCTTGATTCTGCTATTATCTACTATTTCCCATAGTTTATTTAGCATTATTTACCCCCTCTTGATACTATAGTTATAATATCACGGGAAATCGTATTTCTCAACTATTAGCTTTATAATCCTTTATCTAAGGGGATATTGTTTAGTAAAATTTAATATAATGATATAAGACTTCTAACATCTTTAATTATAAAATCACTATTAACTTAAGTGTTCCATTCAGTATTCCAGTGTTTTAATGAGTTATTATGGAGGTGTTAAAATGAATAGTATGGATTACCTAAAGGTAGGACTACCTGAGGATATTAAAGCATATGTCTATGGAGGACATTTTGAAAAAGCTGTTAAACTTATTAATATCTATCTTAAGAGAAATTTATCCAGCTTACTTAAAAATAGACTTGGATTTGAACTTAAACGACTTGAAATACTTAAAAGACAATATAGCTATAACCTTGATGATGCCCTAATAATTGCAAAGTCTAGGGTTAGAGATTTTTCATTCAAAGAGCTTAAAAGTCTTATAAATGAGGGTCAGGCAGATTGGATATTTATAGAAGGCCAGATAATGTTAAGCAAAAGCTTCTTGAATAATATTATTAAAGTCAATAATCATATAAGAGAACGATTAATTGAAAAGCCTGCAAGAGATGTTGGAGGAGAGCTTCGTGTAAATACAATTAAAGAGATTATTAAAAATGGTAAGACTTCATATTACTTTCACCTTAAAGCAGGACTAAAAATAAATAAGAATGAAAATATTAAGGGTAAGAAAATCAAGCTACATATTCCTATTCCAAGAGCATCAGCCCAGATTAAAAATATTGAAATTATAGGAACAAATAATGAATATAAAGCCATTTCACCTATTTCTCATCTTCAGAGAACCATCTATTTTGAAGAGGATCTAAGCTCTAATAATAATCTTATATCTGAGGATAATCTTGAGAATGATAATATGTTTTTGGTAGAGTATTATTTCGAGAATCATGTGGAATATGTGGAACTGGATTATGATAAGGTGACTAAATGGCAACCTAAATTTTCTACTAATGAGGAACTACCACATATAAAATTCTCACCCTTCCTAGTAAGCTTAGCCAAGGAATTAATTGGAGATGAAAGCAATCCATTAAAGAAAGCTAGAATAATTTATGATTATATTACCACTAATATTAGATATAGCTATGTAAGGCCTTATATTGCCATTGAATCCATTGCAGAATACTGTGCTTATAATCTAAAAGGAGACTGTGGCCTACAGGCACTGTTATTCATAAGCCTATTAAGAATTGTCGGCATACCAGCTAAATGGCAGTCAGGACTTTATGTGAATCCTCATTACATAGGATGTCACGACTGGGCTCAGTTCTATATTGAACCTTATGGTTGGCTATTTGCAGACCCATCCTTTGGTGGTGGTGCAAGAAGAAATCAGGATTATCTTGGATGGAACTTTTATTTCGGAAATATTGATCCATTTAGAATGGTAGCAAATGAGGCCTTTCAACATCCTCTTTACCCTGAGAAAAAATACTTAAGGGCAGATCCATATGATAATCAAATTGGTGAAGCAGAGACAGATGAAATGGACTTAAATGATTATGTAGAGGAAATCCTAGAGATAGTTGAAATCAAAGCCATAGTCTAAGAGTTGTGTATCAAATTATACAAATCCTAGAAATTAGCTTTCTAGGATTTTTAACCAATCTATATATTCATTTAACTTATCTACAAGCTTCACTAAGGCATCTACATGGATTTGTCCAAACCTAT
>CAZPZN010000151.1:2482-3777 GCA_964590735.1 uncultured Tissierella sp.
ATCAAGGTCTAAAACTCCAACAACCTTATCATCCTTGATAATTGGAATCACAACTTCAGAGTTGGATGCTGAATCACAGGCGATGTGACCTGGAAACTTATGGACATCAGCTACAAGTTGGACTTGCCTTGTTGCAACTGCTGTGCCGCAGACTCCTTTACCTATGGCAATTCTATTACACGCTGGTAGTCCTTGGAATGGCCCAAGCACTAGTTCATCATCCTTTAGAAAATAGAAGCCAGCCCAATTGATCTTGTCTATGCAAGCATTGATAATTGCCGTAGCATTGGATATATTAGCCAAAGAGTCCTTTTCTGAACTCAACTGACCTTGTAATAAAATTTGCATATATTTTAGTCTTTCTTCTTCATTCATATTGATAATTGGATCTAATTTAAACATATAATCACTCCTAAATAGCAAGGAACAAAGTGGTCGGTTCCTTTTGCTCCTTGAAACAAAAAGAACCTTTCCCCTTATCTCTTATTAATATTCTTTGGTTGGATGAGCCTCGAAAGGATAAAGTTAAATCCTTCTTATCTATATCGAACTTTCCATCTATTAGTATGTCAACATATTGAAGAAGTTGTAAATGCTTATCCTTCTTAACAAGCTCTTCATAGGTATAGCCTGAATAAGCAACTACATTATAGTCTAGTTCTTTAACTTTCTTAGCTAATATGCTGCAAGCTTGGGACTGTTCAAAAGGGTCTCCTCCACTTAGGGTTATTCCACTTAGCATTGGATTTTCCTTCAATCTACTAATAATTCCCTCTATGTTAAGATCATAGCCAGATGAAAAATCATGAGTTTCAGGGTTATGGCAACCAGGGCATTTATGTTTGCAGCCCTGGGTAAAGACCACCATTCTTACACCTGGTCCATCTACTATGGATTCTTCAAGAATACCTGCTACTCTTATGGTATTAGTTGTTTGCAAATGAGAAATGTTTAACTCTGTCATGTTCCTCCGCCTTCTTCGCATCGTTAAATCTATCTAGAGTTCCTACTAAATAACCTGTTATCCTTCTAATTCTATGAAATCCTATATCTCCTGCCTCTCTACCACACTGAGGACAAGTATCTCCGATAATTCCTGTATAACCACAAACTGGGTCTCTGTCAACCGGATGATTAATTGATCCGTATCCGATTCCTGATTCCTTCATAACCCTAATTATCTTTTCAAAGCCCTCTAGGTTCATAGTAGGGTCTCCATCTACTTCTACATAAGTTATATGACCTGCATTTGTCAGTTCATGGTATGGAGCTTCAAGAACTATCTTTCTATAGGC
>CAZPZN010000152.1:0-1852 GCA_964590735.1 uncultured Tissierella sp.
CCATCTCTTTTAATTAATGGTGTCTTTAATCTATCAGGATGGTTAATAAATTTATATGCAAACTTTCCTTTTACACAAAGAAGACCATTGTTAGGTACATCTCTAGCAGGTTCAACACCCACTACTTGATTACCCTTAACTACTAAGTCCATTTGACAACCTACTCCACAATAAGAGCATGTTGTTCTTACCTTCTTAGTCTCCCAGTGTCTGTAGTTTTGTTTCTTAGGAGTCAATGCTCCTACAGGACAAACTGACACACAGTTACCACAGGATACACATTTTGAATTGATTAAGCCCTCATTAAATGGAGTAGCTACAATTGTATCAAACCCTCTATTTTCAAAGCCTATAGCTGTTGTTCCCTGTAATTCGTCGCAAACTCTAACACAAAGTCCACATAGGATACATTTTCTCGCATCATAGTCATAAAAAGGATTTGATGTATCAATTCTTGGTTCTCTTCTAGCACCCTTATAGGTCCCATCAATTATTCCATACTCATATGAATAATCTTGAAGCTTACATTTACCTGATTTGTCACAGCTTAAGCATTCCATTGGATGGTTTGATACGAGCAGGTCCATGACTTCTCTTCTTGCATTTCTGACTTTCTCAGTATTGGTATGTACTATCATATTGTCTTTAACCAAAGTGCTGCAGGAGGTAGGAAGGTTTTTTACTCCTTCTATCTCCACAACACATAATCTACATGATGATGAAGGATTAAGCCTCTCATCATGACAAAGAGTCGGGATGTTTATTCCCGCTTTTTGACAGGCTTGTAAGACAGATGTACCTTTTTCAACCTCATACTGAATACCATCTATAATAATATTCATAATCTTACTCCTTATTTTTCATCTTGGGCTTTTAGCTTTTCAATTTTTTCTAGTAAATCATCTATAAGCAATGCTTTTTCCCACTTAGCTTTAACAAATTTACCGCCAATTTTTCTGTATGGTGTTTCAGGATTATCCAAATGACGCAATTCAGTTGTCAATCTTCCCTTTAAGCATAATGGACGACCATTTGTAGGAGGCTGAGCTATTACTGCAACATTTTTCTTGCCTCTTGATTTTATTTCAAATTCGCAACCATAGTCACAAGCCTTACAGTTAACAATCTTAGATGAGCCTTCCCAAGCTCTTATCTTGCCTATTGCACGCTTGTCTACCAATGCACCTACTGGACATACTGATACACATCTATTACATGAAACACAACTAGATTCTTCCAATGTTTGATCTGCATCTGCTACTATTTTTGTTTCATATCCTCTTTCAGAGAATGAAAGTACTCTTCTATCGCTAACTTGATCACAAGTTCTAACGCATTTCCCACATAGAATACATTTAGCATTATCCCTTAGAATATATGGACTTGAGGTGTCTAAAAGCTGAGGTCTCATAGCACCATCATGGTCTCTAAACTTTAAATCATATTCATATGCATACTTTTGTAAATAGCATTCTCCAGCCTTTTGACAAGTTAAACAATCATTTGGATGACTATCCAATAGAAGTTGTAGGATATCCTTTCTTGTCTGTACTACCTTTTCACTTTTAGTATTAACTACCATGCCCTCTCTTACTCTTGTAGAGCATGATGTTTCAAGTTTTTTACTTCCTTCAATTTCAACAACACATAGTCTACAGGCCGCTACTACTTCTAGATTAGGATCATAGCAAAGAGCAGGTATCTCAATGTCAACTTTCTTAGCTGCCTCTAAAATGCTAGTATCACTTGGGACGCTTATCTTATTTCCGTCTATAGTTAATGTTATATTTGCCATTTTCAATACCTCCTCTATCTCTTGATAACTGCACTCACCTTTGGAGGACATGCTTCC
>CAZPZN010000152.1:1862-3771 GCA_964590735.1 uncultured Tissierella sp.
GCTTCCATACATGCTCCACACTTAATACATTGTTCAGTATCTATTACGTGTCTTTCCTTAAGAGATCCTGAAATACAGCTTACAGGGCAAGCCTTAGCACATTTTCCACATCCAATACATTTTTCTGTAATAAAGTATTCTAATAGAGCCTGGCATGAACCTGCTGGACATTTCTTATCATTTATATGAGCTTCATATTCGTTTCTATAATATTGAATAGTTGTAACAACAGGATTTGAAGCAGTTTGTCCAAGTCCACATAGGGAAGCTGAACTAATGGTATTAGCAAGGCTTTCCATTTTATCTAAATCCCCTTCTTCACCATTTCCTTCAATTATTTTATCAAGGAATTCAAGCATTCTCTTTGTACCTTCTCTACAAGGAACGCACTTTCCACATGACTCTTCTACTGTAAAATCAAGGAAGAATCTAGCGATATCAACCATACAAGTGTCCTCATCCATAACAACCATACCACCTGAACCCATAATGGATCCAATTTTAGCTAAGGATTCAAAATCTACAGGTGTATCGATTAAATCAGCCGGTATACAACCACCTGAAGGTCCACCAGTTTGAACTGCTTTAAATGCCTTACCATTTTGAACTCCACCACCGATATCATAAACGATTTCTCTAAGTGGCATTCCCATTGGAACTTCTACAAGTCCTGCATTTTCTACTTTACCAACTAAAGCAAATACCTTTGTTCCTGGGGACTTTTCTGTTCCTATGCTTCTAAACCAATCTACTCCATTCTGGAATATAACAGGTACATTTGCATATGTTTCTACGTTATTTATAATAGTAGGTTTTTGCCATAATCCTTTATGAGCTGTTCTATTTATCTTAGTTCTTGGCATACCTCTCTTACCTTCGATTGATTCAATCAAAGCTGTTCCTTCGCCACAAACGAAAGCTCCTGAACCTAATCTCAATTCTATATCAAAGTCAAAGCCTGTCCCCATTATATTATTACCAAGGATTCCAAGCTCTTTAGCCTGCTCTATAGCAGCCTTTAATCTCTTTACTGCTATTGGATATTCTGCTCTAACGTAGATAAAACCTTGAGTAGCTCCAATTGCATAGCCCCCTATTGCCATTCCTTCAAGGACTGCATGAGGATCGTTTTCAAGGATGGATCTGTCCATAAATGCACCAGGGTCTCCCTCATCCGCATTACAAATCATATACTTTTGGTCTGCATCATATTTAAATGCAGTCTCCCACTTTCTACCTGTTGGGAATCCTGCTCCACCTCTACCTCTAAGGTTTGAAGCTTTCATATCCTCAATTATATCACCACGAGATTTATTTAATAATAAATCAGCAAATGCTAAATATCCGTCTACTGCTATGTAATCCTCGATGCTACCTGGATTTATAATTCCACAATTCTTCAATGCGATTCTTACTTGCTTCTTATAATAATCCTCATTTAATACAATGGAACCATCTTCATGTATATAAACATTTCCCGCTTCTCTAAGTCTTGCTTCAAGAACTGGTCTATGTTCTTTCTTAATTTGTTGTAATTTCTCAAGAGTTAACAATTTCTACACCTCGCTCTTATACTTTTCAATTAAACCCTTAATGTCATTCTTAGCTACCTTAGGGTATATATCTTCATTTATTACTATAACTGGAGCTAAACTACAGTCTCCAACACATCTAGTTGAATTAATAGAAAATTGTAAATCAGGTGTTGTAAATCCTGCCTTTATTCCAAGTTGACTCTCTATTTCCTCTAATACAGCTTGAGCCCCTTTAACATAACATGCAGTACCTAAACATACGCTTATAATATTTTCACCCTTTGGAACAAATGAAAACTGTGAATAAAATGTTGCCACACCATATATTTCAGCCATTGGAATGTTTAAAAGTCTTGAAATCGTTTGAAGGATTT
>CAZPZN010000153.1:0-244 GCA_964590735.1 uncultured Tissierella sp.
TGAAGGGAGACTTTCAAGTCCGGTTCCGTGAGAAGCTTGGGGTGAGATTCCCCTTGCTTACTCGACTGAGGGGTTGGAGTCGCGAGGCTCCGTCTACTCGACCTTAACTTATTAAGTTATTGTAATAGACATACAAAAGCATCTCACAGGTAGAAATACCTGTGAGATGCCTTTTTTTCCCACTAAATTACATAAGAGAACCCCTTTGGGATTTCTCCGCTGGGGTTCTTCTTTGGTTGAGATG
>CAZPZN010000153.1:254-3687 GCA_964590735.1 uncultured Tissierella sp.
CCTGGAAATATTTTAGCATTAGGTGGGGTGGAGGATTATAGTGCTGCAAATGCTGCAAGTTCTGCTATGATTGCTGCTGCATCTGCATATCCACCAACTGGTAATTTAGTGAATAGGTAATCTGCTGCTTCAAGAGTGATAGCTGAGCTAATTCCTAAATCTGCAAGATTACTATTTACAGCTGTTCTCATTTCAAACTTATCAGATACCGCATTTATTTCTGCTACAGCATCTGCTTCAGCTTTAGCTGCATCAGTTAAAACCTTAGTTGCTGCCGCTAATGTTGTAGTCGTTGATTTTATAGTAGCTGTTACTTGTGGATCAGCCTTTAATGCAGCATCTACTGCGATGTATTCTGCATCTGTTGCTTTTCCACCTGCAGTAATGTGAGCTGTTAATGCTGTTTGTGCTGCTTTTACTGCATCTGATAATTCTTTAGCTGCTGAAGTAACTTCAACAGTAATTACATTATCTTTTACCTCTACCTTGTCGCCAATATTTAATTTAGCAGCTACATCAAGACCCATCGCAAGAACATTACCATTTGTGTCTTTAAGAACAGTTTTAGCATCTATTGTATAGGATGTTCCATCAACTGCGAATCCAGTTCTATCTGTAGTATTAATATAAGTTACTGCTATAGGGAGGTATTTAAGCATCGGAAGCAATTGCACCACACCACTGCAATGAGGGGGGCATATATTATAGGAGGTTTACTGCATTGGATAATGTATCCATATTTTGATGTAGGTATTTGGAGGTTATAGATAGATTGGAATGTCCCAGTAGTTTTTGAATGCTTACTAGGGATGCTCCTTTGTGGAGTAGATTAGTAGCGAAGGAGTGTCTCATTATATGTGAGCTTATAGGCTTATTCCACCCTAAGTTATTGCAAGAATCTTGAATGCATTTATTTACATAGCTATTTGAAACCTTTCCTGTATATTTAGTAGTAAAGAATTTACTTGTTTCTACTTCTGTGACTCTTATATTTTCAAGATAATTATTCAAGATCCTATAGAGTTTGTGATTGATAGGTATTTTTCTGTCCTTATTTCCCTTACCTTCAATAATGTAGATGATTTTTCTATCTAAATCCACATCTTCAAGCCTTAGGTTTAGGATTTCTGAAACCCTTCCTCCTGTATAATACATAGTTTGAACTATGGTTTTCACCACTGGTTGCAGTATGTTATTAGTTAGAGCTATGAATTCTTCTTCTAGGATAAAGTCTCTTTCCTTTTCCTTTACTTTAATGGGTTCTATTATGCTAGGTAGGTTTTTGCTGCAAATCTCCTTTTTTACACAATAGTTATAAAAGCTTCTTAGGATATATATAGATCTGCGTCTGGTTGAAGCTGATAAGCCTTTTTTCTTTTTAAATAGAATATAGTTCTCTATATCTTCTAGTAAGATGTCCTCTATATATAATGGACTGTTGTATTTAGTTGATAAGAAATCGTTCATATACCGTAGTTCCTTCTTGTATCCATTGATGGATTCCTTGGATTTGTCCGTTATTTCCATGTACTTTAAAAATTCTAGTACTGCTTTTGTGTATAGCATGTTATTCCTCCTATTATTTGATTTAATTACATATGATGTCCTTATAGGGATGTAATCAAACAAGAAGATTAAAGGAGAAACAAATACATGGAATATTTCTTTATGGAGTTTTACTGAGTGAATAAATATGGTTGATAGAATTATAGAACAATTAAATGTAGTATTAAACAAAATAATTCCCAATTTAAATTTGGAAGTCTTATGCATAATCATTTGAAGATAGATTTGAAGATAATCCAACGGAATTTGTTGAATTCATCAATAATTCTACTTTTGCTGTATCAGGTGAATATAAACACACTTGGGAATTCATTAAAAGAGATACTAATTCTTTAAATAGATATACTAACTTCCAGCTTTATATTAATGGAATCATAGAATACAAGATTTAAATACCTCTTAATGGTTATAATATTTTATACAAGGAGGGATATTTGTGAAGATAAAACAAATTATACTTTATGCTGTAATATTTTTGATAATAGGCGCTGGTTGTACTGCCAAAAGACCGGAAATATCGGAGGAAGCTTTGATTGGTAGTGCTCAACTTATGGAAGCAAATCAAGAAATTGAGGATGCTGAGATAATTGTTGAAGAGAACAAAATAAAATTTTATCTGGTCCCTATGGAAGAATTAGATGTACCCCAAGAAAGAATGAGAGAGCTTGGAGAGGACTTTTTAAAGTTCCTAGGAGGTTATGTAGCTAATGAAGAGCTTTTAGGGCCAAGTGAAGATTCATATGGGCAGATTTTTGATTATTATGATGTAGAGATAGTAATAGAAGGCCATAGAACAGTACTAGATAAAGGCACAATGACAAAAGCTAGTAATCAATTGATATGGCAATAGGGCTTAAATATTTTTAAGCCCTTCAAGGTCTTTTATAAATATGTATTTAAAGTCATAATCTATCAAGCCTTCTTCTTTTAACCTAAGGAGTTCTCTTTGAAGGGAGGGTCTTTGTACTCCTAAGCTTTCGGCCCATTTTTTCTTGGTCATATTTAAGGGAATTATCATACTTTTGTTTTTACTGTATTCCATCAAAATATATTCAATAATACTTTCTCTAATGGTCTTTAGGGAGATTTGATCCAGCTTTCTACTTAGGGTTATGGCTTTTCCGGAAATTAATTTTAAAAATTCAACTAGAAACTCATTACTTTGTTGGCATAGGTAGAGGACTGCATCTTTATGGATATATAGCATGGTCACTTCACTAGTGCTTATTGTAGTCATTGGATAAAGGTTTGGTTCCCCAAATATTAGGGTCTCCCCTACTAAATCACCTGTTTTAAAATCGGTAACTACAAGTATATTTCCCTTATCATCTGTTTTTTCAATTTGAAGATGGCCGTCTAAGATAATATTTAAAGTATTGCAGGGCTCTTTCTCTAGAAAAACCAAGCTATCTTTAGAGTATTTGGTGATCTTATAATTAATTTTATCAAATAGTATATAAAATTCTTCATTAGTAAAGCTCTTGAATAATGATATTTTCCTTAAAATAGGGAAATGATTTTTTAATTTCATAGAATTTCCTCCAGTTATTTTAAAAGTGTGATATATGTTACACTTTTTTTCTTTGTCTAATATTATAATACATCTATGTTCAAAAGCATAGACAAAAAACGAGTTGAAGATGTACCACTCCTTTATAGATAGGGGGTGCCGATTAATCAAAACTAGGAGGTGTATTTTAATCACCCAACTCGTTGCAATGGTGTGAAGTAATTGCTAGGCAATTACCTCTGATATTTAAATTAGATGGAGGGATTATAGTATGAAAAAAGGTAAAGACTTTGTTAAATCGATGGGAAAGGCTGCAATAATGCCTATTTTATTGGTAGCTGTTTTAATTTCCATATT
>CAZPZN010000154.1:0-3652 GCA_964590735.1 uncultured Tissierella sp.
CCTTTGATTTTACTTACATTAAACCACCCTTTCAAAATTGAAATTGTAATTAGTAGAAAGGATACTAAAGAATATAATACATATGTGGAATAGGATACAAAAGGCAATAAAACTATATATGAAAATGCCATAAAAACTCCACAAATGACTATTCCAATATAACTATTATTTCTCATGGAATAGATTATTCCTGTGAAAATAGTAGGATATAAAAGCAAAAGAAACTTTGTATAAAACACCTGACCATAATAATGGGGTGACATTAGAGATATACCTAAAGCAATGGCTAAGAAGCCAAAGAATAGTTTATTTGGATGTTTTCCAATTATAGTATAATCAGAAAGATAAGCTATTACCATAAGAGCTAGACCAAGGATAGAATAAACAAGGCTCCTACCTATACTATAACCAGTATCCTTTGTAACAACAATTTGTATCACTAATCCTAAAAGAAGTGCTATACCTGTAAGGCCTATTATGCTCCATTCTATCTTTGGCTTATGTATTCTATTTAAGTCAGTTCCTACATCTATAGGGTCACCCATTTCAAGGATTGCCTTTTCTAAAGCAATATCTTCATCTAATCCTTGGGAAATAAAGGCGTTTTTTTGATCAATAATATGATTTTCCAGCTCATTAGAAATATAAATATGTGATTTTTTCCAAAGAATCTTACTGCATACAGAATTTATATAATCACTAATCTTTTTACTAGATTGAAACAAATTTAGCACCCCCTTCTAAGATCTGATTAATCTTTGATGAGTTAACCTTCCATTCATTGGTTTTTTCAGTGAACATTTTTTTACCCTTCTTAGTGATACTATAGTACTTTCTAACTCTTCCATTATCAACACTTTCTTCATATGAGTTTATCATCCCATCATTTTCTAATGTATGTAGCAATGGATACAGAGTTCCTGCCTTTAAAGAAAAGATATCATCAGATCTTTTTGCTAGCTCATCAATCATTTGGTATCCATACATATCCTTATCATCAAGAAGTTTAAGTATAAGCATTGTAGTATAGCCACTTAATAGATTTTTATTTTCTTTCATATAAACCTCCATTAGTAATATATAGATAATCTATACATATAGGATATATAGATTATCTATATATGTCAATGCTTATTTATTAAATCTAAGAAATTATTTGAAATTACTTCCACTTAATAATATGATATAACTAATCACTGAAACTTCACTTTTGCCTAGATAAAATTGAGAAGGAGACAAGAATTTTAATGGTTGAAGATGATATTTTAATTAAAGATCTTATTTCAATGAACCTTTCTGTTATGGGTTATGATGTGAACTTCTTAAATGGGGCTTAGGTCTATGAGTAAGTAGAGATAATAAATTATTAAAGTGTCCTATTTTTGAAGATTTAAGTAGTATAATATTATTAATGTTATTCGTGAATAGGGTATTCAAAAGGTTAGTATGATAAACAAGTAAATATACATAGTTTTCTAAATATATTCAATAATGCTAAGTAAACAGGTGAAATGGATTTTACAGAAACAGGAGTTTATGAAATCCAGAATTACTGTGGATATATTGATATAACAAATTAAATTATAAGTTGGGCAATTAAGAAAGGTGGGAAATAAGACATATGGAATATAGAAATGCAAAATTAGAAGATATTGAAAGGATCATGGAATTACAAAGCAAGTATCATATTTCTACTATTAGTGAAGAAGATAAGCCCCATGGATTTGTAACTACCTTGTTTACAGAAGAGCAATTTAAAAGATTGATAGAAGAGGAAAATGGTCTTGCTATAGCCTGTGACGGAGAAAAAATAGTCGGTTATGCTATGGCAGCATCTTGGGAGTATTGGTCCGGATGGCCACTATTTCAGCATATGATAAAGGACTTATCTAATAACACTTATTTGGGCCAGGTTCTCACCACAGAAAACTCCTATCAATATGGTCCTATAGCAATCCAAAAAGACTATCGGGGTAGTGATGTACTTCCAAGCCTCTTTGATTTTTCAAGAAGTACCATGGAAAAAAGATATCCAATTCTAATTACTTTTATTAATAAAATTAATCCAAGATCCTTAGATGCACATGTAAGGAAATTGGGACTAGATATCATAAAGGAATTTCAATTTAACAATAACAATTATTATGAGCTTGCTTATGATACAAAGATTAAGACTAAGGGTAGCGTTCTGTAAAGTGGTAAAGGAGACCTTATGGAGAGTAAAAAAATATACAAAATCATTAAGTCATTAATATTATTATTTCTAATTTCATTCCTATTAATAGAAGGCTTGATCATTTTTAATGGAAACATTAAAAGTGTTGATGATGTTGATTATATGATTGTTTTAGGTGCTAGGCTTTATGGTGATGTACCCTCACCCGCTCTACATGAAAGGCTAAAGGTAGCAGAAGAATACCTAAAAGATAATACGGATCTAAAGGTAATAGTTTCAGGGGGACAAGGTCCGGATGAATATATATCAGAAGCTGAAGCTATGAAAATATATTTTCTAAATAAGGGTATAGAGGAGAATAGAATTATAATCGAAGATAAATCAACATCAACCTTTGAAAATATTAGAAATAGCCTAAATATAATTGAAGCAATTGACAATGAAGAAAGCCCCCGAGTATTATTAGTCACCAATAGCTTTCATATATTTAGGTCTAAATTATTGGCCAATAGACTTGGAGCTAAGGCCTATGGCCTACCTGCAAAGGTACCACCTACCATATTGGTACAACAATATATTAGAGAATATTTTGCAGTGATTAAGTCAATTGTATTAGATAGGTAAGTAAAGACTAATAGCTTATTAACAAGGAGGTTTTTATGTATAACGATTTGATAAATGTATTTCTTGAAAATAAGGATCCAGAAAAAGCTAGTCAAATGGCTGCCTATATGAAAGACCAATTTCCTTTCTTGGGAATTCCTAAACCCAAAAGAGAATTACTTAGTAAAGAATGTATGAAGGAATTCAAAAAGCAGGGAGAGATAGATTGGGATTTTGTTAATATGTTATGGTCAAAGTCAGAGCGTGAGTTTCAGTATTTAGCTATGGATTATCTACTCAAATTGATAAACTCTTTACAGGAGAAGGATATAGAAAATATAAAGACATTGATAATTACTAAATCATGGTGGGATACAATTGACACCCTAGCTACAAGAATAATCGGCCCTTTATGCCTTAAGTATCCTGAACTAATCAATAGTCATATATTAAAATGGTCTAAGGAAGATAACATCTGGCTTATTAGGATTGCAATCCTATTTCAACTTAAATACAAAGAAAAAACTGATGCAGAATTGCTTGGCATAATTATTAAAGAGAATAGCGAAACTAAAGAATTCTTTATTAACAAAGCCATAGGTTGGGCTTTAAGAGAGTATTCCAAAACGAATAAGACTTGGGTTGAGGAATTTATTAAAAAGAATAGACTTAACTCTCTTAGTGTTAGAGAAGGTAGTAAATACCTATAGATGCAATGAACGCAACAATAAAACTTGTGTTAATTAGAACATGATTGGAAAGTTTCAATACATTAATTTTACTTTGGAAATTAAGGAGAGTTAAACATGGATAAAAAATATACTGAAATAAATTCTGAAGTCTTTGACAGGTGGGTCGAAGAAGGATGGGAAT
>CAZPZN010000155.1:0-2135 GCA_964590735.1 uncultured Tissierella sp.
AATAAACTATCTGAGGTATTAATCTTCCTATATTAATGGAATTAGCAGATGATAGGATATAGTTATCTTTCTTAAGATTTTCAACGAATTCACCATCATTAAATAACTTCTTGACCCCGTTTTGAGCATCATCGAAATTTCCATTGATTCCAACTACAAAGGTATTGTTCCCTTCTTGAGTCTTCATTTGAAGCTTCTGTATCTCACTTACTCCATCCTCAGGGAAGAAGACCACTATCTTAATCCCATGAACATTGGCAAATCCCTCTAAGGCTGCCTTTCCTGTATCTCCTGAGGTTGCAGTTAATATTACTACTTCCTCTTTAATGTCATTGATCTTCATTGCAGTCTCTAATAGGTGTGGCAAAATACTAAGAGCCATATCCTTAAAGGCAATAGTAGGTCCATGATAAAGTTCTAAATAAAATTTACCACCCACCTCTACTAGGGGGGCTATTTCTGGGGTGTCGAATTTCTCATTATAGGCCTTATCTATACATTCTTTAAGATCTCCATCAGAAAAATCAGTAAGAAATCCCTTCATTATTTCATATGCTAAATCTTTATAGTTAAGATTTTTTAGTTTTTCTATATTCACTAGGGGGATATTCTCAGGAACGAATAGTCCTCCATCCTTTGAAATTCCCTGTATTATAGCCTGGCTGGCTCTTAATGAAATTTTCTTATCTCTCGTGCTAATATATCTCATTTTCATTACCTCTAATCCATTATTCTTCCTAAGAAATAGGTTTCCTTTTTAAGCTCTAAAGAATCTATTAAGTCTTTAAGCTCTATTAATCCTATTTCGTTAGTGATAATTGCTACTTGACCTTTAGCTGATGGCATTTCCTTGGCAATTCTTCTTAAAGATCTTAATATATTTTCATCTGCATCTGAAACCCTAAGGTAATATGTACCTTTAATTTCCTCATTATAATTCTTTAAATTAGCTGTGCCTAACGGGTTATTTCTTTTATATGTTCCAGTTACAATATCCAATACATCGCTTAATACTGCATTTCCAGTAGGAAGTTTCCCTGCACCTGGACCATAAAACTTAAGCTCTCCTACTTCTGAACCATTAAAGGCAACTGAATTATAGGCCATGTTTACATTAGCAAAGTAGTTATCCCTAGGAAGTATAGTAGGTTGAACCACGGCTGTATAACCATCTTTATGAGTCCTAGCTTCTCCTATTAATTTTACTGTGTAATTCATATTCTTAATAATATCTATATCGAAAGAGCTAATAGACCCAATTCCATCCATTAATATATCATTTTCATTGATTTGACCTTGTAGGGATAAGCTAGCCAAAATTCTTAATTTTCTCATGGTGTCATAGCCATCAACGTCTGCAGACGGATCAGCTTCGGCATAGCCCATGTCTTGTGCGCTTTTTAAAATTTCATCGTAGGATTTACCTTCATCCATCATCCTAGTTAAAATATAATTACATGTTCCATTTAAGATTCCTTGAACCTGGCAAACTTCATTTAAGAGCAGTTGCTCTTTTAGAGGTTTAAGTACTGGAATGCCGCCTCCTACACTAGCTTCATATAAAAATGCTAGATCCTGTTCATTAGCAAGGTTTGAAAATTCTTCGAAGTACTTTGATACTACTGCTTTATTTGCAGTGACTATATGCTTTCCAGCCTTTAATCCCTCTGTGATATACTTGTAGCTCTTTTCTACATCACCTGTAACCTCAACTATTATGTCTATTTCCTCATCCTTAAGGATTTCATCAAAGTCAAAAACTACTTGAGCATTTACATTCCTCTTTTTTGAAGCATCATTTACCAGAACCTTCTTTACTCTTATATCATGGCCTGTCAGGCCTTTTAATTCTTCTCTCTTCTTATCCAGTATCTCTACTACGCCGGAGCCTACTGTTCCAAGGCCTAATAAGCCGATATTTACCATTTATCTCAACTCCTATTTTCTGCTATTGTCATTTCGTAAGTTTTATGCCATTCTAATATTTCTGTCATCCCGAACCTGAAAATTCTGTCATCCCGAGCCTAGTCGAGGGATCTCCGTTTTAGACCCCAAAGCTAGCCCCAAATAATTGTGAACTGTGAATTGTGAATTTAAATCTATTCTAGTGATTTTGCAAGTAATTCTGCTACCTG
>CAZPZN010000155.1:2145-3617 GCA_964590735.1 uncultured Tissierella sp.
CCTTCGAAAGTGAGGTTAATACTGCCCGTCTCAGGATGACATTGCATGTTTACCTAATGAAATAGCTAGGTTATCTACCTATTCTAGTGATTTTGCAACTAATTCTGCTACCTGAACTGCATTAGTAGCTGCACCTTTTCTGATGTTATCTGCTACACACCATAGGTTTATTCCATTATCCACACTGAAGTCCCTTCTGATTCTTCCAACGAAAACTTCATCCTTACCCTCAGCATTAGTCGCCATAGGATAAACATTGTTCTTAACATCATCTTCTACAACTAGGCCTGGGAAGTTTTCAAGAGCCTTAAATACTTCATCCATTTCAAAGGACTTTTCAAATTCTATATTTATAGACACGCTATGTGCATATTTCACTGGAACTCTAACAGTAGTTGCAGTCACTTTAATGCTATCATCATGAAGGATCTTCTTAGTCTCTTCAATCATTTTAATTTCTTCCTTTGTATAACCATTCTCTAAGAAGGAGTCTATATGAGGAAGAGCATTGTATTGGATTTGATGTGGATAAAATGCCACCTTTCCTTCTTCTAAATCATTAAGTCCACCATGGCCTGAGCCCGAAACTGATTGATAAGTTGAATAAACTATCCTCTTGATCTTGAACTTATCATGAAGTGGCTTTAAAGGCATTACTGATTGAGTTGTTGAACAGTTTGGATTAGCTACTATTCCCTTACTCCACTCTATATCTTCAGGATTTATCTCTGGAACAATTAGAGGTACTTCCTTGTGCATTCTAAAAACGGAAGAATTATCTATTACCTTAACTCCCTTTTCTACAGCTATTGGTGCATACTTTTCACTTATAGCACCACCTGCTGCAAATAGTGCTAAGTCTATGTCCTTATCAAATGACTCTTCAGTTAGTTCTTCAACAGTATATTCCTTTCCCTTGAAAGTGATTTTGCTTCCTGCTGATCTCTTAGATGAAAGAAAATAGATATTATCTATTGGAAAATCCCTTTCCTCTAAAACCTTTAAGATTGTAGAACCAACTAGACCTGTTGCACCTGCTACTGCTAAATTATACTTTTTCATCTATTATTCCTCCCTTTAATTTGTTATATCATTTTAATATATGTTTATTAATTTGTTTTATCAATTAAAAGCTCTGTATATTGCTTCCACTGCCTTATCAAAGTCTTCATTCTCAATTCCTACTATGATATTTAACTCACTTGAACCTTGGGTTATCATCCTAATATTTACTCCTGCATTGGCTAAAGCAGTGAATATCTTTCCTGAGATCCCCTTGGTAGAAATCATTCCTCTACCAACAACAGCTACTAGAGCCATATTTGGGTAAGTAGTAATGTTATCTGGCTTACAATAGATTCTAATCTCCTCCAATAATTTCTTAAGTTTGGAATCCACCTGTGAGCTTGGTACTATAACGGAAATAGAGTCAATGCTGGATGGCATATGCTCTATATCTATATCATTTGTTT
>CAZPZN010000156.1:0-2771 GCA_964590735.1 uncultured Tissierella sp.
AATAAAAGATTTTCAAGCATTAGCCTATTCTCATTGTTAAATTCCTTTATTTCTTCATAAGATTCCCTTAATTCTTTTAAGGCAGACTCTATATTATCATCATCATTTAAATCCTTTTCTAGGTTATTATTAAGATCATCATCCTTAGATAAGTCATTTTCTAGTGAATTAATGTTATTTTGGGCAGGATTATTCTCTTCAAATAATGAGTCTTCAACATAAGTTAACCCATAATCCTCTGAAAGAAGAATAAAGTTATCGGTTTCTATATATATTATATGATTTTTCTCACTAATACTTATCATTGGGGAATCTTCAATTACTCTAGGTGTTTTGATATCTAACCATTTATACACATCTTTTCCTACTTGAGCCATTCTTTTAATTCTCAAACTATAGCTTTCATTCTTCAAATCCCAAAAAATACAGTGAATATTCTCCTTAGAGTCTACCATAATCGTTGGATTTTTAGAGATTGTGTCTGATGATGAAAGCTTTGTTGGACTATTTAACCACTGATTTTTATAAGGATTAAAATAAGTGTAATAAATATGGGAGAAAGACTCTGACACAGTATTATATAGAAGATGTATATTTCCACTTGAGTCATTTGAGACTGAGAATGATTTTTCTTTTTTCTTAGACACATAACGTATGATATTATATTTCTCCTGATCTTTACCATTAATTATCACATGATGAATAGTATAGATATTAGCATTAATTACATTTGAATAAGAATAGAAGATATTTATCCTATCCTTAATCATTAAAATCTCAATTTGATTATAGGAGTTGGACCTAGTATCAAAATTACCAATTAATGACTCATTGATTTTACCATCTTTAAACAATACATAGTTTAAGGCACCGTTTTTTTGAAGATATACAAGATGAGTAGAATCGTCTTTTCCATAGGTATATCCAAATATCATTACATTTTCATCTAATAGGTAGCTTTCCTCATGAATTTTTGACATTGCATATTTCAACTTATTTTCATTGTCTAATAAGAACTCCATTTATATCCCCCCAAATTATTCACAATAAAACCATCCCTACATAATATGTAAGTAGTAAAGAAAATATTATAAAGGAGTGAATCATATGGTTGAGAAAATAGATGTGGACGGTAAAATGCTAGAGGTCCTACAATGTCTCGACAGCGACTGTGTTATAGTTGATAAGGTATTTGCTAGCTGTCAACAAAGAGAATGTTTCCCAGATCTTGAATATGACCTAGATAGTTGCAAAGAATTCTCAAGATTAAAGTTCAGACCTGGGTTTATCGTTCCAAATACATTAGTAGTAACCGACATTACCGGAAGACCAAATTTCAGAAGAGTAAGATTCACAATAAGAATTCCGTTTATAGTCTATGACGAAAAAGGAAAGGTAGAAGATGAATACTTCTTACCAGACGTCTTTAAAGATGTAATTCTCTATATTCCAGATGCTAGAGATGAGTTCGACTTTAGGATAGTAGTTGAGACACAATCAGTTTTATTAAGCCCACCAGACGTAAACGATGGTGAGTTAAACATTACTGTTGGAGTATTTATAATCGTTAAGGTAGTAGGAACAGTACAACTTATGATTCCAGCATTTGGATACTGTCCAGAACCACCAGCATGTGAAGAATTTAGCCCAGATGATATTTGTGAAATATTTGATACTACAGACTTCCCAGAGTTCTTCCCACCACAACTAAATGATTATTTAGACCCAAGCAGAGTCTAGCAGGAGCTTAGGCTCCTTTTTTTTTGCAAATTTCAATGTTGACAAAATAACTGGGGTATACTATACTAATTATGGAATACCAAGCAAATTACTTGGGATTAAAAGAGGTGGTAAAATGAAATTATCAACAAAGGGCAGATATGGCTTAATGGCAATGTTTCAGCTAGCTCAAGATTATGGCGAAGAACCAGTCTCATTAAAATACATAGCTGAAAAACAGGAATTATCTGAGAACTATCTAGAGCAGTTATTTTCAAGTCTCAGACGAGATGGTTTGTTAAATAGCTTTAGAGGAGCTCAAGGCGGTTACATATTATCGAGAGAACCAAAGGAAATAACAGTTGGGCAGGTATTACGAAGCCTTGAGGGGGATCTTGCACCAGCAGAATGTCTTCTTCATGATGAGTGTTACAAAGAGGATGGATGTGCAACAAAATTAGTACTAATGCGAATACAAGAGAGCATTGACTCAGTTGTGGACTCCATTACACTAGAGGACATGGTAAAGGATTCAGTGCAGATAAGTTAAATTTAGTGGGAGGAATATGATGGAAAAATATATATACATGGACAATGCAGCAACAACTCCAGTAAAAAAAGAAGTTTTAGATGAGATGCTTCCTTATTTCAGCGAAAACTATGGAAATCCTTCTAGCATCTATTCTTTAGGATCAAAATCTAAAGTTGCAGTGGAAAAGGCTAGGGAACAAGTAGCTAAGGCTATTGGTGCTGATAAAAAAGAAATATATTTTACAGGTGGCGGTTCCGAATCCGATAACTGGGCCATAAAAGGTGTAGCATATAAGAATAAGGAAAAAGGCAATCACATCATTACTTCTAAGATTGAGCATCATGCAGTTCTACATACCTGCGAATATCTTGAAAAGCATGGTTTTGTAGTAACTTATCTTGATGTGGATGAAGATGGTTTAATTAGTCTTGAAGACTTAAAGAATGCTATCACAGACAAGACTATATTAATAACAATAATGTATGCAAACAATGAAATAGGAACTATCCAACCTATAGAT
>CAZPZN010000156.1:2781-3501 GCA_964590735.1 uncultured Tissierella sp.
GCGAATATTGCTAAAGAGAAGAATATTTACTTTCATACCGACGCAGTACAGGCTATAGGAAATATCAAGATAGATGTTAAAAAACAAAACATAGATATGCTATCACTTTCTGGACATAAACTTTATGGACCAAAAGGGATAGGAGCATTATATGTAAAAAATGGTGTAAAACTTGATGCCCTAATTATAGGTGGCGGACAGGAAAGAAGAAAAAGAGCAGGAACAGAAAACCTTGCAAGTATAGTGGGTTTAGGCAAAGCTATAGAGCTTGCATATGAAAACTTAGATGAAAACAATGAAAAGTTATTAAAACTTCGTGATAAATTAATTAAGGATATTGCTATTATACCAGCTAACATATATTCTAGTATTTCATAACCTGCTGGTGGTTCTCCTAATACATATCTAATTAAATCTTGAGCCATAATATCCACTTCCTTTTCGAGCAAATTTTTGGATAAAATTAATAATAAGAATAATTAATATAATTGTTAAAATTATTGATATTTTATCTATATTATCATTTAATAATGATAACTTATCTTGTATTAATAATAATAATTCTTGATTTGCTAATAATATTTCGTTTGTTACTTCCATCGATTATGATACCCCCTTGGATTGCCCGATTTTAATCTTTTGTTATAACTATTTTTTGGTTGTTTATTTTGTTGTTTCCAAATATAATTTTGTTCCATTCTTTTTAGCTTATAATTCTGA
>CAZPZN010000157.1:0-3482 GCA_964590735.1 uncultured Tissierella sp.
AATTATTTTAAATATCAGAGGTAATTGCGTAGCAATTACTACACACCATTGCAACGATGTGGGTGATTAGGATACATCACCTGTTAACTAAAATGGTACTAGATCGCTCAAAGAATCGCGGGATTTATTACCTCATTATAATGTTTAGACATTATTTATAGACTTTTTGTAACTGTTAGTTACCTCCAATTTTATTTGCTTCAGGGATATTTTTGGTTAAGTCACAAAAAAACCCCCGAAGAGAGTTCTCCGGGGTTAATAGACTAGCAAATAAACGGTCTATAACATCTTCTTTCATCCAGACTTTACTGTCGGCCTTGGAATCTAACCAAGTCAACCTTTCGGCTCGCGGGCTTTACCGCCGGTGAGGAATTACACCTCCCCCTGAAGATTTGTTAATTATATTATATGACTCTTATATATATGTGTCAAGTTCATATGTCAACTATTTCAATTTTAAACTTAAATTTTACAACTTTTTATTCTGCATATTCATTGTTACAATTATTAGAGTCATTCTCTTAAATCATAAAACCCGAGATTCTTCGCTTAAGCTCAGAATGACATCCAGCAGTATTATTCTGCTTTCATAATTGTGAATTGTGCATTGTGCACTGTGAATTGGTTTACAGTCCTCTAACCTTTGTAAGTTGTACTGAAGTATAGTTAATGATAACCTTCATATATCCGTTGAATAGGCTATTTACTTCATCATCACCTGTATCTACCAATAGAGGGTTATCTCCTAGGGACATAAGCTTTTCCTTTGGTGCTATAACTAGAATATTTTCCTTGCCAACTCTTTTAACTACTTCACCACTAAGTTGTTGGTTGCCTCTACCAAATATATAGCCTTGGCCTCCAATTACTGTTACCACTATTTTAGCTTTATTACCATCTATTATATCTATAATTTGTCTTTCATTTAAGTCTGAGCCGATTAGCTCTTTATTTTTAACTATATCTATGCCGAGAAGGGTATTAGGCAATCCTAATTCATCCATTATAGGTCTAGTTGTAGATCCTGAACCGATTATAAAATAGGTATCAGGTTCGTTTTCCATCTCTTCAACTATCTTATCAGCAATCCCCGCTAATACTTCTTCCTCAGATGCAATTCCACCAGATTTTTGACCTTGCATTAAATTTGCTAAATAAGGAGTCATCATATAGCCATAAAGTCTTGCTGTTACAACACCCTCCCTAAAGGCTTCCTCATCAATATCCATTACTTCTGCATCCTTAGTTTGGATACCTTCCTCAGTCAAATATTTTAATGCAACCTCTCCAGCACTTCTAGGATGATTTGCATATACTCCTGAGTGTATTTTCACTCCAGCCGGTATACCTATAACAGGAATTTTGTCACCTATGGCATTATAGATATTTCTAGCTGTACCATCGCCTCCGGCAAACATCAATAAATCTATCCCTTTATCAAGCATTTCCTTTGCAGCTTCTTCTGTATCCTCTGGCCCTGTAATATCTTTTTTAGCTCCTAATACTATTGGGTCAAATCCAATTTCTCTAACTTCGTTTTCTCCCATATCCCCTGGATAAGTATAAATTTCAAGCTTATCCTTTATTGGTAATAACAGCTTAAGTGCTGATTTTGCCTTTATAGGTGATTCTTCTTTTGCTCCAAGACTCCTTGCCTTTTCTAATACCTCTGGACCATCAGTCCCCTTTAATCCTACTTTTCCTCCCATGCCTGCTATGGGGTTTATAATAAGCCCAAGCTTCATGCAAACACCTCTTCCTTTAGTAATATATTATTCCTCATGATATATGGGAAATTTCATCTCAACTTTAGTACCATGATTGACCTTGCTTTCTAAATTAATGGTTCCTCCAAGTTTCTCTATAGTGGTTTTAGCTATTCTAAGGCCTAGTCCTGTACCATAATTCTTAGTTGTAAACTTGGATTCAAAAACCTTATTTAGGTTTTCTTCAGCTATTCCTATGCCTGTATCTATAATATTGACAGTATCAAAGGATTCATCCTCATATATTTCTACAGTTAGGACTCCTCCCACTTCCTCCATTGCATCAATTGCATTCATCATTATGTTTAAAAAACATTGCTTGATTTCATGTTCATTACATATAACCATAGATTCAGATTCCATCCTAATGTCCAATCTAATCTCATTATCATAGAAGTTAGGCTTGTTCAGTTTATATGATACCATCTCCAGGGCTTTGTCCATAATGCCTTTAAGATTAAAGGGCATATCCTCTAGTTGATTATATCCACTTGTAAAAGAGTAGTACTTTTCTAATGTATCCCTAAAATCAAAAGTTGCTTGATTGATATGAGTCAGGTAATCCTTAACCTCACCGGATTGAGATTTTATCATAGATAATTGTGCTAAACCCGAAATTGTTGCTAATATATTCTTAAAATCATGAAATATTTCTTCAGATAATTCCTGCATAACTTTAGAGTTCTCAATAAAACTTAGTTTGTTATTTTCATCCTTATCAGATTTTCCCACTATAGCCCCCCTAAACCATTATTTCATACTCAGTGAAATACGTCCCTTCTCAAGGTCTACTTCTAAAATCTTCACCTTAACTATATCGCCTACTTTTACGATTTCACTTGGGTGTTTTACAAATCTATCTGAAAGTTGTGATATGTGGACAAGTCCATCTTCTTTGACTCCTATATCAACAAATGCACCAAAGTCTACTACATTTCTCACTGTTCCATTTAATGGCATATCCTTCTCTAAATCCTCAATCTTTAAAATATCCTGTCTCAATAAAGGCTTCTGCAGCTCATCTCTGGGGTCTCGACCTGGCCTTTCTAATTCCTCAATAATGTCATTTAGGGTTGGGATTCCTATTTGCAATTCATCTGATATTCCTTTAATATCCATTTTCTTGTAGTCTATCCTTATAAGTTTATCTGCAACTTCATATGATTCTGGATGGACTCCTGTATTATCTAGCGGATTTTTTGCACCTGGAATTCTTAAAAATCCAGCACATTGTTCAAATGTTTTAGGCCCTAGTCCCTTTACCTTGAGCATTTCTTTTCTAGATTTAAAGATCCCCACCTCTTCCCTATGGCTAACTATGTTATTGGCCACTTTACTAGAAATTCCAGCAACATATTTCAATAAAGAAGGACTTGCTGTGTTTAAATCCACCCCTACGGTATTTACACAGTCCTCTACTACACCTGTTAGTGCATTATTAAGCTTCCCTTGATTTAAATCATGTTGGTATTGCCCAACTCCAATATGTTTTGGATCAATTTTTACTAACTCAGCCAGTGGATCCTGCAATCGCCTCCCAATGGAGACAGCTCCTCTAATGGTAACGTCAATATCCGGAAACTCTTCTATCCCAACCTCAGATGCTGAATAAATTGAAGCACCTGCTTCACTAACTATTATATAAGAAATATCGTCATTTAATTCCTTTAACATTTCGACAACGACAATTTCCGTCTCTCTAGATGCGGTTCCATT
>CAZPZN010000158.1:0-3473 GCA_964590735.1 uncultured Tissierella sp.
AGATAATAATGTGGATTTAGAAAAAGTTTTGTTAGATGTTATTAGAGAAAATCCCTACCAAAATCCACCACCATATGAGAAGTTGGTGGGTAACTTAAATGGTCTATATTCAAGAAGGCTTAATCGACAACACCGTCTTGTATACAGAGTTATGGAAGAAGAAAAAAAGATTATCATTGTAAGTATGTGGAGCCATTACGAATTTTAAAGCTTCATGCTAATAATAGTAGAGAAATATTTCATTGAAGAACTTAGAAACAGCTCTGTTTCTAAGTCCTTTATTTGTATTTTAAGTTTAGGTGGCCCTTTTACTTCATCAGAAGTATAAACTCCATAACTAAATATTATAATCTCCTATATTTAGTTCCTCTACCTTGCCCGATTTTCTCTATAGTTCTCTTTTCTAATAAACTATTAAGTATTCTAATAGTCTTGTCTTTATTAAAACTAGATTTTTTTTCAATTCCTAACCTCGTAAGAGAGGATCCTGGTTTTAAAATACTAAAGACTTCTTGCTCATCTTTATCTAAGATACTTAAATCCTTATTTATTAAAGGCAGTACTATTACTATTGAATTTTCACTTATATTAAATTCAGGTTTTATAATACTATCTTCATAAACGTATTTTATTCTCCTGATTCCAGTGCCAAACATCTCAATATATTTTAATCTAAAAAAGATATTTCCTATTATTGGATTCCTAAATACTGATATTTGACCATTAAGAAATTCTTCTCTAGAAAGTCCAGTGGTTAAACTACCTGGTGATATAATTTCTATCTTATCTTTAAACATTGAAATTCTAATCGGTGCTTGTATATCTCAGGTTCTATGAACAATTCCATTAGCCAAGGCCTCCCTAAAAGCCTCTTCTGGGATTAGTTCAATTTCTTTTCTTTCAGAACCTGCTATTACCTCATATTTATAATATTTATTAAACATATCCATGGTCTTATCATATAAATCTATTAAAGACATTCCTTGGTAAGTTTCTCTATCTAAAAATTCATTAATATTATCTCCAAATCTCACGATATCAATGCCAGGGTAATTATTTTTATCTGCTAAAAGCTCAGCAGCTCTGTTAAATCCCATGTGTTCTGAGTAAAGATTGAGGGTTTTTAGTATATCTATATTTAATTTATCAATTTTAAGCTTTTCAATTAATTTTATATTTAAAGAGGCAAAAGTTAGTTCTTGACTATTTGCAGGTAATTCATCAAAATTTTGATTTGACCCATATAAAACTAATCTAGTAAATTCAATTCTATCTACTTCAATAGTCGATGAATCTGCCCTTTTATATGCCTTGTTTTTATATAGATAAGGCTTAAATAGATTTTATGCAACGTAAATAAATACGTTGCAATTACCGTTGTGTTTTGCAACGATAATTAATAATAAAAATTTGATGTAAGATTTTATTATTTGAGTGCTATTATTTTCTCTTATATCTTAACAAAAGATGATGAAATCTATTCATCTTCATTTATATGGATAATCACATGGCGATTAATTACTTCCAGGTAGATTATATCTCGGATTTGCAGATGTATGTCTTCGCTACCAATAGGAAAAGGATATTTCTCTGTCAATGTTATTCTGAAAGAATTTAATTATAATAATCTCTTCTAGTTGAGATGAAAAATACTCATCATCTTCACAAATTCCTATTCTGAACATGATATCCCCCCTAAGTAACCGTTCAGTCCAAAAAAGTACCACTTAGTCCAAATTTGCACTATTTTATTTTTTAACTGTTAAGATGATTATAAAGGGATTGGGTAGGTTACAATAAACTAGACAATAAAAATAGCATAAAAATTGACTATATATGGATTGTACAACAACTTTTACTGGAGGGGCTCAATCGGTGGTATGAGGAAAAGATAAAGCGAATTTGTAAAGATAATTGAAGAAATTATTAACAAAAAAATAATTTAATAATAGTGTCCACAAAAGCCTCTTAGATTTCGTTATATATAGTAAGAAGTAAAACTAATATAACATTTAGGAGGTTTTTTAATTATGAAGAAGAAGTTTGTGGTTTTTTATTAGTAATGACCATGGTGAGTGTCTTTGCCATTCCTGCTTTAGCTGTGGAGATGTGGGAGGTAAATCATGATGAAGTTGTGATAACTCCAATGTTTACTTATATTTCTATTGCAGATGCAGAGATATCTATTAATTCTAGTGGAAAAGCAAAAGCAGATACTTATGTAGCTGGAAACAGTAATGTAACAAGCATTAAAGCAACTATTAATCTACAACAGTACAAAGGTGGAAGGTGGACAACCATAAAAACGTGGAATGGAAGCAGTAATTCGAGGATATTAGATTTCAGCGGTACACATTATGTTTCCAATGGCTATGAATATAGGGTTCAGTCAAATGTGACTGTATATAGTGGTACTAAGTCAGAGAGCACAACTTTAACCAGTACTTCTAGAGGTTATTAAGGTGAAGGTTTCAAAATAAATCAAATAGTATGGTGAATATATAAAAATAATAAGCTTTACTTTACCTGATAATAAAGGTTTCCACAAGTTTTGCTCTTATTAAATACACATAAATTTTAAGGAGGTGACAAATTATGATTTACATGAATTCACAGAGATATAAGAATGGTGATTAAGTAGGATTTGGTTTGATTGGATAATATTTGCTAAAGAGTATTGGATTTTGCTTAATTTACTATGAGGAGGATTTTATATGTTTAATAGAAGAATACTATCTTTAATTTTGATTACTATTATAATGATTTCAACAACAAATGTTTTTGCTGCGGAACTACCAGAGACAATAGTTAGGGATGGCAGAGTTTTCACAATGGATAAAACAGCAGGTGGCGGAAAAGATACGGCAACACCAGATTTTAATATGGATACTATGATGCTGAGATCTCCTTACAAAGTTACTGGTAGCGATGTTAGGCTATATGTCGATTATTCAAATGGACACGGTGGAGACCATTTTGCGGCTGGTTGGGTAGAAGCTACAGCGCCTAGTTTCACGGCACGTGCAGAAATTTGGGCTAATGGTAGGCTTGTAATGACAGGTTCAAATAATTCGAACATAGGTAATAGAGCTACAGCGGCTTCTTATTTGGCTGTAGGTATTGTTCAAAATGCAGTTCCTCGTATTTTCTATAATTGGTAATATGGGATTACACTATGTATTACAAACTTTATAAACATATGCGAATAATTAGTTTAATTGTACTATTTATTGTATTGACAGGATGTAGTGAATCAGACTTACAAGAAACACAGATTGAAACGACTGTACTAGATGAATCTCAAAATCAAATACAGGATACACTTACGTTTGATGACCTTGATGGCTATGTTAATTACATATCTAACATTCAGTCATTTGAGCCTTACTATAGAACTGTATTCGCTTTTGAAGAACTTACAGGTAACGTAACAGATGTGCCGATTGAAGATGTAAAAGCAATGTATAATGAAA
>CAZPZN010000159.1:0-3466 GCA_964590735.1 uncultured Tissierella sp.
TTCAAATGTGGAGTGGATGCTACCTTTAGGAAAAGCCTTTTAATCCTCTTCATAATATCTCGCTTTCTTGGTTAATTCTATTTTTACCCGATTTGAGTAAGTCTAAATATCATCTTACTATTTATGCCCCAATTTTACAATCTTTACAAATAAAAAGATATTAACAGAATCTTGCAGGATGATGAAAAAAATAATTCAAAAAAGTATTGACATCATTTTAAATTTATCATATACTGGTTAACATATACAAAATAACACAATCAATTTACAGCGTTAATGAGGAACATTAGAGAAAAGTCTGCTAACAGGAAGGAAGATTCACCGACTGAGAGATCTTCTAAGATAAGTTTTTTCGAACCTACCCTCATAAGCTGCAGGTGATAAAGCCTGTCCGTTCGCCAGCGTTAATGGCTTCAAGAGGATTAGAAATATTTTCTAATCAAATTGGGTGGCACCGCGATTAATCTTCGTCCCTTTTATTGGGATTGAAGGTTTTTTTTATGCCCTAATCCAATTTGCATTGATTTTTTGCAAATTGATGGTAGGTCAAAAATAGGAAAATGAAAGGGGGATTTAAGATGGATTCAGCAAAAATTCAAATTTTAGTAGCAATGGTTTTATATGTTGCTGTTGTTATTAGCATTGGACTTAGATATGCTAAACAAGCAGGTGAGAGTAGTGATAATTATCTTATAGGAGGGAGATCACTGGGTCCCTGGGTAACAGCTATGGGAGCAGAAGCCTCAGACATGAGTGGATGGCTATTAATGGGATTACCAGGTGTTGCATATTGGTTTGGATTAAGTGATGCAATTTGGACTGCAATAGGTCTGTTTGCAGGAACTTATTTAAATTGGTTATTCGTTGCAAAAAGGATTAGATCTTATTCAGTCATTGCAGGTGATGCAATTACAATACCTGATTTCCTCAGCAATAGATTTAAGGAAGATAAGAAGATAATTATGTCAATAGCTGCAATGTTTATCTTAATATTCTTCTCCGTCTATGCTGCAAGTGGCTTTGTTACTGTTGGAAAATTATTTTCGACCTTGTTTGGAGTTAAATATATCTATATGATGATAATTGGTGCAATATTTGTAGTAGCATATACTTTTATAGGTGGCTTCTTAGCAGAAAGTGCTTCAGATTTCATGCAGGGAATAGTAATGTTCTTTGCTCTTATTGCAGTATTAGCAGTAGGAATAAGTAGTGCAGGTGGCGTATCTGAGGTCATAGCCAATGCAAAGGAAATACCAGGTTTCTTTAATTTCTTCGGTATAGCTCAACCTGTTTTAGTAGATGGAGTTCAACAGATTGAAGGGGGTAGGCCTTTATTTGGGCAACCTGCTCCATATAGTTTGTTAACTATTATCTCTACATTATCATGGGGTCTTGGATACTTTGGAATGCCACAAGTACTTCTTAAGTTTATGGCCATTAGAAATGTAGATGAGATTAGCTTTTCTAGAAGGATAGCAACTATCTGGTGTATAATATCCCTTGTAGCAGCAGTTGCTATAGGTATTATTGGTAGAATTATATTCCCAACTGCTTTGACAACTCAGAGTGCATCAGAAAGCATATTTATCCTTATGGCTAATTCTTCATTTGTACCTATATTTTCGGGAGTAGTAATGGCTGGGATTCTGGCAGCTACCATAAGCTCAGCAGACTCATATTTATTAATAGCAGCATCTGCTTTCTCAAAAAACATTTATGGTGGAATCTTAAAAAAGGAAGCTAATGACTCTCAAGTATTACATTTAACTAGAATAACACTTCTTGTTATTGCATTAATATCTATGATTATTGCCTTAGATGAAAATAGCGTAATTTTTACTGTAGTGTCCTTTGCTTGGGCAGGATTTGGAGCAACCTTCGGACCTATAATGTTATTCTCACTTTTCTGGAAGAGGGTAACTAGACAAGCAGCTATTGCGGGTATGATATCAGGAGGTAGTATGGTATTTATATGGAAGCTTCTTCTTAAACCAATGGGAGGAATATTTGCTATCTATGAGCTTCTACCATCGTTCTTATTGTCCTGTATAGTTATCTATATAGTATCTTTAATAACAGAAGAGCCATCCGAAGAGATCCAGAAAGAATTTGAAATGGCAAAGAATTTTAAATAATAAATAGTGGACAGGGTGCTGTTAATTCAGCGTAACCTTGTCCACTATTTTATCCAAATATAAGTAGGCTAATAGCCATTACAGCCATACCAGCAATCAATCCATAAATTGCTATATGGTGTTCACCGTACTTTTCTGCAGTAGGTAATAGTTCATCTAGTGAAATATATACCATGATTCCTGCAACTAGAGCAAATACGATTCCAAACATGGCTTCATTTAGGAATTGTCTCAATAGAAAGTATCCCACTAATGCACCTATTGGTTCTGATAAACCAGAAGCAAATGAGTAGAAGAGAGCTTTATTTTTGTCTCCTGTTGCAAAGTATATTGGTACTGAAACTGCAATGCCTTCAGGGATGTTATGGATAGCAATAGCTATTCCTATACTAATCCCCATAGTTGGATCTTCAAGGGCTCCTATAAAAGTTGCTAATCCCTCTGGGAAATTGTGAATCCCAACGGCTAAGGCTGAAAACATACCCATTCTCAAAAGTTCATCTTTCTTTTTATGTTCTGCAAGATTAACCATGTCAGCTGCATCATACATTTCATGGGGATTTTCTTCTTCTGGAATAAACTTATCAATTATACCAATCACTGCAATTCCCGCAAAAAATGCAATAGTAGTAATTAAATATCCCTTTGATGGTCCATAAACTGCTTCTAAAGAAGCCCTTGCCTTTACAAATATTTCAATCATAGAAACATAAATCATGACCCCTGCCGAAAATCCCAATGCAGCTGATAGGAATTTTTCACTGGTTTGTTTTTTTCTAAAGGCTAATAAAGAACCTATACCAGTAGATAGGCCAGCAAAAAGTGTAATAGAGAAAGCAAATATTAAATCATTTGTAGAAAAATCCATAAATTTCCCCCTTTTTAATTAAGATTCTAAATATAGATACCCCTAGTTTAGACATAATAAAACATTATTCCTTTTTCCATCTGCCACTGCTGATAAAGTAGGTATTCCTAGTTTTAAGAGTTCTTTTAAGGACTCTTTTTTATGTAGTTTCATAGTGAGTCCCCCTAGATATTATAGTATATATTGTCTATTATAGGACATTTAAATTATTACTTCAAGAAAGGCTTAAAAAGCTAAATGGCAAGGAGGGGGATTCCTTGCCATTTAGCTAATTATGTCTACTATTTAAGTCATCTAACAAATCAGAGGTCAGCTTGTTAATATCTTCAATCCTTTTATTTAATTTGTTGAATTTCTTAGAAAGCTCATAATCCTTAGGTTGGGCTAAGTCATTTGAGTTTAATAGCATGTTGATACTAGTAGTATATTCTAAGTTTGAGAAATTGTTCTCTTCAATTCTTTT
>CAZPZN010000160.1:0-3398 GCA_964590735.1 uncultured Tissierella sp.
CCTCGTTGCAATGGTGTGAAGTAATTGCTAGGCAATTACCTCTGATATTTAAATCCTGAAATGGTTAGAATCAGCCTTAATCTCAAATTATCTCGGGTTTTATCATTTTCTTATATCTTTGAAATATTTATTTTGTATTTAGGGAAAAGTATGATAGAATGTTAAAGTTAATGCAACGTACAAGTTTATAGTAAGAAGGGAAATGTTGAATGAATATTAAAAGAGAAGATGTAAGAAATATTGCTATAATAGCCCACGTAGACCATGGAAAGACTACCCTAGTAGATTCCCTATTAAAGCAATCAGGAACATTTAGAAGCAATCAAGTAGTAGAAGATAGAGTCATGGACTCCAATGATATAGAAAAAGAGCGTGGAATTACTATTCTATCAAAGAATACTTCTGTTAACTACAAGGGTAATAAGATAAACATAATAGATACCCCAGGACATGCTGACTTCGGTGGTGAAGTAGAGCGTGTACTAAAGATGGTAAATGGAGTAGTATTACTAGTAGATGCTTTTGAAGGACCAATGCCTCAAACCAAGTTCGTATTAAGAAATGCATTGGAGCTAAAGCTTCCAGTTATAGTAGCCATAAACAAAATAGATAGACCAGAAGCAAGACCTGAAGAGGTTATTGACGAAGTATTGGACTTGTTCATAGAATTAGGTGCTAGTGAAGATCAACTTGACTGTCCTTTCGTATTTACATCAGCTAAAATGGGTCTTTCATCCCTTGATGCCAACAAACTAACTGATTCAATGGATACCTTATTTGAAACAATAATGGAATATACCCCAGCTCCAGAAGGAGATAAAGATGCCTCCTTACAAGTACTAATATCAACTATAGACTATAGTGAATATGTAGGAAGAATTGGTATTGGTAAGATAGACAGAGGGTCTATTAAGATGAATCAAGAAGCTGTAATTGTTAATTATTTGTATCCTGAAAAGTCAAAGAAGGTAAGAATAAGTAAGCTTTATGAATTCGAAGGCTTAAACAGAGTAGAGGTACAAGAAGCTATGGTAGGTAGTATTATAGCTATTACAGGAGTGGAGGATATCCAAATAGGAGATACTATTTGTCCAGTAGATGCACCTGAGGCACTTCCTTTTGTAAATATATCAGAGCCAACCCTTGCAATGACCTTTTCAGTAAATAATAGTCCATTTGCTGGCCGAGAAGGAAAGTTTGTAACCTCTAGACAAATAAGAAATAGACTATATAGAGAGCTTCAAACTGATGTATCTTTAAGAGTCGAAGACACTGAGGCTACAGATGCATTCAAGGTTTCTGGAAGAGGGGAGCTTCACTTATCAGTATTAATTGAAAATATGCGTAGAGAAGGATACGAATTCCAAATTTCTAAGCCGGAAGTTCTTTATAAATATGATGAAGAAAACGGGAAAAAACTTGAGCCAATGGAAAAGGCGACAATTGACGTTTCAGCTGATTTTATAGGAACTGTAATAGATAAACTTGGACAAAGAAAAGGCGAATTAGTCAGCATGTCAGAGGCTAATGGTGGATATTCTAGAATTATATTCTCCATACCTGCAAGAGGATTAATTGGATATAGATCTGAGTTTTTAACCGATACAAAGGGCAATGGTATAATGAACTCTATCTTTGATGGTTATGCTCCATATAAGGGAGATATACCAACTAGAAAAGATGGTTCTTTAATAGCATTTGAAACAGGAGAAAGCACTGCTTATGGCCTTCATGCAGCTCAAGAAAGAGGAATACTCTTCGTAGGTGCAGGGGTTTCAGTGTATTCTGGAATGGTAATTGGCTCTAACCCTAAGGGACTGGATATCGAAGTGAATGTAACCAAGAAGAAAGCTCAATCAAACGTTAGAGCATCTGGTTCAGATGATGCATTAAAGCTTTCACCACCAAGAAATATGTCTTTAGAAGAGGCTCTAGAGTTTATAGAAGATGATGAGCTTATTGAGGTAACACCTCTTAACTATAGAATTAGAAAGAGGGTATTGGAAGCCAATAAAAGATATAAATCAAAGAAAAACAACTAAGTGATAGACCTAGACCGCCGGTGTAAGAAATAAAGGGGGATTTCATGGACTCCGTAATAGAAGTATACGCTTGGATATTTAAAAATTTGATATGGATAAATATTCTATTAGGGATTCTCTTGGTATTCTTTGAACGAAGAAACCCTACTTCAACCTGGTTATGGTTAATGGTGCTGATGTTTCTCCCTGGTATTGGATTTATTTTGTATTTATTTCTTGGGCAAGATTTGTCAAAATCTAAGATGTTTAAATCTAAGGAAGATGAGGATAACTGTTTTACTGACATTGCTGACGATCAGGAAAAACTATTGGAGAATGATGAATTTTATTATAAGGATCCAAATTTTAGAAACTATGTAGATTTAATTAAGATGCACTTAATAAGCAGTAACTCCTATTTTACACAGGATAACAGCATAGAACTTTATCACTCGGGAGAAGAAAAGTTCAAGGCTCTTCTTGAAAGTCTAGAAAAGGCTGAAAAATTTATTCACATGGAGTACTATATCTTCAAAAAGGATAGTTTAGGTCAGAGGGTTTTAGATGTTTTAACTAAGAAGTCTAAGGAAGGCCTTGAAGTTAAGCTTTTAGTAGATGGAATGGGTGGAAGAACCCTTACAAAGAAGTTCTTACAACCATTTATCGATGCAGGTGGAGAAGTAGGAGTGTTTTTCCCTCCTTTTATACCTAAATTTAACGTGCGAATAAACTACAGAAACCATAGAAAGATAGTCATAATAGATGGTAGAGAAGCCTATCTTGGAGGTTTCAACGTAGGGGATGAATATTTAGGTAGGAATAAGAAATTTGGTTATTGGAGAGATACTCATATTAAGTTGACAGGCTCATCTGTGGGTTCCCTCCAATGGAGATTTTTTTTGGATTGGAGATTTGCAACAAATAAAACTATAGGTAGCTGCCAGTCTTATCTAGTTGATGAGACCGAAGAAAATTCAGTTGGAATCCAGATAGTATCTAGTGGGCCTGACTCTAAATGGCCTAGCATTAAGGATGGATATTTGAAAATGATTTCTAATGCTAGAAATAAGATATATATTCAAACCCCATATTTTATACCTGACGATAGTATATATGAAGCTATAAGAGCTGCAGGTTTGTCTGGTGTAGATGTAAGGGTGATGATACCTAATAAACCTGACCATTTATTCGTATTTTGGGCAGGCCTAAGCTATATTGGAGAACTTCTTCATGCAGGGGTAAGATTTTACACCTATGAAAAGGGCTTTCTCCACTCTAAAGTCTTTATTATGGATGATATCGTATCATCAGTTGGAACGGCCAATTTAGATATTAGAAGTTTTAAATTAAACTTTGAAGTAAATGCTTTTATCTACG
>CAZPZN010000161.1:0-3368 GCA_964590735.1 uncultured Tissierella sp.
ATTATGGGCTCTATCTCCATTACTTTGAATATTGAATTATTAAACTCTAAGAACTTGAACAGGTTGGTCTGTTCTTATAGTTCCAAGTCCTGATGTTATTGCTAGCTTTCTTAGATGAGAATTATACATTGCTGGGGATTTTAGGTTTTTTATCAGTAGATTTGGATATATTGAGATATTTGCTTTCTTTTTATATCTTTCAAGGAATCCATCCAAGCCTAATTCTAGACTCTCAGAAAGATATAAGGCGGTTTTCATGGCATAACTTATACCTTCTGCAGAACTAGGACTAATAGCACCAGCAGCCTCTCCTATTAAGGCTATACTGTCTTTGCCTACATAAAAGTTGCTTAACCTTTTAGGTCTATATATAAATGCTCCTTCTGTTTTTACCTTTTTATCAAAGCAAAAGCCCTTTTGAGTAAGCTTATATTTTAACTTATTGAATTTTTCCTTTGGATTATCCTTAGGCTTAAGTGGTGATCCTAATAGTATATAATCATTCTTTGGAATTATCCAAGAATAGAAATCACTGATTTCCTCATCAAAGATGGCAGTGTAATAAGGAATGTTACTCGAACATTTATACCATTCCTGAATTGCAATATATGTATCAGGTACTGCAATCTTATTAATACTATTTCTTATTCTAGAGTTAGCTCCATCTGCACCGATAATGGCTTTGGTCTCTATCTTTACTTCTTTACCATTTTGCATACAAGTAAGTTCATATCCATTCGATATTTGCTTATAGCTTTTGAACAAGCTGTTAAAGCTTTTATCAACATTATCAGGGATCAAGGATACCAGCCATCTATCAAATTTCTCTCTGTCCATATTGAGATAGAACCTCTGATATAAGCCTTCTAAGTCGTTGGTCAGATCCATAGTTCTAACTGCAAATAACTGAGGGTGAACTAGAATATCCTGAGGCATACCCAATCCAAGCTTTGCAATCATCTTCTGTGCATCAGGAGACAACAAACCCCCACAGCATTTATTTATAGGATTTTCTTGCCTTTCATCTTGAAGATCCCTTTTGTCCATGATTAGTACTTTGTACTTATTAGCAATTAACCTTGCAAGAGTAGAACCCGCAGGACCTGCACCGACAATTACAATATCATACATATGACTATCTCCTTCACAATTATTGTCTTCCTTCTATTATTCCTCGCGTCTATATTCAATAATATCTCCAGGTTGACATTCCAATGCTTCACAAATTGAATCTAAGGTTGAAAATCTAATGGCTTTTGCCTTTCCAGTTTTTAATATGGAGAGATTTGCCATTGTGATTCCAACTTTTTCAGAAAGCTCAGTAAGACTCATCTTCCTCTTAGCCAGCATTACATCCATATTGATTATAATAGCCATTATTTCACCTCATATCGTAAGATCATTATCTCTTTTAATATCTATTACCTCTATTAATAGCCTTTGCAGGACTGCAGCAAATACAGCAATTACCATTGAAAGGAAAGGAATCACTAAGGCTACTCCACCAAGACCTGGTGAATCATCTAGCTCTGCTATAATAAATAGGCTAGGTATTGTTCCTATTGTGTATAATAAGCCCACAGTTATTGCACAGTATTTTATGCGTTTTAATGATTTAACGGATTCTTCTGAAAAGGCTTTGTTCTTGTCTATGGAGTTTAAAAGCTTAAGTGCTTGATAAAGTGCATAGAAAAATGGTAGAGCTGAAGTATACATTACTGCAACTACTGGAATTAAAAGTCTAGCATATTCAGCCTTCATGGCTCCTATACTTCTTATGAATATTGGTAATAGGATAATACATAGTGCTAATATTGGAATTCCTATTAAAAAAACAGCTATTTTTAAAAAGATTGTTGAACCAGGTTTCATAAGCTTTAGGAGTTCGGAGACCCGTGACTTTAGTCATGGGAGGAGAACTCTTTATGCCACCTGCCTTTCTATTAAAAGTGTACTTCTCTTTTCTAGTAATTTGATGTTTTTAACACTTGCACTTTTGTGAATTGATGAGCCATCTAATTTGCGCAAATCAAAATATCCAGTAGCTCTTCTTCCAAAAATAAAACATTCCTTATGCTGAAATAGTACTTTATCAAACAATCTAAACCCTTTAACCTCATAAGGAGATTGATTTAGTTTTTTCCTTCCACCTTTTAAGTGGTTCGCTTTGTGTATTTGTCTATTATGCTTTCTTTTAAGAACTTGATAGTAAATTACATTACTTCTTTTAGCACTAAAGTTTCCTGCGATACAATATGCATCAGCATTGTGCGTCTTCTCAATTTTGTTATTAATTCTTGTATTTTTAGTTATATAGCCATATGTCATTGAAACATTAGGATATATTTCTTTTAATTTGTTATAAACAGCCCATCTCATAATGCCCATAAATGCTGCATCTCTAAAGGAATTACCTCTACTTAACTTAAGTTCAATTTTGCCTAAATGAAAATTATTATGACATGTTTCACAAAGCGTTACTAAATTAGATGGAGAATCTCCACCAGTTTTACGACTTTCTTTGTGATGAGCGTTTAATATTTTGTCTTTAGATTTTCCATGACAGTGTTGGCATATATGACCATCTCTAAATAATACATATTCTCTAGCATTCCAGAAATCCATTTGTTCACCTTGTTGATAACCAGTACCACTGATTTGTGGGTTCTTAATCTTTTGAATATCAAATGAAGCCGTCTCAATGATTAAATTATTTATTGGAAGCAGTTTATAAATATTTGCTATTACCTTTAAGTGATTATCCACTTTATGTTGCACTGAAGGAGCTAACCAACCTTTAGACTTAGCTCTATTATCAAAACGAGGCTTTCTATAACGAAGACGATTTCTTCTAGTTCTACGATTCTGCCTACGGGTTGATAATAATTCCACTATATCGTTTCTTAAAGTAACCTCTGATGCAAATAGCTCATCCTCTTTAGTAGTAGCACTAAGTCCAACTACCTTGCTACCAGCATCTACACCTAGAGTAATAGGTTGTATATGCTCAGTTGTGTCATAAAGTAGTTGTATGGTAAAAGGTGTTCTTTTAACTACTTTAGCCTTACCATTTCTTAATAAGTGCTTAACCTTCCCATGCCTATTGGTAGGCATAAGTGGCTTTCCTTCTTTGTTTAAAATATAAACCATATTAATTCTCCTTTTAATGTAATTAAATACATAATGCCAGTCATTGACTGGTTAATATCCTTAGCCAATGTTGTAATTGCTTTTTACATCTTCAGCACCGTTTTTATTAACCCTAAAAAACTTTTAACCAAAGACAACAGAGCCACAGGTTAGGATAAACGCCCATGGGTGTTATGACAAAAACAACGTAGTGCCTAAACACTTAGGCTAATCAACCA
>CAZPZN010000162.1:0-2887 GCA_964590735.1 uncultured Tissierella sp.
ATATTTAAATTGTTATTACGCTACCTGTCTTTAGATAATCATACTCTTAGCTCACACCTTTCCTAAAAAGCAAGGCCATTGCCTTTTCATAAACTGATTTGACTGCACGCCCTGATATACAATCTATATCAACAATGGTCTTCCCATCGTTAATGGCTTTTACTGCCTTAGAATCAAATGGTATCCTGCCTATAAAAGGCAACCCTTGCTTCTTACAAAAATCTACTATTTTCTCTGTATTTTCAATATTGGTATCATATTTATTTATACATACTGCTATCTTAGCACCAAATTTTTCAGCTGTATTTATTATCCTCTCCATATCACTGATACCTGATATGGAAGGTTCAGCTACAATTAAAACCATATCTACCCCACTAAGTGATGCTATAACAGGGCATCCAATACCTGGTGAACCATCGATTATTGCAAAATTTGCATCCTCAGATGACAGTCTCATCTGTTTTTTTACTTCTGTAACTAATAGTCCTGATGTGCCACTTCCCATCTTAAGTTGTGCTGTTGAAAATACCTCTTCTTCATCAGAATATAGCATTAATTCTCCATCTACATAGGGTATCAATCTTATTGCCTCTTCGGGACAAACATACTCACAGACTCCACAGCCTTCACAGGCATATTGATCTACCTTATATTCTTCTTCCACTAAGATTGCATCAAATCTGCAATTTTGCCTGCATATATCACATTCACTACATTTTTGAGTATCTATATGAGCCTTTGCTAGACCATAATAATCTGACCTCTTGGGTTCTGAGTCCCACCCGCCTATAAGGTGCAGATTGGGAGCATCCACATCACAATCAGCATATGCTCTAGCGCTAGAAAGCTTAATAAATGCACTTGCTATGGTAGTCTTTCCCGTACCACCCTTACCACTAAGAATTAGTAATTCTTTCATTCTGCACCTCCTTGATTACAGTATCTAATAAATTTAAAAATATTTTATTATATTTTTTACTTTTTCTAACAGCAATTTCTCCATTTGAATTTATATTTCCAAGTTCATGGTCAAATGGAATTTTCCCTAAAATCTTTATCTTTCTATCTAAACAAAATTTCTCTGCTGGATTTTTTTCTCCCAAAGTCTTATTAAGAACTACACCAAAGGGTTTGTTAAATAAATTAACTAGTTCATAGACCATATTGAGATTGTGTACTCCAAATAAGGTTGGCTCAGCAACCAATATACAATAGTCTGCGTCTTTTATACTATCCATTACAATACAAGCACTACCAGGAGGACAATCGATGAAGGTCATAGGTTCAGAAATTTCCTTTACATCATTCAATAAATTATTTATAATTGGTATCCCCGATACTTCACCAGTATTTAATATTCCTGTATGCACTCTTACATTTTCTGAGAATCCTTTCTCCACTCTTCCAATAACTTTTTCCTTCTCTGTCAAAGCATCTTCTGGACAAAGCAATACACAACCACCACAGGAATGACAAATATCATCAAAAATTATCAATTTATCTTTTATATAGGCCAGAGCATTGAACTTACAAAATTCTACACATTTCCGGCATCCATTACAAGCCTTATTGTCTACAGTTGGAATCTTAACTGTTACTTCTTCTTCATGAATATTCTCTGGTTTAAAAAATAAATGTCCGTTAGGTTCCTCTACATCACAATCTATATATAGAGATTCTTTTGCTAGAGCAGCTAAATTTACCGATACTAAGGTTTTTCCTGTTCCGCCTTTGCCGCTTAGGACAGCTATCTTCATACTAATCTCCTTCATGTCCATGATATCCGGCATGAATTTCACCCAAGAGGGATAGCTTATCATTAGTAAATTTTTCTATATTTTCCTCTAAATCATCGCCTTCAGTTTTATATATTCTGATATAAGCTGCCTTGATTACTTCAGCAGCATTTTCGCCACATTGAGGTGTTAGTAAAGCCTCTACTTTATTATCTACTATTGTTTGTGCTGCTACAATTCCTGCACCGCTTTTACTTTCTTTTGCCCTATTTTCAATAAAAGAACTCTCTTTCGATTCAATATCATAAATTAGAAAGTATGGTGCACGCCCTAAAGTTGTAGAGACCTTTGCTTTTTTATCATTTTTATCTACTGGTATTGCTATTCTCATAATAATCTTCCTTTCTTATGTTATTTTAAATATTTCCTCTGCCTTGACCTCTGCCTTGGCCTCTACCTTGACCCCTCTGCCTATGTTTATTACAACCTCGACCACATCCATTACCATTGCCTAATCCATCACAAAGACTATACTTACCTCCTTCAATTATGAGGACTTTACCATTTACCAATGATTCTGCTAGCTTTTTTCTAGCTTCTGTATATATTCTCTGAACAGTAGGACGGGAAACATCCATTTGTCTTGCGCACTCTTCTTGGGAAAATCCCTCCAAGTCGATAAGTCTTATGACTTCATATTCATCTACTTCCATATTTATTAATTCCTTATGATCTGAAGATGAACCAAAAGGTCCAAATTTATTATCTTCAGGTAAACTACATACCTTCCTTAATTTAACTGGTCTTGCCACATTATTCCCCTCCTATCCCTAGCAATCATAACCCTCCCTTGATAAAACCCCCTGGCTATAATAGTGCTTTATTTCAACCATATCAGTTACTAAATCAGCAATATCTATTAACTCTTTACTAGCGTATCTCCCTGTCAAGACAACTTCTGTATTATAGTCTTTATTCTTCAATACGTTTAATACCTCATTAACATCTAAAAGCTTAAAATACAAAGCTATAGTGATTTCATCCAAGATAACCAAGTCATACTCTCCACTTGACATCTTTTCATTACATTCTTCCAAGCCATCTCTTGCAGCCTTTATATCCTCATCATTTGGCAAGTTAGTTATAAA
>CAZPZN010000162.1:2897-3366 GCA_964590735.1 uncultured Tissierella sp.
AGGATTTGCATAAATAAAACAACCTCTCCCCAATTGTTTTATTTCAATATTATCAAAGTGTTCAACAAGTCTTGTTTCCTTGTACTTCATATCCTTAACAAATTGACCAATAAAAACTTTCTTTCCAGATAAGATGGCTCTTACTGTGAGTCCAAAAGCCGCAGTAGTCTTACCTTTACCATTTCCAGTATAAATGCTTATATAACCTCGTTCCATAATTCTCAAACCCTTCTTTTATAAATAAATTCTATATTTAGTAAAATTCTACCAGGGAAAATAGTAACTTCTATCTTCCCTAGCTATTATTAATCTTCATTTTCTGTTTCTATTAGATTTTTTTCCATACTTTCGTCCATTGGATAAGATTCATATATATGAACTAGAATATCCACATCTTCTTCCTTTCATTGGTCCCATTCCTACTGGTCCTCTTCTATTTCTCCCAGCCATATTTTCACCTTCTCTTCTG
>CAZPZN010000163.1:0-3339 GCA_964590735.1 uncultured Tissierella sp.
AGCCTGTGCCCTTAAGGCTTCAATATGAAATTCCGCAGGCATTTCAGCAGCTACTACTCCCTTTACATAAAGCTCCAGATCCATTTCCTCTACTGTATCATTGTAGGGGTTAAATACCTTTATGGATTCTGCAACTTCTGTAATTTCAACTGCCTCCTTAGAAGCTATAATTTTAGGAATAGGACTTTCTTCTGTCTCGAAGCTCTCACCTGAAGCAATGTTTTCTTTAGGCACAAAATTAAAGGTCTTTACAATAACCGTAGGTATGAGAATAGTTATTATAAAGACCCCCAACATATACACTCCAATTCGTTTCATTAAATCCCCTCTTCTCCATAGTATAATTATACTTATGCTATCTAGGATTTAATTAGAACAAAAAAATAAGGCGCCCAAAGGTCACCTTACATTAACTATTAATTTCTTTAATATTTTTTTCTATAAATTTTCGCTCCAAGTTTTGAGAACTTCTCTTCAATTCCATCATATCCTCTATCTATATGATAGATATTTTCAATTTCAGTTACTCCTTCTGCCACAAGCCCTGCAAGGACTAATGCAGCTCCTGCTCTTAAGTCAGATGCCTTTACAGGGGCTCCTGTAAGAGTCTTAACCCCTTGAAGAATAGCAGATCTGCCATCTATTTTAATATCTGCTCCCATACGTTTCAGTTCATCAACATGCATAAATCTATTTTCAAATACTGTTTCTATGGCTACACTTGTCCCATTAAGCATGGTCATTAGTGCCATAAATTGAGCCTGCATATCTGTAGGAAAACCAGGATAAGGAAGAGTCTTAATATCTATGGGCCTTAGGTTTTCATTGCCTATAACTCTAACACTATCACCATTTTCTATAACAGTACAACCTGCTTCTCTTAACTTTGCAATAACTGGCTTAATATGATTAGAAATAACATTATCTACAATAACATCACCAGCAGTAATAGCAGCAGCTACCATAAAGGTTCCTGCTTCTATTCTATCAGGTATTATAGGGTGTCTTGCCCCACCTAATTCCTTCACACCTTTGATTCTAATGGTTGAAGTTCCTGCACCCTTTATATCTGCACCTAATTTACTTAAGAAGTTGGATAAATCAACTATTTCTGGCTCCATAGCAGCATTATCTATTATGGTCTCCCCTTCTGCCATAACTGCAGCCATCATAATATTTTCTGTAGCCCCTACAGATGGAAAGTCTAGATATATTTTGTCACCAATGAGTTTGTCAGCATAAGCATTAATATTACCATGATTAGTATCAATAGTTGCTCCCAAAGCTCTAAATCCTTTTAAATGAAGGTCTATAGGTCTTGTACCAATAGCACAACCTCCAGGAAGTGAATTCTTTGTCTTACCAAGACGAGTTAATAATGGTCCCATAACAAGAAAGGATGCTCTCATTTTACTCATCAGTTCATAATTAGTTTCATACTTATTTACATTAGCAGAGTTTATTTTTATTACATCTTCCGCTAAATATTCTACAGTTGATCCTAAAGAAGTTAATACTTCACACATTATCTGAACATCTTTAAGTCTTGGTACGTCTTCCAGTATAATATCTTCAGTTCCTAAAAGCGATGCTGCCAATATAGGTAGGGCTGAATTTTTAGCTCCACTTATTCTAACATTGCCCTTTAGTGGTGGACTCTTTTCCACTAATATCTTTTCCAAATTATCTCCTCCTATTTAGTAGCCACTGGTTATAATAGGGGTTCCTATCCATACAATAGTCTTATTATCATATTCGTAGTATCTTAATGCTACATTAAGATTTATTCTATCCTCACCAGCTAATATATTATAATCTATATAGTCAGTAAATCCCGTAAGGGATATCAAATTTTCGTCTTTATATTCGTCTACTATCTTTCCATTTAAATTCAAAATCGAATCTTTTGCCTTATTAATTTCCTCTTCACTAAATTTACCACTTATTTCACTTATTATACAAGTAGTAATATTTACATTCTTGTTAAATTTAAGAAATATATTTTGAACCTTATTTATTATATCACCATTTCTGTCAAAAATCTCCCTTTTATTTAATAATGATATTTCTTTTATATTATTTATATATAAATATGTTTCACCATTTCCATCTATATTTAAATAAGAAGATAATATTACAGTTAGGGGATAATTATTGATATCATAGCCAAAATAACCCACTTGATTATACCCTTCATCTTGATTTACTTCTCTTATATAATATTCTTCCTCTAAGTTTAAGGATGATGCCTTCCTTTCTTCTCCAACCATACCCATGGAATCCAGCACATCTTGTCCAACTTTATCTAATTCCGAAATTTTTAAAAAACGGTCTATAATCTTTTCACTTGCACTTATATCCTCTTTTAAAAATTCTCCATTTAAACTATCCATTATGTAAAATAAAATCTCTTCCTCACTCTTACTAGAGGTCGCTTGGGTAAAATATGGTATTAAAAATAATAAAATAAGTGCCAATACTATTACTTTTTTCATGATCTGCCTCCTTAAATTAATTAAGGAAAGGGCACTTTTAAAAGAATGTAAAGGGGGACAAAACATTTCATATATAAAAAGTACCCTTTCCTAATAATTAAAGTATTACCAAGTAAGGATACCTTTTATACATGATTTAATATTAAATTTTGTTCATGAGCACATCAACAATTCTTTCCGCTGCTTTTCCATCTCCATATGGATTGACAGACTTTGCCATTTTATTATATTCATCCTTATTTTTTAGAAGGAGGTCTAAATTATTAAATAAATTATCGTAGTCAGTTCCTACAAGTTTTGCGGTCCCTGCTTCAATTCCCTCAGGTCTTTCAGTTTCTTCCCTTACAACTAAAACTGGCTTAGCAAGAGTTGGTGCTTCTTCTTGTAGCCCTCCCGAATCAGTTACTACAAGATGACATTTTGCCATTAAGTTTGTAAATGGTTCGTATTCTAATGGGTCTATTAAGTGTATTCGTAAGTTTTCACCCATTACTGACCTTGCTATTTCCCTTACCTTAGGGTTTAAATGCATTGGGAATACTACTTCTACATCTTCATAGCTATTAACAATATCATTAATAGCATTGAAAATATTCTCCATAGGCCTTCCAATATTTTCCCTTCTATGAGAGGTCAATAGTATTATCCTTTTATTCTCATAATCTAAATTATTTAATAGAGGAGTTTCAAAGAAATAATCATTTTTCACTGTATATTTAAGGGCATCGATAACTGTATTTCCAGTAATAAATATATTCTCATCAGGATAAGCTTCTTTTAAAAGATTCTGTCTATTTATTTCAGTAGGTGCAAAATGAAAGTTGGTCAATACTCCTGTGAGCTT
>CAZPZN010000164.1:0-3272 GCA_964590735.1 uncultured Tissierella sp.
CTTCAGGCTTAGATCCTATTTTTAGAAGGGAGATACTAGATATTATCTATGATTTGATCAAGGATGAAAGTCTATCTATATTTTTTTCAACTCATATAACAACGGATTTGGAAAGGATTGCTGATTATATCACCTATATAAATAAGGGTAAGCTAGTATTCTCTAAGTCAAAGGATGAAATCATGGACAACTTTGGTCTAGTAAAGGGTGGACCTGAAGAACTTGTGCCAAACTTAAGAAATATCCTGCTGGATTTAAGAGAATCTAATGTAGGTTTTACGGGACTTACTGAGAACGTAAACATTATTAAGGCTTCTTATCCTAATTTATTGATAGAGAAGCCTAGCCTAGAGGATATTATGTATGCTACAAGGGGTGATAAAGATGTTAAAATTGATTAAATTAGACTTTATGATGCTTTTCTCATCTAAGTGGATTCTTATTGCATATATCTTTGGAATACCCTTATTAGTATTATTACTTGGTATAGCAAATTATTATGTTGCATTTGTTACAGGGGTCTTACTCGTAATTGGAATAAGTGCCTTTACTGACCATAAACGGAATAAGGATAATTCACCTATCTTAATGGCTTCATTGCCTATAAGTAAGAGAGATCTAGTTCTCAGTAAGTATATATCCGAGTATTCCTTCTTTTTCATATCTACTATATATGTATCATTAATAGCATTTTTCTTTATGCAGGTTGGATTATATAAAACAGAGTATATTTATAGTTTTCATACTATGAAGTTTCTCCTAGGCCTATTTGTAATAGGGCTTAGTGTGTCCATACCTATAAAGTTACTCTTTAATGGACATTCTAATGCCTTTTATAGCTTTCTAGCATTCTATTGGATAGTAAATCTACCTAAATCTACTTATGATGGTAGTTCAGATCCCTTTGTATTTTCTAGAGCTGGAAATATTATATTTAATATTGTCTTAGTATTTTCTTTTGTATTTTCTTTAGTAATATCTTTAAGGGAGTATAAGGATAAGGAGTATTATTAGGAGGGTTAAAAAATGATTAAGTTAATAAAAAAAGAACTATATTTGTCCCGATATGTTCTCTTTCTTATGGGGCTTTTCACACACCTTTTTGGCTCTAGTATCTTTTTAGCCAAGGGTTATTTTGGAGCATATATGACTTTTCTAATAATGAATTTACTGATAGCCTTTATGGTCCTTGGGACATGTTTGAAAAAGGATATGGAGGACAAAGGGGATATTTTAATGTATAGTCTTCCTGTTAATAGAAGACATATAATAATGAGTAAATACCTATCCATAAGTATTTATCCTATAATATCCAGTGTGGTTTTATATCTATATGCCATATTCTATCGTAGTCAAAGTATGTTTAATTTCCTAGGAGACTTTACTGGAATGAATGATAGAATAGGTCCTGAGTTAATATTGTTTTCTATTGGTGCTTGTCTTCTTTTTGTGGCTATTGTAATACCCATGTCCTACTGGTTAGGCAGGAAGGCTACAATTATAGGACCATTCTTAATCCTATTGCTTTTATCATTGCCAGGTCTTAGTATTAGATTATTTCCAGCTAGTTTTATTATGGAGGATAATTATTTTGCTGCAATAGTGTCTGTGGTGATTTCTCTTATCTTAATGTTTATATCAATGAAGCTTACCCTAAGGAATTTTGGCCAGGGGGACAGGAAGATGTCCAATTAATGAACATCTTTCTGTCCCCGCGTCCATATAACTATATAAAGAGTTGAATTTTTGACTTTAAGGCGTCCTTTAAATAATCCTCAGCTGTTATTATTTCAACCTCAGGGAGGAGTTCTTCATCTCCAAAGCCCATAATTTCACAGGATAATTTACAAGCTTTCATATTTACTCCCTTTTTTAGTGCTCCCTTTAAGAAGGCTTCGATTGTAGGAGTGTCGTTATCTTCCATCATACCTTCTAGCATCATCTTTCCTATTCCTGCCATATTCATCTTAGATAATGGGGCTTCTTCAATACTTCTAGCGGTCATATTTGCCATCATCTTTTCAGACATGGTCTTATCTTCATTTATCTCTGCTTCTGGATCTCTGACCAAGGTTAGACCCCAAAATGCAAAGAAGATAGTTACCTCAACATTAATTTCCATAGCCGTGTTTGCAAGTATTAGTGCTGCTAATGCTTTATCATAATCACCGCTAAACATAAGTATGCTCATCTTTTCATTCATAATAAAACCTCCTCTGGATAGCTTTACACCAAAGAAGGTTTTCTATACAAGTAGGAACAATAGGGCCGGTTGCCTTTTTGTCCAATGAGAGATAGTGAATTGTAGACAAAACGGACGTTCCTATTGTTCCCTTAAGCAAAAATAACCAAAAGGGTCGGTCCCCTTTGGTTATTTTTATTGCTAAAACTCACCTTGTGGTAAGTTTCTAAGAAATTCTAAGAATCTATCTATTTCATAATAATCATTGTAAAAACCAAAGCTTACTCTTACCATGCCAGGTTGCTTATCCTTACTCAGATTTCTATATGTCATCATTTCTTCTTTGCTTATCTTCATTAACCTTTGGACATAGGGTTGAGCACAGAAGCACCCATTTCTTACGGCGATACCACCATTTTTGGATAAAATGCTAGCCAAGTCTAAATGATGATAACCTTTTATATTAAAGGATATAATGGATACCTTATTATCAATATCAAAATCATCGTATATTATAATATGAGGAATTTTCTTCATGTGGTAAAGAGCATATGCCGTTAGCCCTCTTTCATGGTCTTCTATAATATTCATGTCTATTGTTTCCATGGTTTTGATGGCTTCAGTCAATGCCAATACTCCCATTAGATTTGGAGTTCCTGCCTCTTCTTTTGTTGGGGGATCCTCCCAAATCACGTCATCCTTTGAAACAAATTTTACAGTTCCTTCTCCTATCATTTCCGAATGACCCTTATGGAATACCTCTTTTGGTGCTATTAGGGCTCCTATACCAAAGGGTGCATAGATTTTGTGGGCAGAGAAAACAATAAAATCTATATGTTGTTTATCATTGATATCTTTCATATCAAAGGGCATATGAGGAATCATCTGGGCTCCATCGACTAAAATCTTGACATCATATCTATGGCAGATCTCTGCAGCCTTATGAATATCATTAACATACCCAGTAACATTTGAAGCACCTGTCATGCAAACCATGCCAACATTTCCCTTGTAGACTTCTAATTTAAAGACCAAATCCTCTAAGCAGAGCCTGCCGTGAGCATCCGTTTCGATATAGTCCGTTTTATAT
>CAZPZN010000165.1:0-3225 GCA_964590735.1 uncultured Tissierella sp.
GTAATCGACTTTACATTATCAAATATGGTCAACCATGGAATAAAGACTGTAGCTGTTTATACAGGAGATAAGGTTAGGTCTACAATGGACCATTTAGGAACAGGTAGGCCTTGGGATTTAAATAGGAGATTTAATGGTTTGTTTTTATTTCCTCCTGTTAATAGCAATGACCCAATACCACGTACTGGAGATGTGGCTGAATATTATAATACAATGCCATTCTTTGAGGAATCTAAGGAGGAAAGTGTATTAATAATCAACCCAACTTATCTAGGCACTGTAAATCTAGATGATGCCTATAAACACTATCAAGAAAGCGATGCTGATATTACAATCCTTTATAAGAAGCAGGTAGATCCTTGGGGTGAATATATAAACTGTGATAAGGTTCATCTTAATAAGGATGGTAGTGTCATAACCATGGGCTTAAACCTAGCCACAGAGAAAGAATTCAACATGTATATAGGAATAACCATAATGAAGAAAAAGATCTTTATGGATTTGGTCAAGTCTTCAGTAGAAAAGGGAGACGCTGCCTATCTAAAGCAGGCTGTTATGATCAATAAGGATATATATAAGATAAACTCCTTTGAGTTTGATGGTCATATAGAAAACATCCGCAATATAAAAGCCTTTTATGATGCTAATTTGAATCTTCTAAATAGGAAAATAGCTAGGGAATTGTTCTTCGATAAGGGAACAGTATTTACAAAGGCAAAGGATGAACCTTCTACCTTATATATGGAAACTTCAGTTGTAAAGAATTCTCTAGTTGCAAATGGATGTATTATAGAAGGAGAAGTCGAGAACTCTATTATATTTAGGGGTGTCCATATAGGAAAGGGTGCAGTGGTTAAGAATTCTATAGTTATGCAAAAATCTGAGATTAAGGAAAATGCCATTGTAGTAAATACTATAATGGATAAACACTCCGTCATAGGAGAGAGGGTTAGAATAGCAGGATCTTCAGTAATGCCATATGTAGTGGAGAAAAATCAAGAGATTAAGGAGGGTTGATGACCCATGAAGATATTATTTGCAGCATCTGAAGTAGTTCCCTTTATGAAGACTGGCGGTTTGGCGGATGTTGCTGGGTCTTTGCCCCTAGCTTTAAATAATGCAGGGCATGACATTCGTGTAGTAATGCCACTATACTCAGGAATTAAGGATGAGTATAAAAAGTCTATGAAAAAGCTAATGGATTTTAATGTAGATCTAGGCTGGAGAAGGCAATATGCAGGTATCCATTCCTTAGAAAAGGATGGGCTTACCCATTATTTTATCGACAATGAGTTCTATTTCAATAGATATAATGTCTATGGGGAATTTGATGATGGAGAAAGATTTATATTCTATCAAAAGGCCCTAGTAATGATGTTAAGAAAACTAAATTTCAAAGCAGATATAGTCCATGCCAATGACTGGCATACGGGCTTAGTACCTCTATATATCAAGGACTTTGCCAAGGGTGATGATTTCTATAGGGAAATGAAGTCTGTATATACTATTCATAATCTAAAATATCAAGGAATCTTTCCAAGTGGGATACTGGAAGATGTTGCAGGTCTTTCCAGGGATTATCTCACTGAAGATGGTCTTAAATACTATGATGCAGTAAATTTCATGAAAGCCGGAATAGTATTTTCAGATATTCTGACCACAGTGTCCAAAACCTATGCTGAGGAAATCAAGACAAGCTATTATGGAGAGGGCTTAAATGGAATCATAAGAGACCATGAATATAAGCTATATGGAATAGTAAATGGTATCGACTATGATACCTATAATCCAGATGGGGACCCAAATATAGAGGAGAATTATAATATCAATACCATTCAATATAAAGCGGATAACAAGGAGGCTCTACAAAAACTTTACGGCTTACCTGTAGATAGGGATATTCCATTGATTGGAATGGTAACTAGAATGGTTAAGATGAAGGGCCTAGATTTAGTAAGGCATATATTTGAAGAATTGATTCAAAATGATGTACAGTTTGTACTTCTTGGAACGGGTGATAAAGAATATGAGGATTCCTTCAACTACTTCCAAAGCAAATACCCTAATAAGGTTAGGTCTAGGATCTATTTTAACGAAAAGGAATCCCATTTAATATATGCTGGTTCTGACTTATTTCTGATGCCATCCTTGGCTGAACCTTGCGGAATATCTCAGTTGATTTCATTAAGATATGGTACCCTACCAGTTGTTAGGGAGACCGGTGGATTAAAGGACACTGTAATATCCTATGATGAATCTAGTCAAAAGGGAAATGGATTTACATTTAACCATTTCAATGCCCATGATATGTTATTTACATTAAAGAGAGCATTGAAACTTTACGATGATGAGGATGAATGGCTACAAATTATTACAAATGCCATGGAATGTAAAAATGATTGGGAAAAGTCCTCAGATGAATATATAAGCATATACAAGAGACTTAAACAGCAATGGGAGTGAATACCACCTATGGATAAGGCAGAATTTAAAGAAAAACTAAAACTTGGTCTCTATCAAGTGGCAGGTAAGTCGATAGAATTAGCAGACAATTATGAGGTCTATATGAGCCTTGGCCTAGTTCTTAGGGAATTAATAGGAGAAAAGTGGGCTAAGGCAAGTAATAATAATCCATTTAAAAAGAAGGTTTACTACCTTTCCATGGAGTATTTGCCTGGAAGACAAACTAAAAAAAACCTACTCTATTTAGGCATATATGATACTGTAAAGATAGTTTTGAGTGAGATGAATCTATCGATAGATGATATATTAGCTGAAGAAAGCGACCCAGGCCTTGGACAAGGAGGCCTGGGTCGTCTTGCAGAATCTTTTCTTGAATCTATAACCATGCTGGAGATTCCCAGTCTTGCCTATGGATTAAGATATGAATCGGGTTTTTTCAAGCAAAAAATTCTTGGAGGAGTCCAAAAAGAAGTCGCTGACAACTGGCTTGAAGATCCAAGTATATGGGAATATAGGAGAAAAGATTCCTATGAAGTTAAATTAGGGGGAAATGTCGAGATTCACGGAACAGGTGAAAGCCTAGTATTTAAACATGTAAACTATGAAAGTATAAGGGCAGTATCTTATGATATTCCATTTTTAGCCTATAAGAAGAACAATATAAATAATTTAAGACTTTGGTCGGCAGAGAGTTTTGGAAATGTAGATTATGATCTCTTTGCTAGAGGCTTCCAACAAGATTCCTATATGAATGTAGATAGG
>CAZPZN010000166.1:0-3146 GCA_964590735.1 uncultured Tissierella sp.
TGTTCATGATTATATTTATTCTTATCCTGAACTTTATTATAAAACACATAATAATTTACACCATCTATTTCCTCTTCTTTTATGGATTTAATATCATTTCTATCCCTGAAAAACTTACCAATTAACATACCTTGATCAAAGTTCTTCACTGAATTAATGGAAATAGATTGCTTAAGTGTAGCGTGTTGGATATATATTTTATCTCCATCATACTCGATTATTATACCTTTACTCTCAGATGGTTCTAGTATTTCTAGTTTATACTTGTTTCCTAAGGTATAAGTTTCTTTCATTTTGTATTGACTTTCCTTATCATCCATAATGGTTTTCATCTTAAGTTCTGTACTATAACTTGTGTATTTATCCAGATGTTTCTCCAACTTCTTAAGTATATTAGCCTCAGTTTCAATTATACAGGATGTTGAAAGTAATAAGATAAGAACTATGGGCAAAAGAAAAAGCCTCTTCAAAAAATCACCTCTGATTCTGAATTATAGTCAAAGCCTCTGGGATAGAATCCAAAATATCACTTGCAATCAGGCCATACTCTCCTTTCTGAGTCTTAGCTAAATCCCCAGCCAGTCCATGAGCATAAACCCCTAGAACTGTAGCATCAAAATCATTAAGTCCTTGTAGTAATAAGCTTATTATCATTCCTGATAGGACATCTCCACTACCGGCTGTAGCCATACCGGGATTGCCACTTTTATTGATATAGAGACTATCTTTATAGGCTATTACGGTTTCATGACCTTTTAGAACGCTTATTACATTATATTTCTCAGAGGTATATTTAGAATAATAAATTCTATTACTTTGGATTTCATCGGTTTTCTGACCAATTAATCTTGATAATTCACCAGGATGTGGTGTAAGTAGGGTTAAATCTTTTCTATTCCTTAATATATCCAAATCATCTATTAAGTTAATTCCATCAGCATCCAAAAGCACAGGCCCTTTAAAAGTTTCTAAAATACTTGCTACTAATTTTTTCTTTTCTTCACTCACACCCAGACCAGGTCCAAGTACTATTCCATCTAAATCCTTCAGGTGGTTAAGGCATTCCTCATTAGTATCATAAGGCCTCACAATTGCCTCCGTTTGCTTGATAGACATTATATCAGCTATAGAAGAGTGGACAATATTATAAACAAGTCCTGCACCACTTCTTAAAGCTGCCATACTAGCTAGATAGGGAGCACCTGCCATACCATAAGATCCGGCAACAATCCCTACTCTACCGTAAGACCCTTTATGAGTATTGGGGATTCTGTCAGGAAGAAGACCCTTTATTTCCTCAGCTATATCTACATTAGGCTCGCCACCTGATCCAACAGCTATGGCAATAGCATATTCTTCTTCATGGGATATGCTAAGATCAATAAAGTCTATATCTATCTCATTAAGCATGTCTTTAAGCTTTCCATGGATCTTTACCATGGGTTTGCCTGATTCCTGATGGTATATTTCAATATCTTTAAATGAAAGCTGGCCTATACCAGATCCTACAAGCTTGCTTATTGCCTCCTTTGAAGCATAAAGACCTGCAGCACTTTTATAGTCTTTTTTTTCTATATAATCTATCTCCCCTTGTGTAAATATTCGCCTGTAGAATCCACTTTTGTTATTATGTAAGATAGTTTTGATTCTTTCTGTTTTAACCATATCTATACCGGTTTTCACTTAATTCACCCCTTATTCATTTAGTATATCAGTGCGTAAGCCATTATCCAATATAAATGTGGATATTCAAAACTTAAAATTAAGACCTCAGGTAATCCTGAGGTCTTAGTCTTATTACTAATAGGAAAGTTCTACTTGAATCTTGTGCATACAATTTAGAAGCTTTTCTTATTTGTTTTTCTTCTTTTGATTTTTACCTGTATTGTTGGTCATATTTTTCATTTGGGATGTAGAGCTAGTCATTTGATTAGTCATATTATTCATACTAGTATTTGCCATAGCTTGACCTGCCATCCCTTGATTAACTGAACTTGCCATAGATGGATTGTTAATATTTATACTAGACGTTCCTGCACTACTATATATATTACTTTGATTATTAGTTCCCTGTGGATTCTGTGTAAGTGATTGTGATAAACCTGATTTAATCTTTTGGACATCCTGTTGATGTGCTGGTGGAGCTGGCATATAATAACCTTTTTGCTCTGCCATCTGAAAAAGTTGATAATGCATTTGTTCAGCTTCGTTTCTTAAAGTTTGCCATGTACTTCTTAGCTGAGGGTTTGAGCTTTCTACTATAGCCATAGTATAGCTGTTGATACTGGCTTTAACTCCACCCATCATATCATTTACAATGTCTCTATCTTGCATTTTTACCCTCCTATAGTGAATTAATTAGATTTGTAGCTGTGGTCTTTGCGTCCGTTGCAGATTGTTGCAGCATTTGTTTCAATTGTGGATCTTGTGCATGGTTTACATAGTCATTAAATTTACAACTCATTGTCAAATGTGCACCAGCTATTTCCTTAACTAAGTTCAATTCCTGTTGTGTTACGTTTGGTAGATTTATCGTGTTTTTTAATGCCAAAGATATTCCCTCCTATCAATTTAAACTACATAAATAGTTTGGCTTTATAGGTTTTTTTTATTCATTATTATTTTTTTATAGATGTTTAAAGGATTTGAAAAGCTTGAAAAAAAGCACATATGTAGCTTTTCTTGTTACTCATTTAGGTATAGTCTCTAATTGTTATATTGAAAAAAATTTGAAGTTAGTTATCCTATTGGTAATAAAAATGGTTGACAAAGCATAGTAAATGTAATATCATAAAATCTAAATTATATAACTCTTATCAAGAGAGGTGGAGGGATAAGGCCCGATGAAACCCGGCAACCTGTGAAAACAAGGTGCTAATTCCTGCGACATTAATCGCAAGATAAGAGAGGACGGCCGCCTCTTTTATCGAGAGGTTTTTTTATTGGCAAATATAGATAGAGGTGCTTTGATGATTGAGATACAAAATCTTTCTAAGAACTTTATAAGTGGAAAAGATAATTTAATTGCAGTTAACAAGGTTAGTCTCCGTGTAGAAAAAGGTGAAATCTTTGGTATTATTGGTCTTAGCGGGGCTGGTAAATCCACCCTTATTAGATGTATCAATAGACTTGAAGAACCTAGTGAA
>CAZPZN010000167.1:0-3136 GCA_964590735.1 uncultured Tissierella sp.
ATGATGATGGATATTTAGTGCCAGTTATGAGGAGGATTCCTTGGGAGGAAGGTATTGCAAAGACTACAATAAGCAATATGATTGACTCGGCTGAATTACGGGATACTCTAGGTTCCACAGGCCTCAAACCTATTATTCCAGCAGGCACAAAGATAAATGGAATGACTATAGATGAAAGCGGAGTGTGTAAGGTAGACTTCTCATCAGAGATTAAGAATAAAGAAAACAAGACTGATGAAGAAAACTTAATTAAGGGTGTTGTATATACCTTAACTGAATTTCCAAGTGTAAAATCCGTAAAGGTATTAGTAGATGGCAAGGAAATGGATGTCCTTAACAATGGAACTTCTATTGCAGGGAATCTTACTAGGGAAAATATTAACCTATTAGGTAAGACTGAGGAAGGGAGATCCAATGTTTTAGTATATTTTAAGGGTAGTACAGATGCAGATTTCGATTACTTTGTACCAGTTACAATACCTACAATGGCACCAATGGCCAATGTATATACTGCCTTAGATTTATTGTTTGAAGGACCTCCGGCTGATAAAGGCCTAAGTTCAGATATTCCTTCAGATGTAGATTTCCAAGGTGTTGAAATCAAGGAAGGAACAGCTTATGTGGATATTAATTTAGGCGCTGAGAGCCTTCTTACAAAAGAGACGACTATCAATGAATTAATTAAAAATATAGGCCTAACTCTTGGCCAGTTTGATGAAATCAACTCAGTAGAGGTATTAGTAGATGGTGAGATAATCAACTCAGCTATTCCTGTATTTGCAAATGAATACTAGAAAAACAATTTACAATTGAAAAGATTGTCATCCTGAGCCTAGTCCAGGGATCTAAATGGCAAGAAAAGATGCTTAGATAGTATGAAAAATGTTCCGTAAGGAGCATTTTTTTGTTTAATAGGAGCGTTCTGCGAATCCTTTCTTCCCTTACTTAAAATAATAGAGGGGTTAGAGTAAACTAACTCTTATCCCCTCCAAATATAGTATAGTACTAAAAATATGCAAAACTTCTAAGCTATTTTAACACAGGTTCAACGTTTTTACAATTAGTGTATATTTCTTGATATATCACCTTAATCATAGGTAAAGCCTTCACCTTCAACCTCAGTAATATGGGATATAGTGACGAAAGCTCTCTTATCTATTGCCCTTATAAAGTCTCTAATCTTTATGTATTCGCTTCTTTCCACAACTGTATTGATGATTCTTTTGTCTTTCTTGGAATATCCGCCTGTGGCATGATAAATCGTAGTTCCTCTATCCAAATCCTTATTAATGTAATCGTTAATTGCATCAAATTCCTCAGAGATTATAATCATATTTATCTTTACATTAAAACCCGCAATTATTTTGTCAATAACTATGGAATTGATTATAACTCCTAATAAAGAGTACATCCCAAGCCTTGGTCCAAATACGAACCCCGCGGCTAAAGTGATTAGAAAGTCCGGTATCATAAGGGATTTACCCATATCTATATGGGAAAACTTGTTTATAATCTTTGCGAGTATATCAGTTCCTCCTGTTGAGGCATTTTGATTGAAGATTATTCCTATACCTACACCAGCTATTAATATTCCAAAGATTAAATTAATAAATAAATCATCTGTGAATGGCTCAGCCATTGGAGTAATCATCTCCAATATAGCAAATATCCCGGACAGCATTAGGCTAGCATAGATGGTATAGCCACTGAATTCTTTGCCCAATACTATAAATGCTGTAATAAAGAGAATCAAGTTTATAATCACCAATATCACGCTGTAGTTTAGGGAAGGAATCAAAGTACTAATTACTAAGGCTAAACCTGTAGCTCCTCCAACAGCAAGATTTGAAGGTATGAGAAAGTAATATAATCCACAAGCCAATATTATTAGGCCAATAGTAATTATTAAGAATTTTTTAATTTGGTCATTCAACGATAATTCCTCCTCTGCAATTTGGGTAAATTCTTACTTTCATAAGACTATTATACACTATTTTCTCAATTCTATATTATAGCATGTAATAATAATATTAAGATAAGACAAAGTAATTTTTTTACGTTCACTCATGTATTTTTGAAGCATATTATAGTATAAGCAAATATGCATACAAGAAAGGAAGAGATATATGAGCAGACATAGAAGACCATGTTCTAGACCGTGTCCACCAGATCAAGAACTAGATCCAGATTATGATTATGAGGATTATTATAACCCTTGTTTAGATTTAAGAGATTATGGACCAAATCCATTTGTGATTAATATTAATGATGCTACTATACAAAATATGAATTATAGATTAGCATTGTGGAGTGGAACTTATCTTCAATTAACATTAATGAATTTGAACCCTAAAGAAGATATAGGATTAGAAATACATTATGATGTAGACCAATTCCTTCGTGTTGAACAAGGACAAGGGCTTATTTTAATGGGTGATAGACCAAATAATTTATATTTTCAAGAAAGAGTTTTTGATGATGATATAATAATAATACCAGCAGGTAAATGGCATAATTTGATTAATATAGGATGCACCCCATTAAAACTATATTCAATTTATGCACCACCTAATCACCCATGGGGTACAGTCCAAGAAACCAAAGAAGATGCAGAAGAAGACCATGACCATTATTAAAATTTAGATTTAAATATGTTGTGAAAATCTACCAAGAGTAGTCTTAGAAACAATAGGACTACTAGCTATATAGTAATAACGAAGCGGTGTAATGTAATCACTGTCTTCGTTTTTCTTTTGCTATATAGTTCTGTCATTAGGTGAAAAAACTTAGTTATGAACTCAAAACTGAAAAACACAGTTTTGGTTCCCTACTTATCTGAGATGGGAAGAATAAGCTCTGGTAATTAAATTGTGCATTGAGAATTGCTTTAATGTCTGTTAAAATTAGTATAGATTGGAGATGGTAATATGAGAATTAATGATAGGAAATTTGATGAAATAAGACCTGTTAAAATTACTAGAAATTATTTAATGCATCCATATGGATCAGTTTTAATAGAGATGGGAAATACTAAGGTAATCTGTACAGCTATGGTAGAAGAAAAGGTTCCTCCTTTCTTAAAGGGAAGTGGTTCAGGTTGGGTAACATCTGAGTATTCAATGTTACCAGGTTCTAC
>CAZPZN010000168.1:0-3105 GCA_964590735.1 uncultured Tissierella sp.
TTCTTTCCTCATTACGCTTTTTAATTTCCTCTCTTAGCATATCATCTGTAATTTCTATATTGAATTTTTCTTCTAGTTTTTCTTTTAATATAACTAGTTCTTCTCTCCAATATCTAAAAGCATGGTCCTTGTCTTGACCTTGAGGTAAATGCATTACATGGGTATCTTTCATTTTTCCCATTAACTCGTACATCTTTTTCTTTCCATCACAGGTTGTCTCTCCAACGATTAAATCGGAAAAATAGAAATAAGGACATGTATCTGATACTGCAAATCCATAAGAGGATTTAATTAGAGGGCATAGGTTTTTAGGAAGGTGTTGCTCAGCGTGGTGAATTGGTGCATCAGATGTACCACATAAACCTACTGCTGCAGCCCCAGCTGCATGGATAATCTCCATTGGTGTATATGTACAAAATATTCCTACTACAGGAGTTCCCTTTTCCTTTAGTTCCTTAACCTTTAAGAACCCTTGCTTTCTAGCTTCGTCATACTGGTCAAACTTCTCTGGTAATTCTAATTCTTTTATTGCTTCTATTTCAACCAACTCCTTTGTTAATTTTTTATCTTGTAATTATGTAAATAAGCATTTTGCGACAATAATATTATATAATACTATCCATTTATAGTCTAATTGCTTTTTTTAATAACAAATAATTCTTTATTAGAAAATCATATATTAGCGTTTGCTATACCCCCAACTCATTTAAGCGTTGTATAAAAAATGTAAGCAGTTTCATCGATGCTTAAAAGGCAACTTACCCTAAGAAGGTAAATTGCCTTTATAAATTCCTAATATTATTCACTTCCATTACTCTGCTACAAGGATTCAGTATACCTATCCCCATTTCACCTTTACTATCTGATGATTACAGTCTTTGTTGCCGGTTTCCACTCTACTTCATAACCCAAGTTTTCAGCTACAAATCTTACAGGAACCATGGTCCTTTCGTTTATTATAAGAGGAGCTACATCCATAGTTTTATTATTGTTGTTTATTTTAATGTCCTTGTTTCCTATCCACATATCAAGTGTTTTACCATCTAATTTTATAGCTATCTTTTTTTCAACAGGTTCATATTCTACTTTTCCACCAAGAGCTTCGACTATTGCTCTAATTGGTAGCATGGTCCTTTCATTTACAATTACAGGAACAGTACTTCTTCCAGGATCTAATTCTTTAGTTACTCCATTGACCTTAATATCCTTATTATTTATTTGAAGTTCAATAATAGTCTTATTCAATTTTCCATCTGATACATTACCTGACTTAGATCTTACATTATAATATTTTTCTGCCCAAGTCTCATCCCCACGGCTAATGTCCCACTTCTTAAAAGCTCCACTTTTGGCCTTTATTTCAAAGCTATACTTTACATCTTTGATGAAGGCTTCACCTTGATATAGAGGTTCGGAGTCGTCCCATAGAAAATCTATCTTTTGAATAAATGTATCATTGTTTTTAGATTCTTCAACTACTAGGTTAGCTGCTTGATTTATGGTAATCAAATTTGGAAGTGCATGAACAAAAGAATCCCAACTGTTATCATTGCCAACATCCCACTTTGCCCAAGAACCATTATTCGCATTAATTTCAAATACTACTTTATACCCTTCCTTTAACGCTTCCCCTTTATATTGAGGGTTAGAATCATCATAAGTGTATTCAATCTTTTGGATAATCCCACCAAATCTATCCACTACCATCTTTCTTGCATCTTCAGCTGACAGCATCATTTTCTCAGCATTTGCAGACCCTGTTAGTGGTGCAAATATGGGTAACACCAACATAAGAGCTATTAACACACTTGTTAATACTCTAAGTTTTCTTTTTGAGTTCGTCATTTTTAATTCCTCCTTTTATTCTAGCCTTTTAGCTTCTTATTAAGGTAACGGTTGAGGATTAGGTTTTATTGCATGAATTGATATTTTTTTAAATAAATATGAGAGTAACAAATAATCTTGTTACTCTCATATTAGCTACCCCTATCATATACCTAAGCTACATATGATACTATACCCTCGTAACATAATCTTTATCAAAAGATTCATATCTGGTGCTCATCTATTAACTAATATGGGTAATATCTCCTTCAACCAATATTTCAATCTTATTTTTACTTATGTCACAAATATTAAGCGCAGTGCCTGTATATACGGGAATACTTGAAAATTCCTTAAGGCTTAATTTCTTAATTATAGCTAGAATTGCCTTAATTGTTACTCCATGGGTTACAACTAGTATATTTTTAGCATCTAGTCTTGCTATATCATCTAGGAAATGTTTAACTCTAATAAATAATTCTTCAAATGATTCTCCATCTATGGGAATATAACTTTCAGGATCTTTAATATATGAATAGTATTCCTTTGGAAATTTCCTTTCTATTTCGGAAATTTGCATTCCTTCCCAATTTCCGAAATCCAGTTCACACAGAGATTTATGGATAATGATTTCTATATTCCTCTGGCCTTTAATTATTTTGGCAGTTTCCAATGCCCTATTTAAGGGGCTAGAGTATATCATGTCAAAGTCCACATCTTGTAATCTATCTCTTAGCATGATAGCCCTTTTTATACCTTCTTCCGTTAGTTCAGAATCCTTCCTTCCCTGTAACCTCCTTTCAACATTCCATTTGGTAGTTCCATGTCTTATTATATATAACTTCATACATTCCTCCTCGTAGAAATTACCCTATACACCTACTATTGTAGTAACTTCAAGCTATCGAAATATCATCTTTATTAAAACTAAAAAATCATACCGCCTATAACAAAATTATATCCAACTCCACCTATTTTGTCATTAATAAGCTTATTTCTCTCAATACAAGGAGTCTAGCTAAGGCCTTAGGATTTCCCACTCAGTCTATTGAAATAATAAAGAAAAGAATTTTTTGATAATTAAAACAGCAAATTAATATCGTTAATTTGCTTAAATTAAGTCAATTTGTTATCATATGACTTAAATAACATTAGAAATTTAAAGGTGGTCATACGATGGATAATCAAGAACCAAAACATAAAAGACGTGTCAGATATAAAGGTACCGGTGTTTGTCAAGTAAGTTGTCGCATTTAATATAAAATATTTTATTGTATTAAA
>CAZPZN010000169.1:0-2975 GCA_964590735.1 uncultured Tissierella sp.
TTTATCTATTAAAATCTTTTCTTTCTAACTTAAGACTTGTCTCAGCTATATCTATTAGCTTGTTTACGGATTCTCCTTCAAAACTCTTTAAGCCATAGGCAAGAGTAACCCTAGATTCTACAGGGAATATCTCCTTATCCATAAGCCTTTGGATTCTTTCAGCTACAACATGTCCCATATTAGGATTCATATCAGGTAGAATAAGCATAAACTCCCCCTCCCCATATCTTCCAAGGATATCTATATCCCTGATGGAGATCTTTAAAAGCCTTGCTATCTGAACCAAAACCATATTAGTTACTTCTTCACCATATCTTTCCTTAAGAGCATTAAAATTATTGATTCCCAATAATAAAACACTTAAATATGACTGACTTCTCTGAGACCTACTCATCTCATAGCTTAGAGATTTGTAAAGGAAGTTTTTGTTATAGAGGGATGTAATTTCATCTATAATTGCTATTTCCTTTATCTTATTTTTTAGTTCAACAATTTCCCTATCCCTTACCTCAAGTAGTTTTAGTAGTTCCACAGAATTTAGATTTGAATAATCCATTTTTAATTCCCCCTTAACCTCAAGAAATATTTTCTTACAGCCCTATCGGAAATTCCAATATTCTTACCTATATCAATACTAGAAAATCCAAGGTCTTTGCTTTCCCTAATATAGTCCTCCTTATACTTCATAAGATGTGATTTCTTGGATCCATTTTTAATCAGGTCAAAATCGGATTCATTATCACACACCTTCTTAAGGATATCATCAAGATTGATTTCCCTTTTCTTATAGTCTAAAACATCTCTCTCTTCGTCATAAAATCCTTTTAATAACTGAGCCTCACCTTCTAGCTTATCCATTAAACCATTGTAAAGTTCTATTGCCTCATGCCTTTCCAAGGCTAGTATATCCAATAGATAATCAATATCTACAATGCTTTGTATATTAGTCCTGTATAGAAAATCACTAGACCATTTGTATTCATCCATAGAGTCCACTATTTTTTCATATACAGGAATCATATGTATATACTTAATTATATTTATAAGCATGTCCTCATTTCTAACTACCTTACTCTTGAATCTACCATGGAAAACAGGACCTTTTCTCTGGTTTTTACCATTAAAATACCCTGCATACAACATATTTACCCTTTGAATGATTTTACTAATGGAAATATTGTGAGTTTTTATAAATAAATCGTATTTATCTTCACTTATGCAGTAAGCCAATAATTTAAAATCGAAGAGCTCTTTTACATCACTTAAGATTCCTAAAAGTTGTAATTTATCTTCATCCTCAGAGAATATCTTCAAATTACCTTTGTGGCTAATATGATACATAGCTCCGTAATACTGTATTCTAATTTTTCTTCCCAAAAAATCACCTCCCTGGATATGGGGACAGGTACCTGTTCCAATTTTATTTTCTATCCCACTAATGTTTAGGGAGAAAATCCATTAACTTGATTAATTCTACATATAATTGGAAAATCCTTCTTTTTTGACAAAAAAGAAAAACAAGTACCTAATACAGTGCCAAACTATGGATCTATTTAATCTCTGATGAAACTGCTTGTAGTTTCTACTTTCCGGTGGCCAAGGTGAGTGATTAAGACACCCCCTCGCTGTAACAACTATGTACTGTCATCCCGAGCGTAGCCGAGGGATCTCCGCCTTTCAATATTTTGATGACGAGATTTCTCCAACCTTAATTTGCTCCGCAGGAAATCATTCTGGAGTGCCTTTAGGCCATTGCAGTCGAAATGACAAAACTCTGCAAATTTAAAGAGGTGTTCAAATGAACACCTCTCAGTTTATTACGAATAGGAAAGTCCTACTATTAAAATCTTCAATTTATGGACTTTCCGTCGATGAGTAACAAGAAAAGCTACATATAACGCTTCTTTAGAAGCTTTTCTTATTTCGTTTCTATTGTGGAATCAATATTAATTGACCTGGGTAAATTAGGTTAGGATTCTTTATCTTATTATATTCAGCTAAACCCCTCCATTCCTTATTATATCTAGCCGCTATCTTAGATAACCAATCACCTTTAACAACTGTATAACTAATATCTCCAGCTGGGGCTGGCTCAGGAGTTGGTTCTGGAACTGGTGCTGGTTCAGGTACTGGTGCTGGTTCAGGCTCAGGGGTTGGCTCAGCTTCTTCTGCTGGAGCAGGAATAATTGTTATTCTTCCTTCAACAGCTGGTGAAATCTCAGTTTCTGCCTTAACATAAGCAATTAAAACATCTGATAATAATCCACCTTCAGCTACGAAAGCCTTACCAGTAAACATTTCATATCCATCTCCACCTGCTGCCATGAAATCATTAGTTACTAGTCTATAAGTTTTAGCGTTATCTAGCGCTTCGCCTCCTACAGCAACTTCAACGATTCTGTTGCCTACTGCTTGGCCTGCATCAAATTTGTAAGTCATTCCACTTACATGTGGGAAGTGACCAGCTTGCTCAGGATATAAATCTACACCATGCTCTAAAGCTGATTTTAATTCTGCTCCTGTAACCTCAATAACTGCCAAAGTATTAGTGAATGGGAAGGATGTTATAATCTCTTCATAAGTTATGTCCCCTTCATCAATAGATGCTCTTATTCCTCCACCATTGGTAAAGGCAATATCTGCGCCTGTTGATTGTCTCATAGCATCAGTAATCAGGTTCCCAAGGTTGGTTTCTCCTGTTCTAACATTAGCTCTCTCACCATCAAGAGCTACAGTAGTCTTAGAAATAACCTCAGATTTCTTTTCAGCATTTCCTGCTAAAGCTGCAGATATTGCTGCTTCTATTGACTCATCTGCTACTATATCCTTAGCCGCTTCAAATGAAACTACATTTTCTTCTATATTAGCAATTTCTCCATCAACTATTTCTACATTAACTACACCAATATTTTTTAAATAGCTTCCTGCTTGAACAAGTAATGCGCCATTAACTACTTCGTTAAGCTCTTCATGGC
>CAZPZN010000170.1:0-2964 GCA_964590735.1 uncultured Tissierella sp.
ATTTCTATTTCTACCTTTTCTTTAACGAACTTGAAGCAATCCTTTGAAGCACCGTGAACTTGAGGAATACATCTTAAAGAATAAGCATCTTGAACTCTCAACTCACCTTGTCTTGTGGTGTTTTTACTTTCAGCAAGTATAGTAAGAAGATTTTCTGCCGTATTTATTTGTCCTTCCTGACCTCTTACCATATGAACTTTATGATCATAGGCATCTGTTATTCCGTTTAAAGCTTCTATAGTAAGTGATGCTGCAACATCAGCAGTCTTACTTAGATTTATCGCATCGTAGACAGTATGTGCACCAATAGATGTCATAACCTGGGTACCGTTAATTAATGCAAGACCTTCCTTTGATGTAAGCTCTATTGTAGGGATTCCAGCCTTATCCATGGCTTCTTTACCTGGCATTCTTTGGCCTTTATAGATTGCTTCTCCGTCCCCTAACATAACTAATACCATATGGGATAGAGGGGCTAAATCTCCACTTGAGCCTAAGGATCCCTTTTCCGGAACTATAGGGTGAACTCCCTTATTTAACATTTCAATTAGGGTTTGAAGAGTAGAAAGTCTTATTCCTGAATATCCCTTTGCAAGTGCATTTGCTCTAAGAAGAATAATACCCCTTACTATTTCTTCATCTAGTGGATTACCAACTCCACATGAATGACTTATAATAAGATTTCTTTGTAAAGCTACAGTTTCATCCCCTGTAATAGATACGTCAGAAAACTTTCCAAATCCTGTAGTGATTCCGTAAACAACCTTTCCTTCTGCTACATATCTATCTACGAGGGCTCTCGCCTTATTTACCTTGCCAATTGATTCTTCTGTTAGTTGGATTGTTGCATTATTTCTAGTTGCATCAATGAATTGCTCTAGTGTAAGACTATTTCCGTCAATAAAAATATGATTCATTCTATATTCCTCCAATTAGTAAATTCAATGTATTCAAACTTCGTTTAGCGGCATCTGATATTGATCAGATGCCACTAAAACTTTAATTATCAGAAGTAATTGCCTAGCAATACTTCACACCATTAGAACGAATTGATAATCTATAAAATCAATGCCGCTATTGTACCAAATATCAATAATGGAATATTGTAAACTAAAAATGTAGGTACACAGGTATCCCAAATATGGTCATGTTGTCCGTCTGCATTAAGTCCAGATGTAGGTCCTAATGTTGAATCTGATGCAGGTGACCCTGCGTCTCCCATTGCTCCTGCTACTGCTACAAGACTTGCAATAGCAAGTGGGCTAAATCCTAATTCTACACCTAGTGGAACGAAAATTGTAGCGATTATAGGAACTGTACCAAATGAAGTACCAATACCCATAGTTACTAATAACCCTATTAGAAGCATTACTATTGCAGCTACTAATTGACTTCCACGCATTAACTCAACCGATGCTTCTACCAATGTCTCAACTCCACCAGTAGATCTTAATACTGCTCCAAAACCTCCAGCAACAAGCATAACAAAAGCTATAAAGCCCATTAGGCCAATTCCACCATTCATCATTTCATCTAATTCTTTAAGCTTAAAGGAACCAAATAACATCATTATCACTAAACCTACTATTGCTCCAAGTGGTAAGGAACCTAGCCATAATTGAATTACAAAGGCTGCTAGAGCACCAATAACAGCACCCCAGTGCTCTTTAGTCATGCCTGTATATTCAACATCACTTGCCTTTTCTGCAATATCAACGTCTTTATAGTCTCTAGGCTTTCTGAATAATACAAATACAGCTACAAATAACCCTATTATCATACCTATTCCTGGTAATAAAGTTGCTTTCCAAACTTCAGTATCTACCATATTAACGCCATTATCAACCAATGCCGAAGCTACAATTCCATGAAATATAAGTCCGAAACCCACAGGAAGCATAACATAAGGCGCTTTTAATCCAAATGTAAGAGCACAAGCTACTGCTCTTCTGTCAATTTTAAGTTTGTTCATTAATCCTAGTAGTGGTGGAATTAATATTGGAATAAATGCTATATGAACTGGAATCAAGTTTTGTGAGAAACATGCAATACCTGCTAATAAAAGAACGAATGCAGTCCTCTTATTTTTTATTACATTTCCTATTTTTCTAACTAAAATATCTGCTACTCCAGTGTGTCCGATTGCTACTGCAAGTGCTCCTAATAGAATATAGGATAATGCAGTCTCAGCTTGACCACCCATACCTCCTATAAGGGTTGACATAGTTTCCCCGGGAGCCATACCTGCTATACCTCCACCTACCAATGCAGAAATTAAAATGGCAATAAGTACATTAACCTTAAGTAAACACAATGCAGACATAACTATTACAGCGATTAATACTGGATTTGTTAACATTGAATTTCCTTCTTTTAATTTTATACCAACTACTAGCTATGATTCCGAACCCTTTTAAATCACCACCTCCTATAATAATCATTAAACAAGTAAACGTTGTCAATACCTAAGTTGATTTTTATAATTTTTTGTATATCTATACTAGGATAAGTAGACCAATTAGGTATTTTCCCTATTACTAAGATAGTACTTTGTCACTATGAGATATATTCTATAAATGCGCAAATTAAAGTAATGAAAAACATTATCATACTTAATATATATGCAACTCATACTAAAAATAAAGGTAATATCTAACTTTGTTTCTGGTGAATTGCAGAAGCAATTCACCAGAATATTTATTTGTAATTCTTTTCAACCAAGTCTTTCACTAAATCATCATTGGCAACATAAGGAATGGTTATATGGTCTGTATCCTTAAACATTTCATTATACTCAATAACTGTATCAATGGAATTGTCATTTCTTGCCCAGGCACGTCTTGCAACTCCACCCATTACATCCCATGGCATAGCAGTAGATAATATATTATCTACCCTTTCTGACCCATCTAGAACCATACCGAATCCACCATTGATGGACTTTCCAATCCCTACTCCTCCACC
>CAZPZN010000171.1:0-1937 GCA_964590735.1 uncultured Tissierella sp.
ATACTTGCACTGTTACAAATTTATCAGATAGAAAATCTAGACAATTTATAAGGAAGTCTAAGAAAACTAATGATAATTCAGTCATAGCTGTTGTTGGATGCTATTCTCAGGTATCACCTGAGGAGGTAGAAAATATAGAGGGTGTAGATGTTATTATTGGTACATCGGAAAGAAACCGAATTGTTGAACTCTGTGAAAAGGCTATTTCCTCTCATGAAAAAATAAATATAGTAAAAAATATAAAGACTAATAAGGAATTTGAAAAGATTAGAATAGATGAGATTAAATCCAAGACTAGGGCTAATATAAAGATACAGGATGGATGCAATCAATTCTGTAGCTACTGTATTATACCATATGCAAGGGGACCTATAAGAAGCAGGGACTATGAAGACATCATTGAGGAAGCTGAAAAGCTTTCTAAGGCTGGATTTAAAGAAATTGTATTAACAGGTATTCATGTTGCTTCATATGGTAAAGACAATAAGATTCCGCTTATAGAAGTTCTTAAGGGAATAGGAAAAGTTGATGGAATAGATCGAATTAGACTTTCTTCTCTGGAACCCACTTTAATTGATGATGACTTCATGGTAGGCTTAAAAGAAATAGGTAAAGTATGTGATCATTTTCATCTATCATTACAAAGTGGAAGCGATACAGTTTTAAATAGAATGAATAGAAAATATACATCCTCCGTCTATAAAGATAAGGTTGATATTATTAGAAGGTACATGCCTAATGCAGGAATTACAACGGATATAATAGTTGGGTTTCCTGGAGAAAGTGAAGAGGAATTCAATGAAACCTGTGATTTCGTTAGGGAAATTGGTTTTTCAAGAATCCATGTTTTTAAATACTCACCAAGAAAGGGCACACCTGCAGCAAGTCTAGAGAATCAAATAGATGGGAATATTAAAAATATGCGAAGTGAAATCCTTATAGACTTAGGTGAAAGAGTTGCAGAGGATTTTAGAAAGCGGTTTATAGAAAAGAATCTAGAGGTTCTCTTTGAAGAAGAAAATAAAAAAATATCCAATGCTTATGAAGGTTATACCACTAATTATCTAAGGGTTAGAACATTGTCGGATAAATCAATGATTGGAAATATAAAAAATATTAGTATTAATGGTACAATTAATGATATACTTATAGGTAAGAAATGGGAAAGGGAGGTGTAGGATATGGATTGTCTATTCTGTAAGATTATTAATAAGGAAATCCCTACAGACTTAATTTATGAAGACGACCAATTAGTTGCGTTCAAGGATATAAGTCCCCAAGCTCCTATTCACATTTTAATAGTACCAAAAGACCATATTCCTTCTAATGATGACATAAATTCTGAAAATGCTCATATAGTAGGCCATGTATTTGCTTTGGCAAATAAGCTTGCAAAGGAAAATAAATTAAAAGATGGCTATAGAATTGTAAACAATTGCAAGGAGCATGGTGGGCAGACTGTTAATCATATTCATTTTCACCTTTTAGGTGGAAGACAAATGTTGTGGCCTCCAGGTTAAATAGCTATTGAAATAATTATATAATTACTGTATAATTATATGGTATGCATACCTTAACCATAGAAGTATTGAGGTACTCTTGTAGTTAAGAGGGGAGGGGAAGATCGATGTCAGAAATCAAGGTAGGAGATAATGAATCTCTTGATAATGCACTGAAAAGATTTAAAAGACAATGTGCACGTGCTGGTGTTATGGGTGAAGTAAGAAAAAGAGAACACTATGAAAAGCCAAGTGTAAAGCGTAAGAAGAAATCTGAAGAGGCGAGAAAAAAGAAAAATAAGTTTTAAGTAAATAAGAAGGTGAATTAAATGTCCCTTAAGGAAAGACTGATGGAAGACCTTAAAGTTTCCATGAAAAATAAAGAGACTGTTAGAAAAAACACAATAACTATGGTAAGAGCTGCAATCAAGCAAATCG
>CAZPZN010000171.1:1947-2935 GCA_964590735.1 uncultured Tissierella sp.
AAGAAAAGATGTATCTGAAGAGCAAATTTTGGAGATTATGACTAAACAAGTTAAAGAAAAAAGATTTGCTATTGGAGAATTTAAAAAGGGATCAAGAGAAGACTTAGTTAACTTAACTGAATCTGAGATTGGATTTCTATTAGAATATCTACCGAAACAATTGACTGAAGAGGAAGTTGAAGAAATAGTTATTGAGACAATAAAGGAAATCAATGCTACCTCTATGAAGGATATAGGTTCAATAATGAAGGCTGTTATGCCAAAGGTAAAAGGCAAAACAGATGGAAATATAGTAAACAAGGTAGTAAAAAAAATATTTAGCTAAAAATTAAACCTGAGCGTAATGCTCAGGTTTTTTCACGATATAAGTCAATTTACATTGTATTTCTGAAAATTATTGCTAGTCAAATGCAGTCTAAGCAAATCTATGTGTGAGGCAAAAGGTAGATTTATTTTAAAGACTGGTGAAAATTTTGTTATATCAAATATTTCACAAATTATTGGGTATAAGTAGTTAAGAAGGTTTATAATATATTAAGGGGGTGAAGATTTGAAATTTAGAGTTTTTATACTAGTCTTAGTTCTACTATCTATTTCTTTAGGTGTATTTGCCACAAGTACTACAGGTGGAGAAAAAATATATGTTGTACCTATAAAGGGAGAAATCAACAGAGCTACACACAATTATATAAGGGATGTATTAGAAGATTTAGCTGATGAAAATGTTTCTGCTCTTATTTTTGAAATCGATACCTATGGTGGTTCTGTAGAAGAAGCACAGAAGATAAAGGATCTAATTATTTCAACAAATATACCTACTATATCATTTGTGAATAACAAGGCTATATCTGCTGGAGTATTAATAACAATTGCTAGTGAAAAAGTAGTAATGACCACTAGCTCAACCATAGGCTCAGCCGAAACCATACCTAATACAGAGAAAATATTGAGCTTTTGGAGGTCAACCCTAAGAGATACTGCTCAATTT
>CAZPZN010000172.1:0-2894 GCA_964590735.1 uncultured Tissierella sp.
ATACCTTTCCACCAAGGAGGTACTAGATACTTATGACATTATTATTGTCACCTCAAGGCACGTGGAGGTAATTGTGAAGTTAAAAAAGGATAGGGTGTAGTAATAGCAAGGGTTTAAGGCATATCATATATGACATTCAATGCTTTTTCTGTTCTAGGGAATATGTCCATTAAAAATATGAGCATTATGAAGAAGTGGGTTTTCTTGTATTCAGAGGTGCTCCTGTTAATCTAAAAGCAAAGTATTATTTCAATTCAAAACTATGCATACTTAGAACAATGTGTAGATAGTTTTAGTTGACTCGATCTTATTTAGTATTTCAAGTGTTACGCAGCTTACATGGTAGTAATATTAATAGCTTACAGTTAAAATTAGATATAGAGAATATGATGGCGAAGTTTAGGTCAACTAAAGACCAATTAAATTTCGCTATTTTTTATGTTTAATATGAAAATATACAAAAAAGTTATTGACATATGTTCATAATCGCATATAATATAAGCATAAGGAGCATATGCCCATAACAAAAATAAGGAGGTGTAAATATGGCAGGTAGAGATGGAAGAGGACCAGTAGGAGTGGGGCCAATGACAGGAAGGGGATTTGGGCCATGTGGAGATGGATACTTTTCTCCTAGACCTAGGTTTGGACGCAGACCTAGATATGGGGTAGGATTCGGAAGAAGATATGGATATTTCGGTTCATATTTATATGAATCTTATCCAATGGACGAAAGTATGGAAAAAAATCTAATGGAAAAAGAAAAGATAATACTTGAGGCTAGACTTAAAAAGATAAATGATATATTGGATGAATCAAAAAATGAAGATTAATAATAGCTGGGGAAAATAGAAGTCTCTATTTTCCTTAGTAAACCTTAAACAATATATTCTAATCACTAGAGTTTTATAGGATGAGACTACATAGTTAAACAAGAATAAAGAAAGATAAGGCCAAAACATAGTTTTAAACTAGATGTGTTTTTGAATTGTAATTATATCATGTAATTTGTTTATGAAGGTGTTGATTAGATGGAGAGTTTAAATCTTTATAAAGAAAATAGATATTTATTAATTAAAGAATTGATAAAAAATGCAGGATACAAAATGACAGATCAAAGAAGTGAAATATTAAAGGAATTTATAAAAAAGGAAGGAGCACATTTAAGCGCCGAGAGTATTAGCGATAGTTTACGTTGTATGGGGATTGGGATTTCAACAGTATATAGAAATTTAAATCTTTTTGTAAATCTAAGGATATTAGCAGAATTTAAAATTGATGACATTAATTATTATGAATTAAAAATATATGCAAAGAAGCCATTACATATACATTTTAAATGTGAAAAATGTGAAGATGTCAAAGATATTGTTGATAGGGAAATAATTTTAGAACACTTAAAGATAAATAATTTAATTGAAGAAAAATATTCTATGGAAATAAATGATGTGGATATGATGTATCATGGTTTATGTGGTGAATGCCTTAAATAGGAAGCCAAAATTAAAGAAGCTAGAATATATGTTGTAAGAATATTCGTTTAAAGTAATTGATTATTTTATGATATCAAGAAATGCAGGTAATACGTTGGATACAGATGTAGAAGGTAATTTTGAAGATTCAGAACGTGTAGAAAAGTATCAAGAAAGGAGAAAAGATTTATGAACACCAGGGACATTATCACTGTAAAAAATCTAAGTAAGAGCTATGGAGACTTTTCTGCAGTGAAGGATATTTCCTTTACTGTCCAACGGGGAGAGATTTTTGGCTTTCTTGGTCCAAATGGGGCAGGAAAAACAACCACTATCAACATGATGATAGGACTTGCAAGACCTTCCAATGGTTCTATTCTCATTGATGGTATGGATGCAATAAAAAACGTCAAAAAGTCCCAGTTAATTATGGGAATTGTACCAGATGAAAGTAATCTTTATGATGAAATGGATGGCTTTAATAACCTTTGTTTCTGTGGCTCTCTCTATGGCATGAATAAAACTACACGAGAAGAGAGAGCTAGAGAGTTATTGGAGCAATTCGATTTAAGCAAGGTGGGAAATCGCCCCTTTAAGTCATATTCTAAAGGGATGCGACGCAAATTGACAATAGCAGCAGGTGTCATACACCAGCCAACAATTCTTTTTCTGGATGAACCAACTACTGGAATTGATGTTGAGAGTGCACGACAAATTCGTCAACTTCTATTGAATCTAAGAGATGGTGGCACCACTATATTTATTACCACTCATTATATTGAGGATGCTGAACGTATTTGCGACCGGATTGCTTTTATTGTTGATGGTAGTATTGTGGCAAGGGGAACTGTTTCAGAGTTGATGGAAAGTATTTTACACGGATATACCATTCAGATTACTGCTGATCGTGATTTGCAACCATTTCAGAAAGAAATCCAAGAATATTTCAGTGACTGTACAGTTGAAATTAGGATGGGCCATGTGCTGACCCTTGTCTCTGAAGAACGAATAGCCCTTTTGCCTGTTCTGCAACATCTTGACAAAAAAGGTATTTCTGTATATGAGGCAAAAGAGTTAAGACCTTCACTTGAGGATGTATTTGTTAAAATAACTGGAATTGAGGCTGCTAAACTCAAAAAAGAGAAAGAAAAAGGAGGAATAGTTAAATGAAAACATGGATTGCCTTCTGGAACATCCTTAAAAAAGATATCCAAAACTATTATCTAAAACCTCCAAACATTAGTTGGGGGATTATCTTCCCCTTGTCATGGACATTGATGCAGTTGATTCGCTCCTCCGGAGGTGTAAATTTGTCCGATATCCAGGGTATGCTTCCTGGACTAATGGCCATGAGTGTACTATTCGGTACCACTTCTATGCTAGCCGTTACAATAACCTTTGAGCGCAAGGGACGTTCCTTCG
>CAZPZN010000173.1:0-2893 GCA_964590735.1 uncultured Tissierella sp.
GATTATAGCATAAAGCAAAAATAATATCAACTAAATCCAAATTTTATTTCTGATTTCATCTATGAATTCTTCATTAGTTTTAGTCTGTACCAAACCCTCAATTAATTTTTCAGTTACATCCTGGCTTGATGCGTTGCCCATGGCCTTTCTTAATGCCCAGACAGTTTCAAGTTCCTTTTGAGTTAACAACAATTCTTCTTTTCTAGTACCTGATTTGTAGATATCGATAGCTGGGAAAATCCTCTTCTCTGACATTCTTCTGTCTAAGTGAATCTCCATATTACCTGTACCCTTAAACTCTTCAAATATAACATCATCCATTCTAGAACCTGTTTCTACAAGGGCAGTAGCTAGAATTGTTAAGCTACCTCCTTCTTCCATCTTTCTAGCAGCTCCGAAAAACCTCTTTGGCTTATGAAGGGCTCCTGGGTCTAGTCCACCTGAAAGGGTTCTTCCAGTTGGAGGTATGGATATATTATAAGCTCTAGCAAGTCTAGTTAGGCTATCTAGTAGGACAACAACATCCTTTCCATGCTCAACTAATCTCTTTGCTCTTTCAAGAACTATCTCAGCTACCTTAGTATGATTTTTAGGTAGTTCATCAAAGGTAGAATAAATAACATCTCCCTTAACGGATCTTTTCATATCTGTAACCTCTTCAGGCCTTTCATCTATTAACAGTATTATCATTTCTACATCGGGATGGTTTTTAGCAATTGAGTTTGCTATCATTTTAAGAAGAGTGGTTTTTCCTGCCTTAGGTGGCGATACAATTATTCCTCTTTGCCCTTTTCCTATAGGAGATATTAAATCTATCATTCTGGTTGCGAAGTCACTTGAGCTAGTTTCTAAATGTAACCTATCCTTAGGATAAATCGGTGTAAGACTTTCAAAGTCAGGCCTATTTATTGCAGTCTCTGGGTTCATTCCATTTACATATTTAACGTAGAGAAGGGCCTTAAATTTCTCCCCTGCCTTTGGCGGTCTAGTGATTCCTGTTACCTTATCTCCAGTTTTTAATCTGAACCTTCTTATTTGTGATGGAGAGATATAGATGTCATCGTCTCCTGATTGATAATTGTTTAGCCTTAAAAAGCCGTATCCATCTGTATGTAATTCAAGTACTCCCTCAGCTATATTAATGTCCTCCAGATGCTCAATCTCTTCTGTGGCATTGTCAGATAAGTCTTCCATATCAATATCTTTTATATCGATTTTAACCGTCTCCTCTTCAGAATAGAGATCACTGTTAGTTTCTATAGTTTCGTTCATATCTTCATCAATAAGATCTTCGAATTCTTCTACCAAGTCTGGATTGGAGAGAGTATTAATTATTAAGTTCAATAATTCCTCTTTTTTATACTTATAAGAACTTCGAATTCCATAAGCTTTGGCAATTTCTCTAAGCTCTAATAGAGATTTGCCCTCTAATAATTCCTGATTCACAAGTTTCACTCCCTTCGATTCTATTATTATACCCCATTAAAGTAATTTCCACAATGAAATTAAGATAGAGTAAATTCGACATTTACCTCTGTTGAATTTTTAACCTATATTTGATATGATTCTACTTAAATTAGTGTATAATGGAAGGAACAAATAATGGTAAAAGGGGGTATTTTTATGGCAATAGAAGGCAAGGTATTAGTAGCTCAGGGGGGAGGCCCTACTGCTGTAATCAATCAGTCTTTGATTGGAGTAGTGTTAGAAGCTAGAAAGTTTCCTACTGTAACAAAAATTTATGGAGCATTACACGGGGTCACAGGTATATTAAACGAAGACTTCGTAGATTTAACTCAAGAAACAACTATTAATCTGGAGAGCATTGCATGTACACCTTCATCAGCTCTTTTCTCAACCAGAGATAAACCGGATGAAAATTATTGCTACGACATGTTTAAGGTAATGGAAGCCCATGGTATTAGATATTTCTTTTATATAGGGGGAAATGACTCAGCGGATACGGTGAGAATCGTAAACGAAGTGGCTATGAAATCCGGTTACGAATTAAGAGCTATACACATCCCAAAGACTATTGACAATGACTTATTGGTAAATGATCACTGTCCAGGTTATGGTTCTGCAGCTAGATTTGTTGCTCAGGCTTTTATGGGAATAAATCAAGATGTAAGCTCTCTTCCTGGTGTATATATTGGAATTGTAATGGGTAGACATGCTGGCTTCTTAACTGCTGCTGCTTCAATTGCTAAGAAGTATCCAGATGATGGTCCTCACCTAATCTATCTTCCAGAAAGACCATTTAGCGAGGAGAAATTCCTAGCTGATGTTAAAGAAACTTATGAAAAATACGGTAAATGTGTAATAGCTGTATCAGAGGGAATATGTGATGAAGAAGGAACCCCTATTATTGCTAAATTGTCCGAAAACATTGAAAAGGACAGCCATGGTAATGTTCAATTATCTGGTACAGGAGCACTGGGTGACTTGCTTTCTAATTCCATTAAAGAAAAGTTAGGAATTAAGAGGGTAAGAAGCGATACCTTTGGATATCTTCAAAGATCCTTCATGGGATGCGTTTCAGACGTAGACCAAAGAGAAGCTAGAGAGGTTGGGGAAAAAGCAGCTCAATATGCCCTATGGCATAATGTAGATGGTTCAGTTACCATCCATAGAACAGGTATGTATTCAGTAGATTATAAGTTAACCCCGCTATCTGAAGTTGCAAAATATACTAAGTCTATGCCTGATAACTTTATAAATGAAGCAGGAAATAACGTTACTGATGAATTTAAACATTATTTACTACCACTTCTAGGTTCAAATATGCCTAGTACTTACAAGCTTAGAGCACCAAAAGTGGAGAAAATATTGAATAAGTAACAAGCTCTAATAAATGATTTTAATCTTACAAGATTTGGCATAGTCCTTGATA
>CAZPZN010000174.1:0-2877 GCA_964590735.1 uncultured Tissierella sp.
AATGTAGCTTTTCTTGTTACTCATGTACGGAAAGTCCATAAATTAAAGATTTAAATAGTAGGACTTTCCTATTCGTAATAAAAAAGACCCAAGGCTAGGATATATTTAAAATATCTCAGCTTGGATCTCTTATAACAAGATCACGGTGTTCGATAATTTTTTTATGTCGCAACTTCTACGACAGATCAAAATTTTGTTCATGTTTATTTTGGCATATTAAAATTTAACTTTCAATAAATAAATCTTTTTAGAAACAGAATATATTCTTAATATCATCTACACTTAATTAATTCTTCTTTGCATTTTGCGCTTTTTTTAACTTCTCTGGAGTCACATCTTGACCCATTGGATCAATTACTTTAAGATTTAGTAAATCATTTTTAAATCCAGCTTTGAAATTCTCTATATAAAGCTTTCTAAGTTTCGCTTGTTCTACTTTTTCAGCATCACTAAGCCCTTCAGCTTTTGCTTTCCTTGCCAAATGATTTATTTTATTTAATAGCTCTACCATAAATTCACCTCTAAATAATTATACCTTAAAGATTAAATTTTTCAAATGGTTTATTTTTGTGGGTGACAGGCACCAATACTATTTGATTTTAAATTCACAGTGAACAATCGCAGTAATTTCCTTCTCTAATGAATAGGTGTCGTTCATACCATAATCAGATATTTCGTTTGAGTACAAAGGGGTAATCTGAATAACGCCCATATCAGCATATTTTAGCTTATACAAATGGTCATTGAAGCTAAAGATAAAGTTTATTGAAAAGATCTGTACTATAGTCTCTAATATCTGATATGTTAAGCATATTATGTTTTAATTTAATATCATTAAAATACTTTTCTATCAACTCTTTTTCAATAATCCGATTTGAGCTTTCATTCTCTTCTAGTCCCATTCTAGTATGGCTCCATGGTGTTTCTACATGAGTCATCTTTTCTAAAATTTTTCCACTATAACACCCAAAGTTTCTTACTATACTATCTAATACTTCTTTTTCTAATCTAGTTAATTCTATACCTATCCACTCATCACTATAATTCCCAATAGGAGCACACCCGTAGTTTTTATATTTGTGATATACATTTGCATAAACAGGACCATGAACCCAAGCTTCACAATCGTTAGAAAATAAATACTCGCCTGTAAAAATCTTAAAGAAAGCCTGAGCATAATAGAGTAACTTTTGTAATGCTAATGGGGTTATGTCTGAACAGCTCATCAATAAATATTTAACCACATGATCTATTTTGTTTGGAGAACTAAAATCTAATGGTTCGTTATCTTCAACATTTTCTAATGCTTCACTACATCTTTTATAAGCAATCTTCGTTAAACTTTCTTTATTTTTTTCTAGCAATTCCTTCATATAACCTGGTTCATTAAGAATCTTCCTTAATGTTTCCGAATACTGTCTAGTGGGGATATCTCCATCTAAATACCTAGTAAGGGTTAGTTCACCCCAACCCAACAATAAAGATAAAGGTCTTTTACCAATATTATATTTTTCTAATATAAACTCCATTTCTGGAACTGTAATTAGATCCTCCTTTTTTCTGAAAGCTTCATCTAGCATCATTAAATTATAATCTCGAATTTCAGCTACAAACATTTCACTTTTACATTCAATACAGAATGCTGTCTTACCTACATATTCAATTTCTTTACCTTTGATGTTTTTTGTCATTTTTTTTTCTTTAATATGGTATTCAACCATATCACGACACTCTACACAAAATCCTAACATCTAGGTTACCTCCTTTTTTATTAATTAACATTATTGATTTTAATTTAAAGTTTATCAAGTCATTTATTTAAACAAATGTTTTATAGGTTTATTTCTTTTATGAAGAGATACAATGATGACATAATCATCACCTCTCCATGTTTTAGTCATATTAATTTTAATATATATGTCAACATTTTCTAGAGTGCCCCAAAAGTCTAATTCTTGGCACTTGCAGAATATGTATAATATTTCATGTTCATAACCCTTATTTATATTACTTACAGCGTAACAAAAGTCATCAAATTGAATATCTAATAATATTTCCTTTTCCTTTTTTGTAGTAATCTTATAATCTTCGATAAAATCTAAATTTTCTTTTCTATTTTCATTTTGTTCAATTGTATATTTATTATCTATTATGGCTTTTCTAAATTTAAATAGATATGTTTTTACTTCTTCTGGAGTAAGATTTGTATGTTTACCTGTGCTTTTCTCACCATTACTCAAATCGTAATCTCTCCCTTCTTCTAGTATACTTAAATTATATACTATTTATACTAAAAATACAATATTAATTGTATCTAATGATACATTATATGACAATTATGTATTAATAGGTTCGGTAAATATATACTTTATTTTTATAATCATAGAAAAAGCTCATATAATCAGATAAACAATACATTAAAAACTCTTAATGCTATTCACTTAATTCTTCAAATCTCTTATTTTCCACCTCCTACTCTATATATAGAATGAGAGGGGAAAATTTACTATCATGTTTTCAAATAAAATAAAGCACCCCAGCAGACAAGCTCTCAATATTCAAAGAGGTAAGTATACTAGGGGGCTAAATAACTTACTAGATTAAGAAACTAAAATACAACTATACTAGCTACATCTGCTCCTTCTGTTGTACCTTTATCTAAGTTTAGAACAAGAGTATGTAAGTAATTTAATACTTTTCTTATTGCATTCCTCTAGCATAATATTTATCTCTTTTAGTTATAGATGATATCATGGTTGCAAAATATAGGTTTTGAAACAAAACTAGCTATACCTATAGAATGATCTAATTAGCTCGTCCAGTAGACTACAAGGTATGTTAATTGATTAACCTTGCTACTTTTATGATAACAGATGC
>CAZPZN010000175.1:0-2855 GCA_964590735.1 uncultured Tissierella sp.
ATGATCATTGAAAACTAAACATTAAATACAAAATATTAGGCAACTAAAGACTTAGCAAAAAGTAACTCCTCATGTTCTTCTGGGCTTCTTAGTTGAAAAGGTTTTCTATCCCTTAGAACAGCGAATATAATGTTTACTAGCTTTCTCATGACAGCACCTAATGCGACCTTCTTAGGCTTGCTTACACACTTGAGATGGTAGAATTCATGTATAATTAGTACTATATCATCAAAGAATGTAAATTATTTTTTTCCACGCTTTTCCTTATCCTTCTTCTTATCCTTTAAAGGATCTAGTTTTCTATTGTTTTTCATATCCTCATTGTCCACAATACCCATTTCACCAGCATATTCATAATTCATTGCTTTGAAAAGGTTTTTATCAAATACTTCCTCATTTTTCTTTTCTTTCATCTCTATCACCTCATATATATTTTTTACATATATATAAAATGAATACAAGGTAAATCCTGGCATTCTTATTTGCTTTTCCTGCATATAAATACTTTTGCAACTTCATTTATAATTTCCTCTTTTTTAAAATCCAACAATTGATTATCCATAGTATTATCAATAAAACCTAATTCAATTAAAATTGCAGGCATTTTAGTTTTCTGAAGAACATAGAAATTAGCAGTTTTTACTCCCCGATTTTTAAATCCACATTTGACTAAGGCCCTTTGAATATCCCTAGCTACCCCTGCCGCCTTTGGTGATGCATTTGGATGGATAAATACTTCAACACCTGTTCCCACCTCTGGTTTAAAGGCATTTCTATGAAAAGATATAAAATAATCATAATTTCCCCTATTGGCAAAATCAACTCTTGCCTTTAGGCTTGTATATACATCTGAAGTTCTTGTTTCACCTACTTCTAGGCCAAGGATTCTTAGTTTTTCCCCTAGCTTTTTTCCAATATCTAAATTATCCATAGATTCCTTTCTGCCTTTATAAACTGCTCCTGGATCCTTACCACCATGACCATAGTCCAAACAAAATTTCACCATATTATCCTCTCCTTAGATTATTGTATATATAATAAGTAGATTTAGCTGGTGATTTTTACTATGGTCAATTCTTAGTCATAGGAATTTTTTTGAATTGTTTTTATTAGTTCAGATTTACTTGTAACATTATATTTTGAATAAATATTTCTTACATGGGTCTTAATTGTATTCTGGCTTAAGCAAAGTTCTTCAGCAATCATCTTATATGTTCTTCCCCTAAAAAGTAAATCCACTACTTCATTTTCTCTATCAGTTAGATTAGGATATCTTTTTACATGGTCCACTGCCTCTCCCTGAAATTCTTCTTCACCCCTATAAAGCTTAAATAAAAATATATGTTCACTAATTATTAGAGATAAATATTTATTTAAAAGAGGAAGTATAATTAAAATTATAAATATTATAACAAGGGCTATAATTGATGGATTTATTCCATTAGATACATTTAAGATCTTAACACCAATAGTATTTCCTATAAATATGCCAAGGATATTAGCTGAAAGTCCTAGTCCTAATAATTTTGCTGGATTCTTTCCATAATCTAAAAGTTCACCAATAATACTCCACCAAAAAAGATCACAAACTCCAAAAGCACTCATCATAATAGTATTGATTATAATGTAACTTATCCAGGATCTATCTAAAACTAAAAATAATAGAAAAGATATTCCAATTAAAGTAATAGCAATATACAATACATAGGGTCCATTAACCTTCTCAGGATATTTCATTAAAATATATATTACAAATATATAAGGTATAGCCCAATAAATACTTGTTAAAACTTTATGATGACTAAATATTGGATTTATTACAGCATACATTAGGCCAGATGTTATAGTAATAATAGCAATGAATCCATATAAAAGTCCAATCACATTAATATTATCCATTATATTTGAGTTCTTTGTATTTTTATCTTTCTTAATTTCATCTTTAGACTTATTTAAAAATACCATAGACAATATAAGAGATAAGATAGCTAATCCTAAGCCTAAAGATGGTGATATGTTCATTGATATAGTATTGATTATTATCATTATAATATTTGAAAGTATTAGGATCTGTCCAATTGTTTTTAACCTTAGATCCTTTGGATATAAGCTATAATAATATCCTCCAGCTGCAACATAAACTCCTCCAATAAAAGACAATATTACAATCACAATATTCCATATATTTGAATAGGGTAAAAAAAATATTAAACTTCCAATTATAGATATGTAGCTTATAATTAAAAATGACCTTTTAGCTTTTATAATATCATCTATGAAATAGCCTGCTGTTATTAATCCTAAAAAAGCAGACCCAGTAACAAAAAGGCTCAAATTATTAAGATTAATTCCATTTTTGGAATAAAGACCATCTAAAACTTGGCCTAAAAAAGGAAAAGACAATTGCCAGCCGGAAAATAAGGAAAAAAATAATATGAATTCCTTATTAGAAAGTCCATCTATTAATAAATTTACTTTGTTTTTTTCCATATGATTACTCCTAATTGTTATAATCTATATTTCTTCCTATTATAGATGATTTTAACATAAGAAGGCCTTATTATCAATTTAATTATATAGGCATAAAAAACACAGGAATAGTAAAATTCTACTATTCCTGTGCTTTCTATTTAATTTAAATATAATTATATTTATTCTTCATATACTATAACAGCTTCTTTTGTACTATTGATCCAGTCAACTTTACAATTTAGATTTTCTGCTGCAAATCTTACTGGGACAAAGGTTCTTCCATTTTTAACAGTAGGGGCAATATCCATCATTTTAGTTTGACCATTTACTTTAATTTCTTTTTTATTAAGCCACATTTCTACTATATTCCCTCTTGCATTAAG
>CAZPZN010000176.1:0-2844 GCA_964590735.1 uncultured Tissierella sp.
TTGAGTAAATTTCATATTTTAAAAAGCTGTATTTTACTAAATTTCTTGATTGCAAAAAAAGGGTTTCACCCCATGAATGTCGAATATATTAAGTGACAGCAAAATAACCCGAGATCCGAAGGGAGTGAAACCACTTAATATGTATATTCGACAAACAACTCTATTATCCTTTGAAGAAATTATTAAATTTCAGCAACAATCTAGATTGGAATTAATTCTATCTCAAATTGATGTTTCTAAACTTGTTAGTGAACTTAGAAAATCTAAGACTTCTAAAGGTCCCAAGGGATATGAATTTGAATCCCTAATATACTCACTACTAGCTATGCAAATTGAAAAGATTCAAAATATTAAACATTTAGTTCTTAAGCTTAAAGAAAACCCTGTTTTAAGATATTGTTGTGGTTTTGATATTCTTGGTAGTGTTCCTTCCGAATCTACTTTTTCTAGATTCCTTGAAAAGCTGTCAAACTCCCAAGAACTTTACAAACTATTTCATGCTCTAGTTATAAAAGCTAAAGAACTAGGTATTATTGATGGTGAACACGTTTCAATTGATTCAACAAAATTAAATTCTTATGAAGCAGCTAAACCTAAGAAAGATATCGTTGATGATGGCACAAATCCTAACTGGGGTATGAAAAGAGATACCAATGGCAATAACATAAGATGGTTTGGTTGGAAACTCCATATACTATGTGATTCTAAAAGTGAACTACCTTTAGATATATTGGTAACTCCGGCTAGTAAATATGATGGAAGTCTGGCCTTGCCTTTAATAGAGCAGTTCTACTCAAACTACAAAGGCATTTTTAAACCTAGATATTATGCAATGGACTCTGCATATGACCTTGATTATGTTTACAAAGATATTGTTAATAAATATGAAGGTGTTCCAATAATATCCTACAATCCAAGAGGAAGTCTCTCTCCACCTGAAGGACTGGATAAAGATTTTAATCCAATTTGTTCAGGTGGTTACAAGCTTATTTACTGGGGAAAGGATGGGAGCTATTTGAAGTTTAGATGTCCCCATGCCTTAGGCAAAGTAAATTGCCCCCATGGAATGAATTGGTGTTCATCTTCTAACTATGGGTATACCTTTAAGGTTAATTACAAGGAGAACCCAAGGCATTACGGGTATCCTTTAAGGTATTCTAACTTGTGGAAGAAAGAATATGATAAAAGGACATCAGTAGAAAGATGTAACAGCCGACTCAAGTGCTTCTTAAATTTAGATAATATTAGATCTAAAGGTATTAAAAAAGCCCAGGTATATGCTCTATTAAATTGTATCGCATTGGTATCAGGTACTATCGCAGTAAACACCATCAAAGCTGTAAATAAGGCTGCTTAAAAAACAATATTATATGAATAAAACAGAGGAATTGCTGTCAACTAAACTAAATATCAAATTTTAAATCTCATTTTTAATGAGCTATTAGTTTGTGTGCTTTTTTATTTAGTTTTAAAATCTTAATTATGCAATTTCCTCGATTGACTGTATTAATAGATTTGATAGTAAGAATTTAATCAAAGAAGGCTCTAATCTACTAACAAATAAAAGAAATAAAAAAGACCATGGACTAGGGTTAAAGATTATTGAGCGTATTGCCGAAACTTATGAAGGAGATATGGAGTATTCTATAGAAGAGGATAAATTCATCCTTAATGTAACCGTGTTAAATATATCTCAAAAAATGATTACCATATAATTACAAAAAAACGCTAAATATCACGACTTAACGACCAATCATCATATGATGGTTGTTTTTTTTATCCCTGAATATATAATGAGGGTAAGAAAATTTAAAAGAGGGATATCATGATAGAGATACCTCATTAGAAGTATATAAATATGGGCTTGACCTTATTATTTCGTCAATCTTCAATATTTCAATACTTTTAATAATAGCATCTGTATGGGGGGTACAGAAAGAGATTATACTGTACACAATGTGTTTTGCGGCTCTAAGGGTTACATCCGGGGGATACCATGCTCCAAACCATTTCAAATGTTTGTTATATTATGCAATATGTATGTTTGGAGTAATTGGGGCCATATTATTGATTAATAAAGAAGTGATATTAATTACTTTAAATCAATTAAACATATTGATATCTATATTTCTGGTGTTTGCATTTTCACCAGTAGCATCAAGAAATAAACCCTTGTCCAAGAGTGAAAGAACTTCATTTAGAAGAAAGAGCGGAATTATTACTCTTATAATTTCATCTATACTGATATCCCAAATACTATTTTCTAGAGTAAGTACCAGATATTCCATGATTTGTTCATCGGCATTATTGGTACAAGCTTTAACCTTAATTCCAATTTTAAACAGAGAGGAGGATATAAATGAAAAGAATTAGGAAAGGTTTCCTTAATCCCATAGTTTCAATGCTTGGTTTATTAGTTTTAGCAGTAGCTGAAACTAGTTTGATGACAACATGTTGGTGGCTGTTATATCAGCCGGAGGTACCTGATTCATTAAAGAAGACAAGTAAGTTTTAATGTAAGCTAAGTTTGATTTAGATAGTAATAGTATTGAAATAAATAATAGGGCTTGAAGAACCTTACGGTAACAGGGGGTTATCTTATGGTAAACATAAAAAGGGAGGTAGTACAATGTTTAACAAAAAAGCAATGAGTTTTTTATTAGTAGCAATAATTATAATTCAGGTATCTGTTCCTGCATTAGCTAGTAGTAATTCAAACGAAATTATCGAATTAACTGAAAAAGAAATTAAAATATTAGAGGATGAAGTACCTAACCTAGATATCAATAAAATGAATTCTTCGGAAAAACTTAATTTCTACAAAATCATCGATGAGAGAGTTGA
>CAZPZN010000177.1:0-343 GCA_964590735.1 uncultured Tissierella sp.
GTTGAATTTGTTATTGGAACTACTGTTACTATACCATTTAGCTCCTCTTGCGTAATAGGATCTGATATAACAAGACCAGGCCTAAACCCCCTTTGTTCATGTCCCTTTGATGGTGAAAAATTAATTTTTATTATATCTCCAAACTCTAAATTATTGAAATCAGTTTTATCTAGTTTACTCATATTCTCACCATACTTCTTTCCCAATAGGACTACCCCAATCAATATCCAATTTTGGATTTAATTTTTCACCCTTAGATTTTTCAGCTAAAAGTTCAAATTTTGTTTTTTCTTGTTTCTTTTCTAATATTAACTTTTGTCCATCAATATCAATACTAAAACTT
>CAZPZN010000177.1:353-2805 GCA_964590735.1 uncultured Tissierella sp.
ATATTCTCAAAATTGTTACTGTCTATATTTAATTCGTCTAAAATTATCTTTGGTATACGAATAGCTGCACTATTTCCCCATTTTGCTAAGTTAATTTTCATATAAATCACCTCTTATTAAATATTACTTCTTACATATAGTATCTACCTGTATATACTATATGTCAATCTTACCTTAGACTCTTTTGGGAAAGTGTTTTAAAAAAACTACCGGGTCAACCGATAGTTTTTAATCATAATATTTTTCTCCGAGCCTACTTAAATAAATAAGGATAATCCCTACGACCATGTAATACCCTAAGAACTCTAATTTCCTCTTTATTTGTCTTATAAAACAAAAGATAATCTCCTATAATCAACATCCTATATTTCCTTGAACTCAATTTTTTATCCGAAACCAAAACACCCATCAAAGGAAATGATTCAAGCATTTTTACTGATTCCATTAGGTTGTTGTAAAAATTAATAGCATTTTCCTTACTATCTTTCGAAATATATAATACTATTTCTTCCAAATCATTAAGAGCAAGATCTGAAAAAAGCAACTTACTTTCCATTGCTTATTATATCCTCTAATTTCTTACTTACCTCTTCTAATGTGTATGTCTTATTTCCACTAGCCATACTTATTTCGGCTTCAAGTAGTTTTTCCCTTAAATCAAGCATCTTTTCTCTATGAGTATAGGCCTCTATACTCATAACTACTAAATCCCCTTCTCCGTTTTTAGTTAAATAGACCGGTTCATTAGTTTCTTTACAATACATTGAAATATCATTATATTCGTTCCTTAGTGATGTAGATGGTTTAATCTTCATATTTACACCCCATATCGTTATTCTATACATATCATATCAATATATGTTCTTCTAGTCAATATAGAAACTTTCGAATAATAATGGTGTTGATTAACACGCCCTATTTAATTTAAAGATTGGAAAAAGGTGAATGGATAGGTTACAATAAACTAGACAATAAAAATATGGAACAAAGTATAATAATCCTACTTTGTTCCATATTTATCTACTGTAAATTATTAATCTATAACAATACTTTTAACACTTCATGTATTATTGGTACTATAAGAAAAATTGTTGAAATTAGCAATTTCTGTTTCTCTATAGGTTTTTTACCTATTAATACATATATTAGATATAAAGCTAAATAAACAAGCATTTGATAAAAACCATTTTTAATTGCATCCATGGTTAAAATGGCATGCTACTGTAGTAATATCTCGCTGATGTATCTATATAATCAGTTCTAGCCGAATTTTTATAAGCATGTGTATCTTGTCGAACATAGTATGAAAAAACCGGGTCATTACTAGGTTTCCTATAATATTGGATTAAAAAATATACATTAACATTTTCCGTAGTATAATAAGCTGAAACTATAGCTGCTGCAAGAGTTGTATATGTAACCGTTTTGCCCCCACAAAATGTTGATAGAAATGCAGCAATTGCGGCAGATGTTAATACTTGAAAATATTTGTTAGTTGTCGTATCCATATCCCAAGTGTGTGTCCATGTTGATAGAGTGTTGATAAGAGGAGTGTTAACTAAATTCGCTGGAATCTCTTTGTGTATAGGAATTCCAATCTCTTTTGTCTTATTCAACAACTCCATAGGAACAATTTCATCAAGATCAGTCATTAATACTTCTCGAACTTGGCCCTTATCATTTTTTATAAATATAATACTATTTGAGCCATATTTCTTTTCAAGATAATCTTCTATATTCCTATTATTTACCCCTATAGCCATTGTATTCAATGGAGTTATTACTAGTAGCAAAACAGAAAGAACTACACATAAGATTCTTTTTTTATTCATGGGTGGACCTCCTTTTTTCCATACATATTATCCATTTCTGACTTCTTAATAACTATACTTATGCTAAGGTTTGAATTAGTTTTATCCATACTGTAATGCAAATATACCCTTGGGATTTTAATTTTTCTCCTATTCTATTTGACCGTCTTCCAAACAAATCCCACTGGCCAATATGCTATTTTATACAGACCCTATGTGAATGAATATGCAAGAAATAATTGCAAGACTTGTCACTTAATATATTACCTCCTTCCGAATTAATTAAAGGTGGACGAATCTTCTTCGATCCCTTTATAATCATCTTAACACATAAAGAATAAAATAGTGCAAATTTGGACTAAGTGGTATTTTTTTGGACTGAACGGTTAGGGGATAAAAAATTAGTTTTCTATAATATTGAATTTAATAGGGTTCAAATAATAAGAATACTAAATGAAAATCAGGATTTTATTCGCAATTTGCTCGGTGTAAGCAAAGAAACCGATAAGACATATTGAATAAAAATTTAAGCCATACTGGCACACTAAAAAGACCTTGAAGCATTACTGCATCAAGGTCTTTCATAATTAATATTTCTTTAATAATATAGATCCGTTATGTCCTCCAAAGCCTAATGAATT
>CAZPZN010000178.1:0-2800 GCA_964590735.1 uncultured Tissierella sp.
TAGACTACAAGGTATGTTAATTGATTAACCTTGCTACTTTTATGATAACAGATGCCAAACTTGTATGTTCAGGAAAGGCCAAATATCTAGGATTCCAGTGGGGCTTAAACTTATCCTTATAGTTATAATTAAGCTTCAAATTTAATGTTTCAGCATAATATCAATAATTTCTTCATCTGCACTTTTCATTCCCTCACAGCAAAAACTACCTAGGTTCTTTATAGTCAATTCTGCTCCAGGGCTTACTATCCCATCTATATCACTAATAATCACATTTAACATAGCTAATTTTGCTTGTATAATTGCTTCTGCTGATGCTGTTGAAAGCTTAAATGCACAGCCTCCTTTTGCACCATCGCACACCATCCCTGTTAAATTACCTACCATATTCCTAATAGAGCCAGCAACTTGTTTATTAGTTCCACCTAAGGCCCAGGCAATTGATGCTGAAGCTCCAATTCCAGCTGCAACAGCACATCCACAAACAGGAGAAAGCCCCCCAGTAAATACCTTTATATAAGCAGTAACTAAATGGCTAAAGGCCAATGTTCTAGCTAGCTTTTCGTCATCATAATTCATATGCTCACAAATAATAGTAGGCGGAATAATCGCTGTAATGCCATGATTACCACTACCTGCACTAGACATTACCGGCATATTTACACCCGCCATTCTAGCATCGCAAGCCGCTGCAGTAAGTATTCTAGCTTTATTAATAATGTCTTTTTGCATCATACCCTCAGACATTAGCTGATCTAAAGCTGCCCCTAGCCCTGGACCCGATTTTTCTTTTAGGCCAACTTTAGCTATATCCATATTTAATCTTACACCTTCTAGTAAATATTCTATGTCCGTATATGTAACGCTCTCAACAAATTCTCTAATGTCTTGTAGACTTATATCCTTCAAGTACTCATTGATATTAGTATTCTCTTCTTTATTCTCATCCTTATTTAATATAATCTTCCCATTGGTTTCCAAGTAGACAATATTGGTATGGTAATCCTTTATTATACAAATAGATCTCCCAGCTTCTGTTTCTACTTTGGCCATTATATAGAAGTTGCCCTTTTTGTTTTCCACACCAACCTTAACCTTACCATCTTTAATCAATTTTTCAGATTCAGCTACAGCTAGATCATTAACTGGTCTAAATACTTCTAAACCTAAACTAGAGTCTCCACAAGTGGCTCCCAAGGCAGAAGCATATGCAAGCCCTACTTTTTTAGTGCCCGGAATATAAACTCCCATTCCATTTTTATAGATATTATTGCTTGCTTCAACTTCAATTTTTTCAATTCTACCTCTAACTTCTTTAAAAGCCACAGCAGTAGCTAGTCCTACTGCAACGGGTTCAGTACATCCCAAAGCTGGTTTTACACTGTTTTTTAGAGTTTCTAGAAACCTGTTTAAATAGTCTTCCTTTTGAATATTATCAATTGTACTCATAGGTATACTACCTCACTCTCATTGATTTATTTTTATCTAATAATAGTTCATTATTGAATCTAAGGATTTAACAGACACCAGTCCCCTTGACCATTTACTTTACAAGAATAATAAAGCTACCCCTAGAACTGAGACTAGCCCACTAGCTAGTACAAATTGTAATCTATTTTCAGAACATTCAACAAGTTATTAAGTTGGGGGCATGCACCGGGGCCTAATATCTTGGCTTAGACGACTGGGCTAAACCTAGCTCCAGACATAACCTTTACCTTTCCTGAACTACTATTAATTTCATGTGGAGCTACATAGACTTCCTTGCCCATTGATTTCGCAAAGTCTGCCGTTATAAGAGCGCCACTTTTTTCTGATGCTTCAACTACTAAGATCTTTTTACTCCAACTGCTTATAAGGCCATTACGCTTTGGGAAATATTCTGCTCTAGGTTTAGAACCAGGAATATACTCAGAAACTACTGCACCTTTATCAATAATGGCTTCCATCAACTCCCTATGTTCTCTTTTGCTATGGCAGGATATAGGGAATCATTATATGTAAGTAATTTAATATTTTTCTTATTGCATTCCTCTAATAAATAATAAGCTTTGTCTAATTGACGAGAAGAAATAATGGTATTAGCTAGAGCTTCTCCTATACCATCTACATTCATAAGGTCTATTTTTTCTGCATCATAAATTTCCTCAGGGCTTTCAAAATAACTTAAAAGCCTTTTTTCTAATATAGGACCTAATCCTTTGATAAACCTTAACCATATCCAGTACTCCATACTGCCTCCTATAGTACTGCCATAATACTTTTATCCTTCTCTAAATCCCTAGACATTAGGGCTGAAGCTACATCCTTCTTTCTAATCATCTCAGCTCCATCCATATCAGCAAAAGTTCGTGCTACCTTTAGAAACTTATGGAAGGTTCTAGCACTATAATTAAAACGATCATATGCCAATTGCAAAAGTTTTTGGCCTTCTGCTTCTAACTGGCAAGATTCTTTAATTAACGCATTATTCATCTGAGCATTACAGTTTACCCTTGGAATATTCTTAAACCTTTTATTTTGAATATCTCTTGCAAACTCAACCCTTTCCCTTAGCTCCTTTGAAGACTTCCCTAATGAATGATTTGAAAGAGCCATAAAATCAATCGCTCTAACATACTTTTGTATATCCATTCTATCCATAATAGGTCCTGAAATTTTCTGCCTATATTTCAAAACCTCATAATCAGTGCATTTACATTTTTCATTACCGTAATAACCACATGGGCATGGATTCATGGCAGCAACGAGCATGAAGCTTGCAGGGTAAGTATTGGTCTGCTTAACACGAGATACTGTT
>CAZPZN010000179.1:0-2741 GCA_964590735.1 uncultured Tissierella sp.
ACAGTGTGGATGCCATTGAGGATAAGGGTCTTATTGAGATATCAGCCAAAGAGGGGAATAAAAAGCACCATATTTCTAGATGAAATTGGAGAAATGGACATACAATTTCAAGCTAAGCTCCTTAGGGTTATCCAAGAAGAGACTATAACACCCCTTGGAAGCGAAAAATCCATATCAGTGGATTTTAGATTGGTAGCAGCTACTAATAAGGATCTAGTATATGAAGTGAAAAAGGGTAATTTCAGAAAAGTGATTTACCTAAGGAAATCGTGTCGGTAAGTGGATTAAACCTATCCCATGAAAGCGTAGATATATATGTAGGTGATAGTATTGAATCTGCAGAAAAGAAGCTTATTTTAGCTTCACTAGAGCATTGTGATAATAATAAGAGGCAAACTGCTAAAATCCTAGAGATGAGTGAAAGACATTTATATAATAAGTTGAACCAATATGAATTAGAGGAAAAAGACTAAGGCTGGATGCAATATCCAGCCTTTTCTTAATCTTTTCTTATTTTGCCAACAATGCAGCTCCTATAGAGCCTGCATACCTAGCGTCTTTACTTGTTAATACTTCTTGACCGATCTTTTCTGATAATAGTTGTATGAAAGGAGCAACTTCACACAAGCCCCCGGTTAAATATACTGTACTTCCCATTCCATGCTTATGAAGCATAGTAGATACCCTTCCAAGAATGGAGTTTACAATACCTCTAGCTATGTCCTCACGTGGAGTTCCCTTCCCGATTAAACTAATTACTTCCGATTCTGCAAAAACTGTACACATACTGGTAATACTTATGTCATTTCCCTTCAAAGCCATTTGGGCTAAATCGTCCACAGCCACCCCCAAGGAATTGGCCATAAGGTCCAGGAATCTTCCAGTCCCTGCAGCACATTTGTCATTCATGGTGAAATTACTAACTCTTCCACCTTCGATAGAGATTACCTTGGTGTCTTGCCCCCCAATGTCCACAACTGTGCAATCTCTACCTAATAGATAATATGCTCCCTTGCCATGACAGGTAATTTCTGTAATGGTTTTATCAGCATAGGGTACGGAAATCCTTCCATAACCGGTTGCAACAACTTTTGAATTTGCCAGTCCTACACCCATTTCATCCAACTTTTTTTCAATGGTTTTTGATGTCTCTATACTGCTCCACCCAGTTGGTAGGGTAAAATTGTCCTTCAAATCATCCTGATTGAAAACCGAAACCTTAGCAGCGGTCGAGCCTATATCTATTCCTATTTTATACATTTAATCACCTTTCTAGTACAATTCATAATTCACAATTAAGGAAACGACTTGAAGTCGTTTATTCCTCCACTTAAATTAGAATTATAATTTCTTTCTAATTCTATATTTCCTATTGATTTATGCTAAAGCTGGAGCTTTTTCTATAGTTTCAAGGAAAGCTTCAACTCTTGTTTTTACTTGTCCAGTATCTGAATCCGAGTAATCGGTTTCGATTTGGATAAATGGAAGATTTAATTCTTCCTCTACAAACTTCTTCAAAGTAAAGGATTCAATAGCATATGTATGACAAGCTACCCATGTTAAATCCACTACTCCGTCTACTTCATATTCCTCGGACATTCTCTTAATTAAATCAAATCTAGGGTTATTAGGAGTCATACATGAGCAAGGAGTTTGTAAATATTTTTCTGCTAAAGCAAGAAGAGGGTCCTTATTAGGATCTTCATCTACCATAACTTCTAATGGCTTATATCCTGTACAGTTTTCAAGTGCAACTACTGATGCACCTGCATCCTCTAATGCTCTTAGAACCTTTTCTGAACCTGAACCTATAGGACATCCAGTTAATAGAATTCTAGGTGCTTTTTCATCAAAAGCATAGATTCCTTTTCCCATATTTTCTTCTACTTCAGCTACAAGTATTTCTATTAAGTCAATACCATATTCCTTATCAACGTTAAATCCTTTTAACCATTGTGCTAACATCATATCCATCCCAGTCATAGGGGCAGGATTATGCATATTTAATTTATGTAATTTCTTCATTACATTTCTTTCTCTGTTCATAAGGTTGATTGCATCTCTAAGCTTATCATCAGTGATTTCAACACCAAGTTGGCCTTCTAAGTAAGTCTTAAATTTTTTCATCTCATTATGCCAGATATTTAAAGCATCCTCTCCCTCAGCTGTTTGAGGTAGATTCATTACATGCATCGGTTTCATTTTACCCATAAGCTCATACATCTTTTTCTTACCATCACAAGTTGTCTCAGCTAGCAGTATATCTGAAAAAGAGAAGTATGGACATGCATCAGTAATAGCAAATCCGTAGCTGGATTTAATTAGTGGGCATAAGTTTCTTGGAAGCTCCTGTTCTGCAGCTTCTATAGGTCCTTGTGCTGTTCCACATAGAGAAACGGATATAGCATCAGCTGCTAATGCAATTTCTTGCGGTGAAAACATGCAATACATTCCAACAACCTTCTTACCTGCCTCATGAGCTTCTTTAATCTTTACGGAGTTGAACCCCCTTAGGCCTTCAACTTCTTCCATTATTGCTGGTCTCATCAAATTCCCTCCTATTATATAATATTTCATCCAATCTAATTTTAATGTAAAAAAGGTCTTATTACCAATTAGATTAATTGATAATAAGACCCTTAGTATAGATGGGGTTAATAATTGTTTAACAAACTTTTTGATTACACGTAAACTCTTTTATAGTCTACATATTTATAGTAGAGATCTCCCTGCCTATATAC
>CAZPZN010000180.1:0-2732 GCA_964590735.1 uncultured Tissierella sp.
TTTGCTACAGTATTAATCTCCAAAAATCAAAACCACCTTCCATGGAATCTCCCTAGATGGGGCAATGGAGTGCAGGGACACTCACCATACAAACTATTATACCATGTATTAGTATTATTGTCAAATAAATAATTAATTATACTATTATGAGTCTGCTTTGTCAATTATTTTCAGGTAAAAACATTTTAAATAAACTTAACATCTTTCCCACACAATTTTTATTGACAATGTTTTCATTTTGTAGTATCTTGTACAATTTCCAAATATCTATTTAAAGAATAAACCTAAGTTTCTTAGAATAAGAAATCTTAGGTTTATATAGAATACCACTATTGGATATCTGCTTTGCTTAATCTATATATTAAGCAAAGCAGAAGCAACGGCGAAATACACTGTTAAACTCAATGCATCTACTATTGTTGTTATAAGAGGTCCTGCCATTATAGCTGGATCTATCTTTAGCTTTTTAGCCAGTAAAGGCAATGTTCCTCCTACCATTTTAGCTACCATTACTGTAAAAACTAAGGTCAATGATACTGTCAGAGCAACAAGAAAATCTACTTTTTCTATTAGCATTAACCTGGCTAAATTTGTTAAGGATAATACAATCCCTACCAGTATACTTATTCTAAATTCCTTCCATAAAACCTTCCAACCATCTTTTATAGCAATATCTCCTACTGCAAGCCCACGAATTACAAGAGTTGAAGATTGGTTACCTGAGTTTCCACCTGTATCCATTAACATTGGTATAAAAGTTGCTAAAATAACTATAGATTGAAGGACATTATCAAACTTAGCTATAATACGCCCTGTAAAGGTGCCAGAAATCATAAGAATTAATAGCCATGGGATCCTGTGCTTTGCTAATTGAATAACCCCGGTATCTAGATAAGCTGCCTCAGATGGTGCCATAGCTGCCATCCTTTGAAAGTCTTCTGTAGCTTCCTGTTCGATTACATCCATAATATCGTCAACTGTTATAATACCGGTTAGTCTTCTTTCAGCATCTACTACTGGTAAAGCTAAAAATCCATACCTTCTAAATACACTAGCAACAAACTCCTGATCGTCATGGGTATTAACATAAATTGCTTCTTCGTCCATTAATTCTTCTATTAAAATTTGCTCATCTGATACAACTAGCTTTCTTAAAGATACTATTCCCTGAAGCGTCCTATTTTTATCTGTTACATAACATGTATATATTGTCTCCTTACTTAATCCAATTTCCTTTATATGTTTAAGAGCATCCTTTACAGTCATGTTTTTTCTTAACTCAACATACTCAATGGTCATGATGCTTCCAGCTGAATCAGGTGGATACTTTAGAAATTGATTTATAAGCCTTCTCTCTTCTTGGGTTGAATTATTAAGTATTTTACTTACTACATTTGCTGGCATTTCCTCAATCAAGTCAATCATATCGTCAAAGAACAATTCGTCAAGTATATAGTTTAATTCCTTATCTGTTACTGCATTTATAATATCCCTTTGCTGATCCGTTGAGAAATGGGCAAATACTTCTACAGCTATATCCTTTGGCAGCATTCTAAATAATAGCAAAGTAGTATTTGGCTCTAAGGGGTCCAGTATTTCTGCTATATCAACCTCATTCATTTCAGAAAGTATTTTTTTTAATTGGATATATTTCTTTTGCTCAATTAGTTCTATGATGTTTTCTTCATCCATAATTATCTCCTCCTAAATATATTAAATTGCTAGGAAGATCTAACGCTAAGTTCAGAGTGTGGATCTTCCTGTATTCTATTATGCCTCCTGGGTAAAGGACTCGAATCCACAACCCTCACTCCTTTCATATCTTTATGATTACAACATCATAGTAATTATACCACAGATGAAAAGCTAAAATAAAGATTGGATGTTAATTTTATTTCAAGGCGACTAAATACACAATAAGAGGGTAGAGATTATTTTAACCTCTACCCTAAATATTATCATCTTTATTTTATTAGTTTGTTTTCTTAATTAGCAACCAGCGCCTACTCTATCTGGAATTACATTGAAACCTCTTCTTAACCAGTTGTCAGAATAATCTACAGTAAACTTCCCATAGTTAGAGGTTAAATCTTCCTCAAGAACAAATTCAAAATCATTGTCCTTAATTATTTCATCCCCATCTTTTGCCTCATCCAGAGACATACCAAAAGTAGGGCCGCCTCATCCATAAGACGCTATATATATTCTTAAAGATTTCTCGGTTTTCTTCTCTTCTATAAGTTTTTTCAATTCATTTCTTGCAACATCAGTTACGTCTATTTTCATTTAATAACCTCCTCAAGTGATTTATACCCCCTCGGGGTACCCCTTAAACACATTATATATTAGTTTATTCAATAGGTCAACATTTTGTTATAGTTTATATTTATCCAAATGTGAAAATTTTAAACAAAAAGCTAAAACCCGAGATTCTTCACTTGCGTTCAGAATGACAAACAATATGTCATCCTGAGTACAGCAGTATAATAACTGCTAACGAAGGATCTCGGGTTTTAAATTAGGGGAGGTCATTTCACAGTCTTTAGCACAAATCTATTTGCTCGTTTTACTCACATAGATTTGGCTAGACTGTATCTGACCTACATCAGCTTGCGGAAAATCACGCAAACTGTGTTAGGTCATTACATTGCTCTGCCTGGCATTATTGCGTCTACTATGCCTATTACTAGGGCTCCTATTATGGCTCCCCATATTGATATATTGAAGCCTGG
>CAZPZN010000181.1:0-2690 GCA_964590735.1 uncultured Tissierella sp.
CTCTATTTAGCAGATTTAGGGCTTGGAACTTGTTGGTTAGGTGGAACCTTTAATAGAAAAGGATTTGCAAAAGCTTTAAATATAGGTAAAAATCAAATCTTTCCTCCTAGAAATTGGTTGTTGTGAAAATGTTATATGAACACCATTGGAATCCCGCCTAGTTTCAATAGAGCTGCAAAAGGGTATAATTTTGATAAATTTAGGATATGGAGTATTGATGTATCCAAGTAAAAGAGGAGGGTCAATCGTGAAAAAGAAATTTGCTATCCTTATTTCACTAATTTTGCTGTTAAGTTTACCTGTTGTAGGTCTGGGAGCAGTAACTGTGGACAAAATCGAATCCTATTTAGCATCTGATATGAGATTTAAGGTTGACGAGGAATACTGGCAGCCAAGAGATTTAGATGGTACGGTATTATACCCGATTATTTATAATGGAAGGTCCTATGTACCGGCAAGGGCATTATTGGAAAATAAAGGTGTTAGGGTAGATTATGATGCTGTAGAAAGAACAATAATCCTAGATTACCCTGTAGTTGATATTGTTTCATCAAATGTACCTGAGCCTCCTACTGACTTAGATTTGAGGAAACTTGATACTGGAATGCCAAATAGGATTTCAATGAATTCTACAACCACTACTAACAGATACGAAATAACCTTTAATAATGAATCACCTCTCAATAATCTACTTTCTGGTATTGACTTGGAGTTTGATTTGAATAATGACACTAGGATAATTATAAATGGTAAAGAAATCAGTATAAGTGATGTTAGTGAAACAGGGATGACTTATTTATTGGAAGATGGCTTTGATGGAAGATATATTATCGAAACAGACAAGGAAAATAAATCTATAAAACTCATCAGCTTTGATGGAGAAGAAATAAAATCAACCGATGAAGTTACAAGTGGCGTGGTTGTTAATATTTTAAAGACTAAGCACGATACCGCAAAGAATAGCGTTAGTAATATTCGTTAAGTTCAAATATAAGACCATATTGCCGACGTCGGCAATATGGTCTTAATAAAAAATAGGGAGCCCGTGCCAGGCACCAACTTAATATGAGAAGTTTGTGCTTGGCTACTTCAAGAAGGAGCATCCAAAGCTCAATGCGAAAGCCTCATATATTTCATGGGACTTATCTGAAGGCGTAAGTAGTTTAAATTTACCAGTAATGAAATCGGATGTTACATTAACATATGGAGATGAAACCTTAATTATTGATACTAAATATTATGGTAAAACTATGCAAACACATAGTATGTTCGATAGTACAAGCATCATTTCCAGCAACCTATATCAGATATATACCTATGTAAAGAATAAGGATGTAGATAACTCTGGAAATGTTAGCGGCTTGGTCTTATATGCTAAACCTTTCTCAGTGGGAATCCCACCCACTATATTTTACGCCCTTATCATGGCGCACTGCCAGACACCGTAAACTTAAGAGATAATATGTCTACATTGGAGCTTGTACTAAATATGTTAGCTGAAGCAACTACTACAGAACTATCAAAGACCATTGGACCTAAAAATTTTGATGAAAATAGAGATAGTTGCCAAATAAAAAGAAGGTATATAAATCCAAATATACCTTCTTTTTATTTTCAATCTTTTGGGTATAATATCCAATAAACCACAAAGGTTAGTTATCACAGAATAAGGTGTAATAAATAATTGCTAATGATATAATAGTTATAAGGTGTGGTGTTTTCTTACGGTAGGATCATAGTTTAGGAGATGAATAGTATGGATAATATTAAAAAATGTAAGGATATATTGATAGGATATGAAAATATAATCTTTGCATATATCTTTGGTTCTTATGTTCAAGGTAAGATGAGACCAGACAGTGATATAGATATTGCAATATATTCTGATAAGAAATTAGATTCAGAAACCTATCTTGAAATTAAAATGTATTTAACAGACGCCTGTAAAAGAGAAATAGATCTAATTATATTAAATGATGCAAATCCTTTACTTAAATATGAAATTTACAAAAATAATATATTGTTATTTACACGAGATAATCTTTTAGAATCTAATTATAAGATAAAAACTTTATTTGAGTATAATGATGTAAAAAGATATTTAGATTTATCTTATGATAGAACTATTGAACGATTAAAAAAAGAGGTGAAATCTAATGGTTAATATTGACGTAATTAAGAGGAGATTAAACCAATTATCAGTTTCATTAAATAAAATTGAGCGGTTTGAGAAAATATCTTTAGAAGAATTTTTACAAGATGATATTATACAAGATGTAGTAGAATATAATTTATTCATAGTTATAAATATGATGGTTGATATCGCTACTCACATTGTAGTAGATAATAACATAGGTAATCCTGAAACACTTGGTGAAGCATTCATTATTTTAAATAGGGAAGAATATTTAAGTGATGACGAAACTAAAATTTATAGGAATATGGTAGGGCTTAGAAATATACTGTCTCACGAATATCTAAAAATAGATAAAGAAATAATATATGGTATTCTACAGAACAATTTAGTTGATATAAAGAAATTTATTATTTTTGTCCATGATAATTTTATTCACCATCATGACATGTGACACAAAAAGGAATGAAAATATGGCGACGGTTTAATTATGGTATATTATTCCACATAGTGTACATTCTAAATATAGGACAAGAATCTAGGATGAGAATAACAT
>CAZPZN010000182.1:0-2686 GCA_964590735.1 uncultured Tissierella sp.
AGTAACAGTTGAACTATCGCCCTACGATTTAACTAAAGGCAGAATAACCTGGCGAAACAAGTAGCATAGGAGGGATTAGTAATGAAGATTAGACCATCAGTTAAAAAGATTTGTGAAAAATGTAAGATAATTAAGAGACATGGACGAGTAATGGTAATCTGTGAAAATCCAAAACACAAACAAAAACAAGGTTAATTATATATATTGTTGAGAGATTTAGGAGGTGTAGACTTTAATGGCTAGAATAGCAGGTGTTGACTTACCAAGAGATAAGAGAGTTGAAGTTGGTTTAACTTATATATACGGTATCGGTAGACCAAGATCAAATGAAATCCTTGAAAGAGCTGGTGTTAATAAAGACACAAGAGTTAAGGATTTAACTGAAGCTGAAGTAGCAAACCTTAGAGCAGTAATTGATACTTTTCACGTTGAAGGTGATTTAAGAAGAGATATTGCTTTAAATATAAAGAGATTAAGAGAAATAAACTGTTATAGAGGTATCAGACACAGAAGAGGACTTCCAGTAAGAGGACAAAGGACTAAGACTAATGCAAGAACTAGAAAAGGTCCTAAGAGATTGGTATCCAAGAAGAAGTAGGTAAAGGAGGGAAATAAATGGTAGCTAAAAAAGGCAAAGCGACTCGTGTCAGGAGAAGAGAGCGTAAGAATATCGAAAGAGGTCAAGCACATATCTCCTCAACTTTTAATAATACAATGGTAACTTTAACTGACCTACAAGGAAATGTATTATCATGGGCAAGTGCTGGTCAATTAGGATTTAGAGGTTCAAGAAAATCTACTCCTTATGCAGCACAACAAGCAGCTGAAGAAGCAGCTAAAAAAGCTATGGAGCATGGACTTAAGAGCGTAGAGGTATTTGTAAAGGGACCAGGTTCAGGAAGAGAAGCAGCAATTAGATCACTTCAAGCAACAGGCCTTGAAGTAAATATGATCAAAGATGTTACTCCAATTCCACATAATGGGTGTAGACCACCAAAACGTAGAAGAGTTTAATAGGAGGTGCGAAAGTAGATGGGAAGATATACAGGACCAAGTTGTAGATTGTGCCGTAGAGAAGGTCAAAAACTATTTCTTAAGGGAGATAGATGCTATTCAGACAAATGCGCTATCAATAAAAGAAATTTTGCACCAGGACAACACGGACAATCAAGAAAGAAAGTAACAGAATATGGAATGCAGTTAAGAGAGAAACAAAAGGTACGTAGATTCTATGGAATTAGTGAATCACAAATGTACAAGTACTATAATATGGCTGATAAAATGAAAGGAATCACAGGTGAAAACTTGTTGAAAATCCTTGAATCAAGACTAGATAACGTTGTGTATAGAATGGGATTAGCTGCATCAAGAGCAGAAGCTAGACAATTAGTAGTTCATGGTCACTTCACACTTTATGGTGCAAAAGCTGATATACCTTCACTTCTGACAACAGTTGGAGATGTTATTCAAGTTAAAGAGAAAAGTAGGAATACTGATAAATTCAAATCATTAGTGGAAAATCATAATGGAAATACTGTATCATGGTTAAATGTTGATTTAGAACAATTAAAGGGAACAATAGTGACTGAATCATCTAAAGAAGATATAGATATACCAGTTGAAGAACACTTAATAGTTGAGTTATATTCTAAATAATAGATAATCAGTTAACCTCGTCCTTTAATAACCAAAATGTCAAGGAGGGTAGAGTTAATGATAGAAATTGAAAAACCAAGAATTGAGATCTTAGAATTAAGTGAAGATAATAGTTATGGGAAATTCGTTGTTGAACCTCTAGAAAGAGGTTATGGAACGACTCTTGGAAACTCTTTAAGAAGGGTACTACTGTCTTCATTACCGGGGGCAGCCGTTTCTTCCATTAAGGTTCAGGGAGTGCTTCATGAGTTTTCTACAGTACCAGGAGTACTAGAGGATGTTCCTGAATTAATATTGAACATCAAAGGTATTGCTGCGAGGATGTATTCAGATGAACCAGTTTCTCTGTTAATCGATGTAGAAGGCGCTCAGGAAGTTACAGCTGGAGACATAATTACAGGACTTGACGTTGAAATAGTAAATAAAGATCACCATATTGCCACAGTAAACGAAGATGGTAGGCTATATATTGAGCTTGAGCTAGAAAAAGGCAGAGGCTATGTAGTTTCAGAGAAAAACAAAAGAGAAGGTCAGCCTGTTGGAGTAATTCCAATAGACTCAGCCTTTACACCTGTTAGCAAGGTGAATTATCATGTTGAGAATACAAGAGTTGGGAATATTACGGATTATGATAAATTAGTCCTAGAGGTATGGACCAATGGAACAATGGATGCAGATGAGGCAACTTCATTAGGAGCGAAAATACTTACAGAACACTTAAACCTTTTTATTGGCCTTACTGAACACGTAAGCAATGTAGAAATACTTGTTGAAAAAGAAGAGGATAAGAAGGAGAAGGTTCTTGAGATGACAGTAGAGGAACTTGACCTATCTGTAAGAAGTTATAACTGCTTAAAGAGAGCAGCCATTAATACTGTTGAAGAATTAACTCAAAAGACTGAAGAAGAAATGATGAAAGTAAGAAACCTTGGCAAAAAATCCCTTGAGGAAGTAGAAAGAAAGCTTGCTGAATTAGGATTAAGTCTTAGAAAAAGCGATGAGTAGTCAGGTTTGAAGGAGGGATAAATGT
>CAZPZN010000183.1:0-2663 GCA_964590735.1 uncultured Tissierella sp.
CTCCTCAATAAAAAAATCTCATAAAACCTTGTTTTGTCTATATTTGTCTCTGGTTATTATTTGAGATGATGTACCGCTACTTTCAATATATAAACCAGTCATTTCATCTTGATTAGATTGATCCCATATTATTTTAGAAAATTCATTATCGTGAGTGAATATGAAAATTTGATTGCTTTCCATGGATAATAGTAATATTTGTTCACTGATAATTGCTTTGTTTTTAATATCACAGTAACTTGTAGGATCATCAAACACTATGATAGAATTATTAATCTGAGCATTTACTTCTAGACATGCTATAAAACATGATAAAGCCAGAAGGTACTTTTCCCCTTCACTTATTGTATTCTTGATGTTTGGCTCTTTAATTTCTTTATTTTTAGATACTCTTGCCTTAACCTTGCTATTATCCATTACTATGTAATACTCTACTTCCGGCCCATAGGAACCGTATTTAGGGGATTCATACTCTATTTTAAATGGTAAGTTAAACTTCTCCAGCAACCTATTAAGATTTGTATCAAAGTTTTTTATCTTCAACTTATCCAACTTTAGTAATTCGATTTTTAATTCTTCTTTTTTATGTATTAAATACTTCTTCTTTTTTCTTAAATCTAAGTATTTATTGGCTATACTATCTGTTTCACCCTTATTTCTACTCAATAAGTTTTTAACATATTCTATCTGATTTTCAAAGCTTAACATGTTCGAATTGCTAATGTTTCCTATATATTCATTTAGGCCTTTATTTATAGAGTCAACTGTAATATTGTATATTTTAGTCAATTCAATGATTTTAATATATTCTTCTTTTATAACTAAAAATTCACGTTCTAAGAATGACTCATCTAGTAGGTTCTCATTTTTCTTTGAGTTTAGAGAATTTATATTATCCATAAATTTTGATATCTTATTGATAATTTCATCTGGATTAACAACCTTATTATCTGGCAACAACAGGTATTTAGTCATTTCATTATAGCTACTATTGTTTTTCTCCAGTAGATATTTAATTTCCAATAATCTCTCATTATTATAGTTGGTCCTTATATATTCGTTGTAATATACAGCCTTCTGGCTATACTCATTGAGAGTAGAATTAAAGTAATTCTTGAAAATAGTAAACATATCAGAATTATAAAAATCCTGATTACAAAATGGGCATTTATTGCCATTAATATAGTCATACCCTTTCTTAATCCAACTTTCATCAATTTGTTTATTTTTGCAGTAATTTTTTATTTCTTGTTCTGCCTTGGATATTAACAGGTTACTATTAGTTGATAAGAACTTTTCTAAATCTACTAAATTTAAATTAGGTAATTCTAGTTTAGATAGTGTTCTTAAATTCTGAATTAAATTAATTTGTTCCAGGTTTTTTTTGCTTTTCATTAATTCCTCTAACTCTAGCTGTATTTCACGTAAATCACTTTTTGTTTCCATCTCAACAAAATCTGTAATGGATGTATTGCCAATTATTTCTTGCCTCAATTTAGATTCAACTATTTTAATCTCTTTATCTATTTTTCTTATTTCTTCATTAACCTTGTTTAAATCTATGGTTATTTTTACATTACTCTCACCTATAATTAGCTTGAATTGATTCCTTCTGTTATCAATGGTTATAGTATCTGCAAGAAAAATATTTTCGTTTATATACTTTTGATCAAATATTCTTATATTTGCGTAGGTTTTATTCCACCCTTTAGAAAATCTATAAAAATCATTATTTAATGTTAGTAAAACTTCCTGCTCATCTCTAACTTTCAAGCTTTTTCTACTATATATTAGAGAATCCTCCCCAGTGCTTAGTGATCTAAGTAAATCAACCACTGTGCTTTTACCGGTCCCATTTCTACCATAGATTAAATTTAGTTTTGAAAAGTTGATATAACCATGCTTATTTGGCTCCAATTTGTATTCTTTAAAAATTCCAAATCAGAATTAAAGCTAATTATGAGCTAATAATTGTATATATTCGACATATAAATGGAAAATCCTTCTTAAATTTGTAAATTCATAAATAATTTTTACATTAAAAGATCTCCTTAGCAATGATAAGAAGACTAAAATTAGGTTTGGTAAGGGAGCATCGAGCTACTCATTCACAAATAATTCCTTCATTATCTACAATGTTTATCAGCTCCTATTCATATAATAAAGCAAAAATCTTACTATGATTGTATTAATAAAAGTGAGAGTTTATTTATTAGCAGTTGTTAGAGATGTGCGTAATTATAGATATGTAAAATGGGATTCACATTGCCAAGGGTCATGCCCCATGTCAACATAAAGGGGGGAGGGGGTGGCTAAACACCCACCTCTTGGACTGATGCTATAAAATAGAAACCTAGACTACAATATTACCCTTATCTATTACTAACAATTCATCAAGATAAAGGGTTGGTTTCAAAATAATTCCGTCAAGATGACAACTTGCTTTGTTGATACCTCCAAAGGAAACATTGGTTCCAAATGCAATATGAACTGTTCCAAATATCTTCTCATCTTCTAATATAACACCCGTAAGCCTAGCAGCCGAGTTGGTTCCAATTCCTAACTCTCCTACTGTAGAGTTGTTGTCACTTTCAAATAGTACTCCAAGCTTATCTGCATCTTCTCCTTCAAGCTTTATCAACTTTCCATTCTTGATTGTCGCT
>CAZPZN010000184.1:0-2656 GCA_964590735.1 uncultured Tissierella sp.
CTGCTGTAGCAATACAACCTCCTAAAACCATTAGAACTGTTGCTATAAATGTAAGCTCAAAAAAGGTAGAAAATAATTTCTCATAGGGATGGAACATACTATCAGTCAATTCCCTAAAATTTTTAACTCCAGTCAGTCTAGCATACTCTACTGAGTAATAAATACAAAGCCCCATAAGTCCCATGGCAATTAAGGGTGTAATTAACCCCCATTTCCCAAAAGCAGAATAATATACTGCTGTTTGCTTACCAGATGCTACACCCGGTCCAACGTGGGCACCAAACCAAACACTAGCAATTCCTAAAAATACTGGTATGCCTGATTTCTTTTTTTCCATTGTATCCCTCCTTGTTGTTTTGTGTATCTAAATTTTATTATTACTGTATTTCATTTTTAGCAGAACCTGTTAATTCAAGTTCCTTTAAGTTCTCTAAAGCTATTTCAACCATATTTGATACTGCTTCGTCTGTATAAAATGCATAATGAGGTGTAATAACTACATTGGGAAATTGTAGTAGTCTAGCTAAAACATCATCTTGTAATATGCTATTGGTATGATCTGTATGAAATATCCCTACTTCATTTTCATAAGTATCTAGTGCAGCTCCTCCTACCTTTTTGGATTTTAATCCTCTAATTAGAGCCTCTGCGTTGATTAATCCACCTCTAGCAGCATTGATTATAATTACTCCATCCTTCATTTTGGCTATGGCTTCATCATTTATCATGTGATAGTTTTCATCAAATAAAGGACAGTGTAAGGTTATAATATCAGCTTCTGCATAAACTTCATCTAGTGTTTTATATTCTGCATATTTCTCAACTTCCTTATTCTCAAAAATATCATGGGCAATAATCTCACAACCAAATCCGGAGAATGCTTTAATTACATTAAAACCAATACGCCCTGTTCCTATAACACCAACTGTTAGATTTCTTACTTCTATACCTATAAGCCCATTTAATCCAAAATTCTGTACTTGAACTCGCTTGATACCTTCATTTATTTTTCTTGTTAAAGTTAATGCCAGCCCTATTGTAAATTCTGATACTGAGTTTGGTGAATAAGCAGGTACATTAGTTGCTTTTACGCCAAATTCTTTGCAAGCTTCTAAATCTATATTATTGGTACCGGCTGATCTGGACGCCAAATACTTAATACCAAAGGATGAGATAGTCTTTAAAGCTTCCCTATTCGCATTACAATTTCCTAAAATACTAATCCCATCATATTTTTCTGCTAATGCCGCATTTTCAGGCCCGAAATTTTGAGAAACAATTTCAACATCATGTCCATATTTATTTGAAAACTCCTTAAATGCTTCCATCTCATCAGGTCTAACCGCATATGCTATTATTTTCATTTTTCTTCACTCCTTTTATCTAATAATACCCCAAAGTATTTCTACTATTATATAGTATTCAAACAGAGAATGCCATAAAAAAGAAAAAAACTTATAAAAGCTAGACTTAAAGAAGGTTTTATTTAATTGGAGGAGATATTTTGAATGATGTTTTAAAACAAATAAAAGAGAGAAAATCAGTCAGAGTATTTGAAGATAGAGATTGTAGAGTATTTAAAGGCCTAATTTCCATTCAATTAGGCCTTAATTTCTATATTTTTGTAATCAGTATTATGCCTTTATTGCCCAACGCAATTTGGCAGAACGGGCACGACTATTGGTACTGCATTCTTCTGCTGATGGACGAATAGGGCCTGGGGCTACTTCACTATAGATACCTTCACGTAAAAAGTGCCGAAATGATTTTTTAACTAGGCGATCTTCTCCTGAATGAAATGAAAGTATGGCAACTCGGCCACCTTTTTCCAGGCAATTAGGAAGCTTTTCCAAGAATTCATAGAGTACTTCAAATTCATCATTCACATCTATTCTTAAGGCCTGAAAACATCTTTGACAGGATTTTTTAACTTGCTCATCTCTTTCTTTTATCGGAATAAATTTTAGAGCATCCCTGATAATTTCTTGAAGTTGAGTTGTAGTTGTTATATTTTTCCCTTTTCTTATATCAGTTATAATTGCTTTAGCTATAACTTCTGCATGGGGCTCATCAGCATTTTCTATGAACATTCCTTCTAATTCATCTTGTTTAATAGTCCTTAAACGTTCTGCTGCAGAGATGCCTTTTCTAGGATTTAACCTAAGGTCTAATGGACCGTCACTTTTAAAGGAAAATCCTCTTTTAGGATTATCTATTTGCATTGAGGATACTCCTAAATCGGCTAATACAAAATTCAATGGGCCTGATTCAATAACAATTTGATCTATATTTGAAAAATTCATTTGTTTAATAGTTAAAATATCTTCTCCATAACCCAATTTTTCTAATCGCTCTTTTGTCTTAGGTAGTTCAATAGTATCCACATCAGTTGCATACATATGACCCTTTGATTCTAGACGTTTAAGCATTTCTAAGGTATGTCCACCATAACCAAGTGTTGCATCCAACCCAATTTGTCCTGGAGTAATTTGTAAAAACTCCAATATTTCATCTACTAAAATAGAGCGATGCATTCCAGCAGGGGTACTACCCTTACTTATAACTTTTTCCACAACATCTGAATATAACTCTGGTTGTAGTTCTTTATATTTTTCTTTATATGTTTTTGGATGAGTACCTTTATATCTGACACGTC
>CAZPZN010000185.1:0-1740 GCA_964590735.1 uncultured Tissierella sp.
TATAGGCTGAAGTATACACTCTCTTAACTTGTAGCCATTGATACCTATTTCATTGTTAGTAGTGCCAAAACCAATTGCAATTCCAGTATGATTATTTGAATATACCGGCTCCGATTCAAAATATTCCTTCGTCATAAAACGAAACTCTGCATTATCTGTTGTTTCATATTTTATAACTGCCATATTCATACCCTTAGGGCATATATTCTCCATTGATTCCATGATTTGATTGAGAATATCTTTACGCAATTTTTCATCATTTATCCTCTCAGTACTTTTCATTATTTCATCATAAACATCATAGGAATAGATTCCATCAATAAAAAAACAATTCTCTTTTCCAAGTTCCTTATCATAATATGATATTTTAGTTCCAATATCATATTTCCCAAAATCCAAAATAAAAGTGGATTGTATTGGAATTTCCATTGAGTCTCTATCAATATGCAGCACAATTGATAAATCTTTCTGCATATCTATAATTGGAGGAACTTGACCTGGGTCTTGTTCATATTTAGCAATAAAAATACTTCGTATGTCTATATCATCCCATTTTAATGGAAGCAGACCCCTTTCAGCAAAATGCTGGAGTTGCATTTTCCCCTGGATATTATCATCATAAAGGGAGCTACAGGTAGAAGAATTTAATTCTATAATTTGTCCTTGTATTTCAATCTCTTTTATATGTATATGTTTATTCCTGCCAGAGTACTCAATATCATCAAGTAGTTCTTGCCGTTTGGTTTTGAATCGTCCCTTATATTCACCTGGAGCAAAATTATCCTTAGCTAATTCATCATTGATATACATTATCCATAGACAGTTTCTATCTTCATCAATTGTAAAACTCAATAATAATACATCTATTCCTCGAATATTAGCCCACTGATTTAAAATATATTCTTCCTTAGGTAGAATCATATGCTGTTTTAAATGCTTCAATATCATTTCTATCTTCCTCCACTAAGATTCTTAAACAAACCTTTAACACCTCATGCAGATCCCTATTCTTAATAGCTAATCTACAAATTAAGTCACATTAGATTAGAATCTTTAAAAATCCCCTTTAAAATCTTCTCTTTATCCGTCTAATGTAATGATACCATAAAAAGAGTGGAGAAATAATCCATATTTATAATTGTAATAGCTTTGTAACTATTTGAATAACAGGAGCAGATAATCTTCAGCGTATAAAAAGAGATAGGCTGCCCTATCTCTTAATAACTGGTATAGTTCTCTTGAAACATCAATAAATCTTTATACTTCAAACTTCCCTTTACAATCTCATATACTTCTCCCCCAGCCATGAAAAAAAGATTCTTATCTTCTCCTTCATTGATTTGAAGCTTATTAGAGTTTTCCTCTGATTGACTTAGTTTTACACTTATAACTAAATTTCCCTCTGGAGCAGACAATTCCATAACGGCATTCATTACAAATTTCTCTTCATCTGAAAAGCTCAAAGTTATATCATATATTGGTTCTGTCTTTCTAAACCATGCTGATTTTAATCTATTTTTACATAGATTTATAGTTACTCTAATTAACCATGCCTTTTTGTGTTCATCATTTTGAAAGGATGGGTAGTTTTGAACTAGTTTAAGAAATACTTCCTGTCAACTACTTCTGCTACTTTTTCATATTCCGGATAGAATGAGCTCATATTATTTCCTCCTTACCTATAATACAATTTAGAAGTTTAAAATAATGCATGCAAATGAAAAAAATAAGACCTATTTA
>CAZPZN010000185.1:1750-2656 GCA_964590735.1 uncultured Tissierella sp.
GAAATTTATCCAGTAACGCTCCATCCTATCTTCATCAACCAATATTTCCTTCTCAAAGATACCTCCATTGGAAATTATGGTTTTTTTACTCCCAATGTTATCTACATCACAAGTAACTAGGGCCTTATCTAGCCCATACTCCTCACAATTAATCAGAATCAATCTAAGTATCTCTGTAGCATAGCCCTTTCTTCGCTCTGAGGATCTTACTGAATATCCAATATGGCCTCCCCATAGGTTTAATATGGGATGGTTAATATGGTGCCTAAAATCTGCAATCCCAACAAGTCTATCATCTATTATTCTTATGGCTAGGTAGGTATTAGAAGGTACTTTATCCTTAGGGCAAGTTTCTTGATTCTCTAAAAGGTTGATTTCATTAATCCACTCCTCAGCAGTTGAGCAGTCACGTAAGGATCCACAACCTGCCATACTTTCTCCAGAGTCAAGAAAGTCTTGTCTATACTCCATAATATCTTTGGCATATTCTATTGTTGGTTTTATTAGCTTTATTTGTGACATATATAACCTCCATAACTTCAGTTAATTTCATTTATTATTCTTAATTGCCCTTGTCGCATAGAATGTGGGAACATTGAAATCATGTAGTCTACCAGAACCGTTTGTATCCTGAAAAATATCCGTTAATATAAAGCCAGCCTCTAATTGTCCACCAATTTGTTCTTCTATAGTATGTGAGAATTGGATTCCCCAATCATTTTTCATTGACTTTTCATACTGGTCTTTATCCTTTAATGGATTAAATGGTAATTTATAGGATAAGCTAGTTTCTTCATCATCGAAAATAAAGTTAATACCATTATCCAGACCAGCTAATAGTATTCCACCCTTTTTTAAGACCCTATAGCATTCTTTCCATATAGGGACAACATCCTCTACATAACA
>CAZPZN010000186.1:0-2641 GCA_964590735.1 uncultured Tissierella sp.
ATATAAATAAGATTTATGGTGAAAAAATCAAGACCCAGGTCCTTTATGATATAAATATTGCCTTTGAGGAAAACTCCTTTAATTCTATTATAGGGGAGTCGGGAAGTGGAAAATCTACCATGCTTAATATAATGGGGACTTTAGATAAGCCATCTTCTGGTGAAGTCTATATAGCTGGAAATAGGACGGATACCCTTAACAAAGATGACCTTGCAATTCTTAGAAATGAGACTATTGGCTTTATTTTTCAGTTTCATCATCTCTTACCAGAGTTTACCGCAAAGGAAAATGTGCTTATGCCATATAGGATTAAGAACTATAGGGTTCCTAAGGAGATTGACCAATGGGCAGATGAACTCTTAAACTTTGTAGGCCTATCTAAGGTTGCTAACAACATGGCTACTAATATGTCCGGAGGCCAGCAACAGAGGGCAGCTATAGCAAGGTCCCTGATAAACAAGCCTAGAATTATTCTGGCAGATGAGCCAACGGGAAATCTGGATTCTGAAACCACTGAAAATGTCTATTCCATCCTAAGAAATATTAATGCAGAGTTTAATACTACTTTCATTATAATCACTCATGATCAGAGGATAGCAGAAAAAGCTGATAGAATAATTGAGGTTAAGGATGGAAAGATCAACCTAGACGTTAGAAGAGATGAAAAATCATGAGTAGTAGAGTCTGAGGCTATATAGGAAAGGTCTGATTTGGAAACAAGAGTATGAATATAGTTAATGAGGTGATAGTAATTGGAAATAGTTATAAATGAATTAGCAAAAGAAAAGTTAATAGATTTGAATTTACAAAATAAATATATAAAAATATATTATTGTGGTTTTGGCTGATTAGCAGGACTTCAAATGGAATTTGATAAAGAGGTAGATGAAACATTTAAAGTTTACCAAGTAGATGGATATAAGGTTTGTTTGAAGAAAGACTTGTTGGAGGAATATGACTATATAGAAGTAAAGTATAGTGATAATTTTATTCAAGAAGGGTTTTATCCAAGTATATTAAGACCTGAATAAAAATATTACTTTCTTGCTTAGCTAGCCTATAGATGGGTAAGATTTTGACTTTTCTTCCCATTAATGATATGGTTAATAAGAATCTCTGAATACTACTATGTAGTGGGGGACCCGAATCTGGGGTGAATCTAATGATATTTAGAAGGGCTACTTGGAAGCCCTAACCCGTCAGCTAACCTCATAAGAGCAAACCAAGCGTATGACGAAACTCATAATGAGTTAGTTAATGCGCTTTCTTTATTTTGATTAGAATTAGTGAGGGGAGGCTATATTGTAGAAGGATAGAATCAAGAAATGAAAGAGCATAATCGTCATAATGAAAAATTATGATGTGGAGGAATAGAATTTGAATTTGCTTTTAAAAATTTGTATTGTTTTAGTTGTAGGTATAGTAGGAGGAAAAATTGCTAGGTTGCTAAAACTTCCTAATGTGTCTGGGTATTTGGTACTGGGACTTTTTCTTGGTCCATCATTTACTCATTACATAAATGTAGGAGATATTGAAACCTTTGGTGTTATAAGTGAGTTGGCTTTAGCCATTATCGCCTTTACCATAGGTAGTGAATTTATAATAAAGGATATGTTAAAATTAGGGAAGTCTATAGTAATCATAACCTTTGCTGAAGTATTATTTGCAATGATTGCCGTATTTTCTATTATGTATTATGGATTTAATCAATCCTTTGCCTTTTCTATTGTAATAGCATCTATGTCAGCTGCAACAGCACCAGCAGCAACCCTAATGGTAATGAAGCAATATAATGCTCATGGGCCGCTTACCAGAACTATTCTACCAGTGGTAGCTTTGGATGATGTGTTTGGAATCATAGCCTTTGGTATTGCTATGTCCTTAGCAAAACTATCAATCTCTACAGAGACATTTTCGCTGTTAACTATGGTGACTGAACCCTTAATAGAAATCGGAGGGTCTATGGTTTTAGGCCTTGTATTAGGATTTTTACTAGCTTATATTTCTAAGAAATCAAAAGGAAGAGATGAACTACAAGTAATAAACTTAGCCTTTATTGGAATTGGAACAGCTCTAGCTAGTTATCTAAACCTTTCTCCTTTGTTAACTTGTATTGTAATAGGAGCAACCTTGGTAAATACCCTACAAAATTATAAACGAGTATTTGAATCAGTCAACGATTTTGCATCACCAGTTTATGTCATATTCTTTACTTTGGCTGGGGCTAGTTTAAACCTTAGTGTATTATCAAGTGTAGGTTTAATGGGTATTGCTTATGTACTTGCTAGAGCTTTTGGAAAGTTGTTTGGTGCATGGCTTGGGGCAAAATATGTTAAGGCAGAAGATGTAATAAGACAGAATCTTGGTCTTGCATTACTACCTCAAGGTGGTATTTCCATAGGACTCATTGTGCTAGTAAGGCAGCAATTACCTGAGTTCGCTGTTGAAATTTCTACAATAATTATGTTCTCTGTATTGATCTATGAGGTGTCAGGACCTATATTTGCTAAAATTGCAATTGAAAGAGCTGGTGAAATTGATGGCTTGAAGAATAAGACTAAGAAAAGAAAGTCTTCTAAAGAAGAACTTGTCTATTAAATTTTAAATAAGGAAGGTGAAGGGTTATTTTTGCTCTATTTAT
>CAZPZN010000187.1:0-2635 GCA_964590735.1 uncultured Tissierella sp.
AGATATTTTGTTTCTAATAGTTCTAGCTAACATACCCTCAAAGATAAGCAAGGTCATTTCGTTAAAATAATCCTTGTCTTCTAATCGAATAAATCCTTCATCCACACAATCCATAACGATAGTCATAGCTCTTTCATCTATATCTCCCTTTATAAGCATAGTTGATATTGTGGCACCTACTATATTTGATATATTTTTCTTTGGTATATTTGGTTCTACAGCTTTAAGCTTTGAAATGAATGAAGCAACAAAAGGCATTATCGAAAGTGCTATAAATGCCGATATTGGTAATGGTATATTTGTTCTGCTCGATCAGTTTCCATTGAGTCAAATAATGGCACCTGTTATGCTGTTTGTTGTTTTTACATTCTTCGTAGTATCAGCAGATTCAGCAACAATTGTTTTAGGCATGCTTTCCAGTGGTGGTGATGAATCTCCTAAAACAAGTCTAAAACTGTTATGGGGGGTTGGAATGGCATTTTGTGCGGCTGTTTTAATATTCATGGGAGGCTTAGAAGCGATACAAACAATTGCTATAATAGCAGTCTTTCCATTTATATTTGTTATGTTCTTCCTATTCTACAACACACTTCAGATGGTAAAGGAAGATCCGTCAATGTTGCCTTTTAAAGCACATGGAAAATAATACTTTTGGTAGGAACAAAATGAGACAACACAATAAATAATCAAAAACCATAAAAGAGCCTAAGAAGATAGTTATAAAACCCTATATTAATAGGCTCTTTTAATATATAATAAAGATTAATCAAATACTACAATTATTTCAGGTGATTATATAAAGATGTTTTTAACAAGTGATGAGAGGAATATGTTGAAAATAGGAGGTATATAACATGAAAGAAAAAATAGAAGAGTTTATTACTGATTATGTATTATCCAAAAATAAAGATGGTTTTTTTAGGGAACCTTTAATAGGCTTTAGTAGGGCAAAAGATGAAAAATATGAAGATATTAAAACAATTATTGGGCCTCATCATTTATATCCAATTGAGGTACTACCTTCTTGTAAAACAGTAGTTTCTTTTTTTGTCCCTTTTACAAAGATGGTAGTAGATAGTAATATTTTAAAGGACAACAAAGAGATTTCTTATATATGGGCAAAAACTTATTATGAATGCAATAAATTAATAGATGACTTAACTAGAGAGTTAATTGGGTATCTAAGGAGGTTTAATGTTACAGGAGCTACAATACAAGCTACTCAAGGTTTTGATAAGAAATTATTGAAAGCTCCATGGTCTCATAAATCAGCGGCCCATATAGCTGGCCTTGGGGAATTTGGGGTTAATTCCTTATTAATTACTGATAAAGGTTGTGCAGGAAGAGCTGGGACTGTATTTATAGATATAGATGTAGAATCAGGTAATAAGCCAGCTTCAGATAGATCACGTTGTTTATATTATCTAAATGGTTCTTGCTTAGAGTGTGTAAATAGCTGTCCTACAAATGCCTTATCTATTGATATGTTAAATAGAGAGGCTTGTTATAAAAAATGTTTACATACTGATAGTCTCTATACAGATCTAGGTACTTGTGATTCATGCGGAAAGTGTTCTATAGGACCATGTGCTTATATTGAATAGTTTATGCTATAATATTTCCAGGTGATTATATGAACTATTATATAACAAGTGACAATACTAAGATATATTATAATTTACAAGGACATGGCAAGCCTATAATATTCATCCATGGTTATGCTGCATCTATGGGTGTATTTCGTATTCCACAAAAAATCCTTTCAAAGGAATACCTTGCTTTATCCTGCGATCTAAGGGGACATGGAATGTCTAGAGTTTCTATGGTAGAGGTAAACTTGGATATACTGGCAGGGGACTTATATGAACTTTTAACCCACCTTAAACTAACTGATGTAACTGTTGTAGGATGGTCAATGGGAGGGTCTGTAATCTTTGAATACATTAGTAAATATGGTTGTAAGAATATAGACAGTATTGTCCTAGTGGACACTGGTCCTAAAGTAATAAATACTAAGGATTGGAGACTAGGTCTTTATAATGGGGAGTACAATGAGAAGTACGCAAAGTCAGATTTAAATAAGATGATGAATAGTTGGGATGATTTTTCAAAAAACTTTATGAGCAAAATGGCTCCCTTTCTTGATGATAAACAATTAGAAGTAGCCATAAAATCCATGGCAGACAACGAGTATATGCATATGAAAAGGATTTGGAAGGATCTAGTATCAAAGGATTATAGGAATATTTTAGAAGAAATCAGTGTTCCTACCATGATAATTATGGGAGGGAAGAGTAACTTATATTCTAGAGCTACAGGAGAATATTTAAAAGAGAATATTAAAAATTCAAATCTACTAATATTTGCAGAATGTGGACACCTACTAGTACAAGAAAATCCTACTGGATTTAGTAGGGCAATTAAGAATTTTATGCTGTAATGGCAAAGATTTGGAGATTCCTCGGCTAGAAGGAACAAAGGGGTCGGTTCCTTTTGTTCCTAATAACCAAAGGGGTCGGTTCCCTTTGCCTATATAAAGGGCATGTATTCATTATTATTCGACTTAAATGGTTTAGATAAGATGTTTTCCATTATGCCAATGCCTTTGAAAATCTCTTCATCTGTTACGGTTCCG
>CAZPZN010000188.1:0-2622 GCA_964590735.1 uncultured Tissierella sp.
TTGTTATCCTCCTTTCAATAATAAACTGTATCATAGATTGCCGATAGCTTCCTGTACTCTCCAACCGAACATCTCTTCTGCCATTTCATTCCAAAATGTAATTTAATACCCAGTCTCTTGCTCCACTCATAAGAATAATAAATTTCTCTCTTCTCCATATCGCATATAAATAACCTTCCGAAGAGCTATCAATAATTTCAAGAAGTTCGTGCACATTTTCATTTGTATAAATGAAATGGTCTACAAGTTTTAATGTCTTAATTATACACATATCGACACGCACTATTTTGTCGTAATTTGTTTGATTTACTATTTATCAAAGAAACTAACAAGAATACTCCTTCCTCTACAGGTAGGAGATGAATTGTAAAAACACTAACTAAATAATATTGCAATAGAACATACATTCTGATACTATATAAGCAACAGGAGGTGATATTGTGTATCTAACAATTAATCAACAGCTTAAACATCTTACTAAGCCAGCTTTTTTGATGGGGTATCCCCGTTCACTTTAACCTTGAATCTTATGCATTATTAATCATAATAAATATTTGGCTTTGTCGGTAAAACCTCATTAATATATCGTCACTTTAAATTGGGATCAATAAAACCCTCAAAATATATTTGTCTTTTGAAGATTTTATTCATCCCAATTTGTATATTATATCAATGGCATAAGTGTCTAGAAAATTAGAATGTTCATCCATAAAAAGTATATTATACTCACCAGATAATATTTTTAATAACATTAGCTTGGTTAGCTCTCCTCCACTTAACTGGCATAGTCATTTTTTTATATCGTCTTTTTCAAAACGCATCTGAACTAACATCGCTATTAATTCATTTACTAAAGGATTATAAATACACTAACCACTTTTCTTACCTCATTTAGAGCGTAATTTAATTAAATATATTTTAATAACACCAACCTCTTATTCATTAACTAACTTACTAATCCATTCTCATTCATTATTATCTTGCACTAACTTTGGTAATGGTATTTGCAGAAGTCTTAAAAAGTCCTTTTGTGATTCTAATTCTCTTTCTGCTATAAAATCAATGAATGGTTTATCATCTTCATGTGCTTTTTCAAGGAGTGAAATATAATCTACTCTTAAGATTGGTGGAATTAATGCTGGCAAGTATCCATCCTGTATTAGTGCTGTATTCATTAGTAGTCTAGCGACCCTGCCATTACCATCTTTAAAAGGATGAATAAATACAAACCTTTTATGAAGAAGGGCTGCAAATTCTACTGGATGATGCTTTCTTCTTTCCTTATTCATCCATCTACATAAATCTTCTATTTCACTTTGAATATTTTCAACCCTAGTAACTGGGTAGTTAGAGCCTGTAATAAATACAGGAATATCACGGTATTTCCCTGCAAATTCTTCATCTATATTATGATAAAACAATTTATGTAAATAAAGAATATCTTTCTCTGCTATTTCCATATTACCAAGTAAAGTAAACATATAATCATATGCTTTGGCATGATCCACTGCCTCAAACATATCTCTTAGGGGTCTTCCCCCCACTGTTAGCCCATCTTCTATTAAAACTTTGGTTTCACTTTCAGTCAATGAGTTCCCTTCTAGTGCATTGGATGTCCATGTTAATCCAATTCGATAAAATTCTTTTATTTGCTTTAACATTTCACCCTCAAAAGGTCTTAATTCATTAATAATCCTTTGATATAATTCTAGTTTTTCAAGATGACTCATAGGTTCACTCCTTTCAATATTTACGGAAATTTACGGAAGTTTTTACAAATATAATGCTCATAATCATTTTACCATACAGACTTTATCTAATAAACCTATATTTACTATTTTACATATCCCTAGAAATAGTGAATTTTACCAGAGCATAGACATCACATATTTTTAATGGACATGTTCCCGAGAGCAGAGGAGGCATTGAATGTCATCGGTCCACTCAATGCCTTAAACTCCCCCCAATCAATTGCTATTACTAAGTCCTATAGTTTTTTAACTTCACGATTACTTCCATATGGCTCGTCTAGATTTTATTAATTACAACAATCGCAAATATTCAACTTATCGGTTCGGTAGAAACGGTCAACCGTTTTTGCCTGTTCGGTAGATGCAGTCGACCAAATTATACTTGGTTGGTAGAAACGTTTGTTCAAATTTGATTGGTTGCAAATATAGAAGAATATAATTTTAAAGCAACAAGGCACACTACGAAATCACAATGTAGGCGCCTTATTGCATTTAACCTTCAGGTTAACTATTTCTTCCTCTACTTCTTCGGCCCCTTCAGCGTAAAACTTTTCCTCGTCAGGGTCAAGTTCTTTAAGCAATCTTAAAAACTCACCGGCATGAACTCTTTCTTCATCTGCAATATCCTTTAAAACCTCGATTGCCAATTTGTTGTCAGTCGATTCAGCTAATTGCATATAAAGCTGAATAGCTTCGTATTCTCCAGCAACCATAAATCGTATTGATCTAATTAATTCCTGGTCACTAATCTTATGATCTTTCTTTAGTCCAGAAAAGGGTTGTCCAAAATCAGGCATATTCTTTACATTCATAATAAAAATTTAATAGTTTTCTTTTCTTACCTCAAAATAGCTTTGAGCAAATTTACATA
>CAZPZN010000189.1:0-2605 GCA_964590735.1 uncultured Tissierella sp.
TATCTACTCCTTGGCCTAGGTCCACACCTTCAGTAATATCTTGAAGTCCACCAAGGTCACTAACAATAGCTGTAGCCTTTCCTCCTCTTAGTATTATCTCCGTTCCTGCCTTAGCTATTAGAAATTGACCCTTATTAAGGTTTAGAATTTCTAACTCATAGGATGAGGAAGATTTGGAATCTATTTTATCATCGATATAGGATTTAATCTCAGCAATTTTATTATTTACATAACTTAAAGTTACTAGTGGGTCTGATTCAGAACCAGGTTCAGAAAACGCAACGCTAGAACCTAATAGTACAACTGCAGCTCCTATAGCTATAAAAGATTTCTTGATTTTCATATTGTCCTCCTTGTTTGTTATTACTAAAAGCTATTATACTACAAAAAAAGCTTCTAAAGAAGGATTATCCAGAATTTTTAAGAAGAAATAAGCAAAAATGAAAAAACAAGCATTTTCATGCTTGTTTTAAATATGTATTGAGGATTTTTGTTATTTTAGGCCTATGCTTATCTTTAGTCCATCATCTACTATTCTCATCATATCCTCACTAAATCTACCAATTTTTTCTCTAAGCCTCTTTTTGTCAATTGTTCTAATTTGTTCCAATAGTACTACGGAATCCTTAGGTAGTCCAAAATCAGGTGCAACTATCTCAATATGGGTTGGTAGCCTTGCCTTATTTATTTGAGATGTTATAGCAGCAATGATTATTGTAGGGCTATATTTATTTCCTACATCATTTTGAACTACTAATACTGGTCTTACTCCACCCTGTTCAGATCCTATAACTGGACTTAAATCAGCGTAGAAAATATCTCCTCTTTTTACAATCACGATATCTCACGCCCTAATCTTTCAACGTACATATCCAAATCGGACATGTCTTCGATTAATCCCAGTTCCGAAAGGGCTAAATTTATCTGACTCATTTCGCAATAACCACACTTTAATCTTTTGTAATCTTCATAATCCCACTTCTTCATTAAATAAAGTATTAAAGACTCTATTAAGAGATTAGAATTGTTATTTGCTATCATTGGAAGTACCTGCTTTGCTTCCGTCATATAATTCACCCCCTGACTTATTAGAAAAAAACCATTGGGATTAATCACCTTATGTAATTACTAATACTTAGCATATTCAAAGTAACCTCCTCCAGTTTCTTCGATTACGCTATGAATATTATATATTAAACTTTTATCTCTTGCAATGATGCACCATCCAAATTGATCTACTTACTAGTTGACATCACTCAACAAATAATCCTTAATACCTACAATTTCTCCCTGGCTTATATAAACCCTTGGAATACGTCTACCCATCATACATATAAATTCATAATTAATTGTTCCTAGAATACCTGCTATTTCCTCTACGGTTGGATATAGTGGATTTTCATGTCCAAATAGTACTATTTCATCACCAATTTCAACTCCTTCAACATCCGTAACATCGATCATGATTTGATCCATGCAGATAGATCCAACTATTGGAACTAATTTATCCTTAATAAACACCTTGGTTTTTCCAGTTAGCATTCTAGAATATCCGTCAGCATAGCCTATTGGCACGGTAGCTATTATAGATTCTCTTGAGCTTATAAATCTATGACCATAAGAAATCCCAGTATTTTCTGCTACAGTCTTTATATTAGAAATCCTTCCTTTAAGGGTCATAGCTGGCTTAAGATCTAGATTATCTTTATTTACTTCACTTGAAGGATAATAACCGTATGAGATTATACCAGGTCTTACCATATTAAAATTATATTCCGGCATATCTACTATGGCTGCAGAATTAGATACATGTTTCAGCTCTATATGTATACCACTTTCTTCAAGCTTTCTAACAGCCCATTGAAAGTTTTCGTATTGTTTTTTTGTATGACCTTTATCGAATTCATCTGCTTTAGCAAAATGAGTAAAGATCCCTTCTATTTCTAAGTTTGGAAGTTTGGAAATCTCTATAATATCTTCTATAGACTTATCATTAGGCAAGAAGCCTATTCTTCCCATACCAGTATCTAATTTTATATGAATTTTAGCTGTCTTTCCTTTTTCCACTGCTACTTTTGATAGTGCTTTTGCATCATTAAGTGCATAAATCCCTTGAATTATATCATGGTCAATTACCAGATTATACTGTTCATGTGGAGTGTAGCTTAATAACTGTAAAGGTCCTTCTATTCCTGCCTTTCTAAGTTCGATAGCCTCCGTGAGGATAGAAACTGCTATTCTATCTGCTCCAAGTCTTTTATGGTGTCTTGCTAGCTCTACCGATCCGTGTCCATATGCGTTAGCCTTTAGTATTACCATTATTTTAGCTTTTTTATCTACTATAGACCTGATATTCTGGTAGTTGTATTCAAGATTGTCTAAGTCAATCTCAAGCCAAACCGGTCTTGTATCTTCAATATTCATCTTTTACACCCCTAATCATTTGTATATTTAAAATCTACATACTCAATAATTACCCTCGCTTTCTTATTTGCATCAATTATTTTCAGCATATATGGTTTTAAATCTTTCTTTTTTAGATAAATAATCTGTTCATGATTATATTTATTCTTATCCTGAACTTTATTATAAAACACATAATAAT
>CAZPZN010000190.1:0-2537 GCA_964590735.1 uncultured Tissierella sp.
ACATGGCGGATTCTGCTAATGTATAAACGGCCTTAAAAGCGAGTATGTAAAGTTTACTTAATCCAATAAGAAGAACCTTTCGTAGGTTCTTCTTATTTTCAAGTATGACTGGAATAATTGTGGAAAGAAGTTGTAGAAGTTTATAAAAAAGTTCTTCCACCAAGGGGGTCGATGCTATTACCATTTGAATAAAGTGGTTATGGTTCGTTCTATGATGAACGAGATAGATTTAATGAGGAATTAAATAATTTTATAGAGATGAACAATTAAAATACAAAATAATCATGAGCATCCAAAAGGGTGCTTTCATTTTATCAATCTTTTATAGCCAAGTTTATGCTATTGTAACCTTAATAAATGTCATAATGGTGAATAAATTTAAACTCTGTAAATAATTAAATGGGGGAAGTAACAATAAGGAGAATTGTGTAAAGTGTGGAGGATCATTAGGACCTAATGTTGTCTTATTTGGAGAAGGGCTACCAGAAGATCAATTAAATAGGGCAATTGAAGAAATAGAGAAGGCTAGTTTAGTTATAGTAATAGGTACAAGTTTGATGGTTTATCCAGCAAATCAACTTCCTAATATTACAAAAGGTAAGAAAGTCTATATTAACAAAGAGTTAAACTTCACAAATAAATTCGATCTTTCTTTAAATGAAAAGGTGGAGAACTCTTACAGGTTTTAGATGATATTATAAGTAGATAAGTTTTTAGCCGGTTAAAAACAAAAATATAAACGGTTGTATTATTTAAAAGTGCCTGCTTATCACATTTGTAATTGACTAAATACAATTTAATATATTTAAAAATCCGGTTAATTATTTAATAAAATTTGATTATATACTGGCTTTAATTTTAAAAGGCGACTAAACAGATCGCAATTGAAGACTTTATACATAAGAGTTTTGATTAAAAAGTACTGTAAATAACATATAGAAACAGAAAAAGAAGTCTACACATATTGCACAGTGTAGACTTCTTTTTTATAACAATTAGGATGCGCCATTCACTGATTTTAGATAATTTCATATAAGAAGGATAGATAGTTTGATTTAAAGAAACGAAAGCTATTATTCGACATTATCTATATTTATGTCGATTTATCTATATTATCTCGATTGAAATCTATATATATTGTGATAAAATTTAGATATTAATGTATGGGGTGATAAAATGGATTATCGAGAGAGTTATAATCGCAATTTAATTATTGAAGATATAGAGACTAAAATCCTTAGTAGCGAGGATAAAGTTCTTAAACTAGTAAAGAGTAAAGGTGAAATAACTAGACGTGATGTAGAGGAACTCCTTGGATGTTCGGCCTTTCCAGCAACAAAGATTTTGAATACCCTTATTAAGAAGGCTCAAATTGAAAAGATAGGATCTGCTAGAGCTACAAGGTACATTTTTAAGAAATAATAGGCTATGATGCGTGCCACTTAAAGATTATATCCAACAATTAATTTAACTAAGGAGTGAGAACCATGCTAATCCAATGCACCAAAGCTTTATTAGACAAAATTAATATTGATAAAAATAAACTAGTATCTGCCGAAGGACAAGAGCAATATCCAGAAAGCTTTATTTCCTGGCATGCTAATTTAATAAACTTAAATAGAAGAAAAGCAATTATACTTATGAATAACGAGACAAGGTATTCTGTTGTTATTTACAGACCAACACCGAAAGATTTTACCAGAATTGATAAACTTATTAAAGAAGCAATAATAGTTGCTTTACGTATGGAAGGTGTGGGCGAAGATGTAATAGAAAGCTATATGGATAAAGCTGGTGAGATTTCATTTTCAAAGACAGCAAATCGTAGTATGGTAGCAAAGATGAATAATGCTGTTAGAGATATAGAATTTATGATGAGATATCTTGATGAAAATTCTAAAATTCAAAGATTCATAAGCATTATAACAGGAAGATTCATACAAGGTTCTCTTTCCTCTGAGGGGTATCACCCTATAGATAAAATGATTGAATGCCTTAATATGTATTGTAATGATGAAAGGAATGATCTGAAGTCTATCTTAGATATAGATCTATATCAACTAAAAATACAAATTGAGATGGATGGTTTTGATATCTGGAGAAGAGTTTTAGTACCGTCAACATATTCCTTTAGGCATCTTCACAATATTATTCAAACGGTATTTGATTGGCAGAATTATCATTTGCATCAGTTTGAAGCCAAAAAAGAAGGTGCTAAGACAAAGCAGATTATAATGGATGATGATCCTGAAACATTAGAGTGGTTAGATTTTGAAACCTATGATATCATTCAAGAAAGATTTGTAGCTCTTTATGAGATTCTTCCGGAGTTTGGTGAGGTTACATATCAATATGATTTTGGTGACAACTGGGAGCATACTATAACACTTGAAAAAGTAACTAAGTCGACTAAATTTGAAGCAACTTTTTTGGAAGGAAGTGGAGAAAGACCACCAGAGGATGTGGGAGGATCCTGGGGATATCAGGAATATATGCGCATTATGTCGGACGAATCAGACCCTGATTATGAAGATATG
>CAZPZN010000191.1:0-2516 GCA_964590735.1 uncultured Tissierella sp.
GAAATTAATGGAGTATATATATCGGTCTTAAAAATGGGTTCATCTTTTTTGGCAGTGGACTTTGCTAATCCTTGGAATAACTCTATATAGTGAGGATATGCACCACCGATTCTATTATTGGACCCATCAACTCCAACAATTCCTCCCTTATCATGAATATCACGAAGGTTTTTTTGATCAAGCTTTTCCATCTTTTTGATTTGTCCAACATTTTTTTCTATAAAATCCCGTATCTCTCCACGGTCTTTCTGGAGTACCTTCTTATATTTTTGGGATAAAAGCTCATTTATTTCCGAAATTTTGGTCTTTAGGTCATTATTTATATTATACATACTTTCCTCTTTTCCCAATTAAGTTCCATCCATTTCTTGACTTTTTTTGTCAGGATGGTATAATTATGTAACAACTAGCTTTACAATACTAAACTAATCACACTACTAATTTATAGGAGGAAACACAGATGAAATCTACAGGTATAGTCAGAAAGGTAGATAACTTAGGCAGAGTTGTAATTCCAATAGAGTTAAGGAGAAATCTTGATATAGATGTCAGAGATGCATTAGAAATATTCGTTGACGAAGATCAGATAATCCTTAAAAAGTACGCGCCAGCATGTATATTTTGTGGACAAGCTAAGGGAGTAAGTCAATTTAAGAACAAGAATATCTGCCCAGCATGTAGGGAAGAATTAGCCAATAAGTAGTATCCTTGAAAAACATTCTAAAATATTAGAATGTTTTTCTTTTTTATGAGCTAAACCAATTTGGTGTTTTGCAAATTGATGTAGGTCAGACTTTCGATAAAGACTGCTACTAAAGTTTCAAACTCTCTGCATATACTTCGTTCTTAGGAAGCTTATATTGACTTGAAACTTCCTTTACTGCTTCTTTTTTAGAAAGTCCACTATCTATAAGGCTTTTAAGCTCTTGAAGTATATCTATATCAATTATCTCTTCTAAATTATTTCCTTCTACAATTATAACAAATTCACCCTTAACTGTACCATCTGTATATCTATTGATAGCATCTTCAAATGTTCCTCTAGTAATTTCCTCATAATGCTTAGTGAGTTCACGACCAATTGAAACTTTTCTATTTCCTAGGATTTTTTGCATATCTGTAAGAGATTCTTTAATTCTATGAGGAGCTTCGTAGAAGATAATAGTTCTTCTCTCCTTGCTTAAGTCTTCTAAAGCCTTAATTCTATCCCTTTTCTTTGATGATAAAAATCCTTCAAAGACAAATTTATCCGTATTTAGCCCACTAGTAACTAGGGCAGTGATTGAAGCCGTAGGCCCTGGAAGGACTACCACATCAATATCCTCTTCAATGGCAAGTCTTATAATATCCTGACCTGGGTCAGATATGCCAGGCATCCCAGCATCAGATATAAGTGCGATATTCTTACCAACTTTTAAACTTTCGATAAGCTCTGGTCCCTTTTGCCTAACATTGTGCTCATGATAGCTAGTCAAAGGCTTCTTAATTTCATAATGATTAAGCAGTCTTAAGCTATGTCTAGTATCCTCACAAGCTATTAAATCAACCTCTCCTAATATTCTAAGAGTTCTAAGGGTAATATCCTCTAGGTTTCCTATTGGAGTAGGGCATATATAGAGTTTGCCGTATTGCATTTAGATCACATCCTTGTTTCATTTCTTCATCCCATATATATCATATATCTCCTCTGTATAGGTTGCTTCCTCTTTATATACTATAAGGGGTTCTTGAAATTTTAGGTCTGACCTTCCGCCTTTTAAGCCTTCTATTAAGAGGAGATTTGGCTTTTTACCTATCTTTGGTTGTACTAATCGTATGAGTTTAGGCTCAATTTTATATTCTCTCATGGTGCAGAGAATATCCACCAATCTATCTGGTCGATGTACCATATAGAATTTCCCCTGGGGCTTTAGGAGATATTCAGCAGTCCTTATGATATCTTCTAGATTACAATGTATTTCATGTCTTGATATGGCAAAGTTCTCATCTATATTTACAAGAGCTCCCCCGGTTTTCATATAAGGGGGATTTGAAGTTATACAGTCAAAACTTGCCTTTGGAAAAACCAGAGGCAATTCTTTTAAATCCATATGTAGTATTTTAATTCTTTCTTCAAGGCCATTTATCTCTATGGACTTTTTAGCCATAATAGCCACTTCTTCTTGGATTTCAATTCCGTATATTTCATTAATAATACCCTTATCAATTATTCTAAGTGGAATAATGCCAGTTCCAGTACCCAAGTCCATTATTCTTCCACGGGGTTTTATAAAATGAGAAAGAAATATAGCATCCGTTCCATAGGAAAACCGCTTCTTATTCTGTATTATCTTATAATTCGTCCCAGGGACGATGTCTATTCGTTCATTATCATTTAAAATCATAGTTACCTCGTTTTCAATTCATAATTTATATATCAGAGGTAATTGCCTAGCAATTACTTCACACCATTGCAACAAGATGGGCGTGAGGGGGATATCTTTACCTAGTAGGGTCTATCCTTTGGAGCTAAAAGC
>CAZPZN010000192.1:0-2495 GCA_964590735.1 uncultured Tissierella sp.
ATGACAAAGGGCATCCAATTAGTGAGTAATATTTTTCCTTTAACATATTTCATTAACGTTTTAAGGGGTATAATATTAAAGGGAAATAATTTCTCCATGTTATTTAAGGAATTTGTTATTTTACTAATCTTTGGGGTGGTAGTCCTGTCTTTAGCTACTTTAAAGTTTAAGAAGAAGATAGATTAGGAAATAGATTCACAATAGATTCATACTTTCTTAGTATAATTAAGATTGATTTGAAATTTTTTATGAAATACAATTTAAGTAACAATATTACAATGTACAATACTTGAAATGGAGGCGAAAGGTTGATGAATAAGAGAAATCATGTAATTGCATTAGCTGCAATATTGACTATTACGTCCTTAACACCTATAAAGGCTTTTGCGGCTGAGGATTTAGAGGTAAAGGAGAAAACGGAAGCACCTGAAACGGTGATGGCATTGAGTTTGGATAAAGCTATAGAATATGCTCTTAAAAATAGTATGGATATTAAGATTCAAGAGGTAGAGCTTCAGAAGGCTGATGTAGCATATGATGAGGGTATAAGAGATGTAAAAAAGGCTGAGAATAATATTGATGAAATGTTTACTCGTGACCCTATGACTGGGATGTCAGTACCTGATGCTGCAATAAATAGGACTTTAATTGAGAATGGTGCCTCTAGAAGAGGGGTCAAATTAGCATATGATCTGGCTAAGTGGAATAAGGAATTGAAAATAAACGAGATTAAATACAATGTGGAAAAGGCATATTTTGATCTTCTTCAAGCGGAGAAGGAGCTGGAAATAGCAAAGGAAAATTTAGCATTGTCACAAAAGCAGCTAGAGCATGGGAAGCTTAGATTTGAATTAGGGTTGATTTCCAAGCAACAGCTATTAGGACTGGAAATGGGGCTGTCACAAGCACAGGCTGGGGTAGATTCAGCTAAAATGTTCTATGATTTACAGCTAATGAGTTTCCAAGATACTTTAGGCTTACCATTTAATAAATTAGTAGATTTAACTGATTCTATTGTCTATAAGAAACATGAGGAAATAAATCTAGATACTGCAATTAAGCAAGGATTGGAGAACAATGTCAATATAAAAGCAGCAAAGGAAAGCTTTGAGGTATCGAAATTAAAACTTGCTGCTACAAAGGTTAGGTATCCTGAGAATACTTACAGATACAGAGAACAAGAAGCAGAGGTGGCAAAGGCAGAAAAGAATTATGAAGTGGCTAAAAATGGTGTTGAAATGAGTGTTAGAAGTGCGGTGCTTAACTTGCTAACAGCTGAAAAGCAAATCACTATATATGAAAAGACTATAGAACAAGCTGAACAAGCACTGAAAATTGCTGAAACAAGCTTCGATCTAGGGAAAAACACATCTACAGATGTACATCAAGCAAATATAAATCTAATGAATGCTAAGAAAGAACTATCTAAACAAATCCACGCTTATAATCTAGCATTGCTAGACTATGAATCAAGCATAGGTATTGGCAAGTAGGTTTGGTCATGGAGACAGGTTACAATTTAGTTACAGTTTCCTTTATGACCAGATATTGCTTTGACAAATGACCTCCAGAGAGATATTATGTAATTATAGAAAGGGAGGAGATTTAAGATGAAAAGAAATTATAAGAAACTAGCAGTCATTGTTGCTGTTTTGATACTTACTTTATCATTGGCAACAACAGGATTTGCAGCAAACACTGTTAAGAATTTGGCAGTAACCTACCGAAACATTAAAGTATTTAACAACGGAGTACAATCATATTTTGCTAATGAACCTTTTATAGTTAATGAACAAGGAAGAACTTATCTAGCTTTAAATGATATGGCATTACTATTTAATAAGGATATCAAATGGGACAATGCAAGTTCAACTATAACAATCAATGACAAACCAGGACAAAATGTCAATGAGTTATATAACCAAGTAATAACTCAACAACAAACAATAAGTCAATTGGAATCAAAAATTAAGAGCCTTGAATCACAAGTAAAGGAAAAAGATGAAGTTGTTAGTATAAAGGACTTAAGAAAACAATTGCTAGAGGATCATGATAGAATTGATAAGAATAAAAACTTACAGATAGAAGATATTAAGTTATCTGAACGTAAAGGAGATATAGAGGTAGAAATCTATCTTGATTTGAAAAAAGAGGCTGCTTATAATGCATGGTTAGATTTTGAAGAAAGTTCAAAATTCGAAACCAATATTACAAAATATCTACAAGGTATAGTTGACGATATTCTAGATATTAAAGAGTATGAAGATGCTGATATTACAGGATTTATCGAAGACAGATATGATGATATAGAACTTGTAAGTTTCACAATAAAGAAAAATGGCACAGTAGTTTTAGATTAACAGTAAGGCTTTGAGTTAATTCACAGGCGCTTAGCTCTTTAAAGAGCTAAGCGTTTTTTAAAACCAAAAAATAAACCCGAGATTCCTCGACTACGCTCGGAATGACTATTTCAGGGGATTCCTCGACTACGCTCG
>CAZPZN010000193.1:0-2460 GCA_964590735.1 uncultured Tissierella sp.
CCATTTGGAAAATCAGACTCATTTAACCCCAACTCTTTTACCCTTTCCTGATCATCCCATTCAACGATTTCCACTTCACTAAAATGTAAGATATTATCCTCTATTACAATATGCCCTGCTAATCCTTCTGGTTGATTTGTTTTTATATTAGGTTCAGAGCCATATATATTATAAAACTCCTTAAAAGGTTTTTTACCCTCAGTTACTTCTGAAACTTTATGTCCCAATGTTGACATAGTCAGACTATCAGCAACCTGCCTATTGATATAAGATGCAGTGATTCTTACGTCATCACTATTTATACCATATTCAATATATTCTAGATTATCAATAAGTGAGAATAAGATTAAAGATTGTGGTCTCCAAACATAATCTGAGCTAGTTGATATATACTTTGCTATTATCTCATCACTAGCTTGAAAATTAATTCGTAAACCAAAAGGTTCCTCCTTAGTAAACAGCTCCATTCCATTGGGTGTTAATTCTTCTGGAAAGTCTAAAAGATTAAGGATATTACCAACATTTGAATTGTCACCTATATAGGTGCCTCTAAGCTTATATAATTCATCCATTTTACTTGTATCTATATCTTCTTCTTTATTAGATTTATTGTTATTACTTATAAAAATATCCATGCCCATTTCTGTGTGTATATGTCCGTAATATCCAAAGGGATGATTATCCTTCCCACCACTAAACATAATATCATCTGCTACAATATTTTCTTTACCATTAGATAGTTTTATTAGACTATAATAATCATTTCCCTTATATCTACTAAATAATATTTCTACATCAGATATACTTATAGGCATGAAATCAAAATCATTTCCCTCTGTTATCTTTCGTACTCGAGAACTATCTAAATCATATTCATAAATACTATATGGTTGTTTTTCCCATTCATTATAAATTTGATTATAGTCTGTTATATTGTTAGGACTTATAGCTTCAGCAGCTGAATATAATAGTTTCTTTCCGTCTAAAGTAAAACTAGGTGTCATGGCTACCAAATCCTTATCTGAAATATTAATACTATCGTAGGATTTATCTTTATTGATATTTAATAAGATGACCTTCTTATTTTCAAACATATCTCTGCCTGCGCCTTCAATTAGTCCAATCATGTCAGCACTTGGATTTATAGCTAAATGATTTTTATAGGATAATGTATATATATCTGCAAATTTCGTATGCGTCTTTTCCTTCACATCATATATACCTATACCAATTCCATCACTACTTAGAGAACCTGAAGCAGATTTTTCCATTATATAAATATATCTTCCATCAGCTGAAGCATCCCAAACAACAGGATTATAACCTATTGTTTCATCTGTAGATTTTCTGCCTTCCACGATTATAACTGTAGAAAATTGCTTCTTATTTTTATCATAATTATTTAGGTTTATTTCTACTATACCACCATTGGTGATAAAATCTCCCTCTTCTGTAGTCCATCTAGTAATTTTACTACTATAAACCATATTATTCTTAGATGACATTAACTCCGTGTAATAATATTCATCTAGATGCTCAGTTTTTTCTTTAGAAAGTACATTCAATACTGTAAATCCTGGCTTTTCATCTGAACCATAAATTAAAGATGTATCATCGCTCCAATCATAGGACCTATAATAATGATTGATTCCATCATCTATTTTTTCATAGCTTTCATCCTTCAAACTATATATAAAAAGACTATCTTCCTTAGTATAGGCTATATAATTTCCATTATTAGATATTAGAGGATACTCGAAGCTATTACCATCATGTATCTTTACTTCTTCTTCACCACTTAAATAAGAATAATAAAGTCCATCTTCCTTGATATATACTACAAAGGATTCATTCTCCTCCAAAATATTATTAGGCAAAATACTACAAGCTACTGTAAGTCCAGATATAAGTATTAAAATTGCTACAAATAGCGACACGGTATGTTTTTTTCTAGTTAATTTAAATGAATATATCATATTTTCTAATCTAGTTTTTAATTGTTTTCCACTATTTCCCATAGTAGTTGTAAGGAAAGACTTATTGAACATGGAACTGCTTATTAAACTTAAAATGGTCTCACCATAATATTTCCTATCATCGATATCCATTTCTTCTACTACTTTTTCGTCTATGGAATATTCACAGTATTTATCCATCTCTTTTAGCAATATAAAGATAATCGGATTGAACCAATGGAAAGCATTTATAATAAGTCCAAAGGTTTTTATTATAATATCCTTTCTTTTGCAATGATTAAGTTCGTGCAGAAATATCATTTTTAATCTTTTATAATCTTCATCAATATCAGAAATGAGTACAATAGGATGGAATATCCCTATTAGCATTGGAGAGCCAACAGTATTACAAATTCTTAAGTGTATCTTTGTGTTTAGATTTAACTCATCTTTACATATATTAAATAGCTTAACAATATCTTCTTTCTCTACTATTGTACTATTT
>CAZPZN010000194.1:0-1698 GCA_964590735.1 uncultured Tissierella sp.
AGCTTATAGAAAGAAAATTCCCCCAAGCAGGTAGAAAGGTTTTTCTCTTAAATGAGTATGCTTTTAATGAACTAAAGGATATTATGGATCCTTATGGTGGAGACCTTAAGGGTTATGAACTTGTAAGAGATGAAATTTATAAGGCTGTTGAAGAAATTGTAGTAAAGTTAAGTATATTGGACAAGGGGACAGGAAGAGGCGGCTGAAAAACTACCTCCTTAATGTCATTTCGACTGAAGCGAAGCGTAATGGAGAAATCTCCTCTAATTAAAATATTGAAATTCGGAGATCCCTCGACTACGCTCGGGATGACAAAAACAAAAGATATCAATATAGATAGTTTTTCAGCGGTCTCGGACAGGTGAAACAAAAAGAACCGTCCCCAATGTTTCCCCAATGTTTCAAATTTTATGGAGGTGCATCTAATGAAAATAGGTATAGGTAGTGATCATGGTGGTTTTGAACTGAAGGAAGAGATAAAAAAGTATTTAGCCCAAGAGGGAATTGATATTGTAGATTTTGGGACTAACTCCAGTGATTCAGTAGACTATCCGGACTATGGTAAGACTGTTGCTGAGGCAGTAGCAGAGAAGGAAGTAGATCGTGGTATTGTAATATGTGGAACTGGAATTGGTATTTCCATAGCTGCAAATAAGGTTAAGGGAATTAGATGTGCACTTTGTTCAGATTCTTATTCAGCAAGAATGAGTAGAGAACACAATAATGCTAATATCTTAGCCCTTGGAGCAAGGGTATTAGGTCTAGGACTTGCCCTTGATATAGTAAGTACTTGGATAAAAACCGAATTCGAAGGCGGAAGGCATGAAATAAGAGTAAATAAAATTAGTGATATTGAAGGCTAATTTGTGATATAATCTTAAATGAAATTTTAATGTTGAAGGGAGAGGTATTATGTCAAAGGTTGTAGTGTTTGATCATCCATTAATAAAACATAAATTAACATTTATAAGGGATAAAAATACAGGTTCAAAGGAATTTAGAGAACTTATTACTGAAGTTTCCACTCTTATGGGTTATGAGGTAACTAGGGATCTAACTTTAGAAGAAGTTGAGATTGAGACTCCTCTACGTAAGATGAAATCCTATGTAATAGCTGGAAAAAAGGTAGGTATAGTACCTATATTAAGAGCAGGCCTTGGAATGGTAGACGGTATGTTAAATGTTATTCCGGCTGCAAGAGTCGGACACATTGGCCTTTATAGAGACCCTGAAACATTCTTACCAGTTGAATATTATTGTAAACTGCCACAAGATATACATGAAAGAGAACTTATCGTTCTAGATCCTATGCTAGCAACAGGTGGTTCTGCAGTTGCTGCAATTCAATTTTTAAAGGATAGAGGAGCGCATAATATTAAACTAGTAAATATTATAGCGGCACCTGAAGGAATTAAAGCTGTACAAGATGCACATCCTGATGTAGATATATACGTAGCTGCAATAGATGAAAAGCTTGACGATCATATGTATATTGTACCTGGTCTTGGAGACGCAGGAGATAGGTTGTTTGGTACAAAATAGTTTTAGACTTAGTAAGTAATAGGGACAGATATTTCTGTCCCTATTTAAACTTTGACAATTGACATAGTAACTATCCCATAAAACAAAATCACTTAAAGTATCCCTAGCTACTTGAAGTAGCTGATGTCTTATAGTAAACTAGGTGGTAGGGAATTT
>CAZPZN010000194.1:1708-2445 GCA_964590735.1 uncultured Tissierella sp.
CAAAGCTTAAATTTACACTAGTTGAAGTTAAGGAGCGAAAAAACATGCAGTATGGAGTTTTACCTTTTATCGTCGCAATTATTATTTCATTTATATTTACTCCTATTATTAGAAGATTTGCCTTTAGAATAGGGGCAATTGATATTCCTAAAGATGAAAGAAGAGTACATAAGGAGCCAATGCCACTATTGGGTGGATTAGCTATATATTTGGCGGTAGTCATTACCAGCCTCATTTTCGTTCCTATAGACAAGACCTTAATTTCAGTACTTGTAGGTGGCACTATAATCCTTATTTCTGGAATTATAGATGATAGAAAGGGAATGAGCCCAAAGTTAAAAATGGCATTTCAAATCCTAGCTGGCCTAGCCTTAATAGCTGGGGATGTAAAAGTGGAATTCTTCACCAATCCTTTTACTATGAATAATGAAGTTATATATTTAAAATGGCTATCTATTCCGATTACTTTATTTTGGGTTGTTGGGATAACAAATACTCTAAATCTTATAGATGGTTTAGATGGACTAGCAGCAGGTGTTGCTATGATATCTTCTTTATCTCTTACATTTGTTGCCGAAAAGTTTGGCTACACAACGGTTATATTGATATCAGCAATAGTAGCTGGCTCAACCCTGGGTTTCCTTCCATTTAACTTTAATCCAGCTAAGATATTCATGGGGGATACGGGGGCCTTGTTCTTAGGATTTATGCTAGCTGCCATATCCATTGAAGGGGTA
>CAZPZN010000195.1:0-2398 GCA_964590735.1 uncultured Tissierella sp.
TACGAAGTAATCTACTTCTACTCCTTCTCTTTTAAGAGTTATACTTTCTATATTTCCTCTTCTTTCTGTAACATCAACTACCTCATAGATTCTATTGCTCCCAATAATTCTTGCTTCAGCATCTACTACTACATCAGAATCGTCAAGGTAAAGAGTTACTATATCTCCAGCCTTTAAGTTTGGAAGATTTGCAAAGCTTGCTACATCATACTCTACATCTCTACCATTAACATCTTGACCAATTATCTCGTCATCACCTTTATTGTAATTAAATTCAAGTTCAATAGTTACTTCATCTAGTAGTTCATCATCTAAAACATAATCAGTAAATATAATAGTGTGAGCAACATTTGCAGCGTTTCCATATTTAACTTCATTGCCTACATTCAAGCTGTTGAAATCTCTTTCTGTTATTACATAAGCTCTAAGGTTAGAATTTGGATTTGCACTATCAGCAACTTTCTTCATTGTCGTTCCTTCAAGTCTAGTAATTGCTGAACCTTCTACTTCAACTATAAACATATTTGTGCTATTGGTATATTCATATACTCCAGATTCAAGTCTGAACCAAGTATTGTTTAAATTAATATCAAAAGCACCTCTTGAAGTCTTTGCTACTTTTTTTGCATTAGTATTTACGTTAGTAGCTGTAGTCATCTTTACCAAGGTATCTATTATATTAGCTTCGTTAAATAGATATGCAATATCTCCTCTGTTGAAATCGCTAATAGTTCTTGCTGTACTTGAACCAGCTATTAAGAACCTTGTGAAGTTATCTGATCTATAGCTAGCCTTTGCGCCACTAGCATCCATTGCAGAGATATCCCTAATGCCTACATTATCTAAAAGCACTACTTTCTCACTAAACTCCAAGTTTCCTGATATCAACTGTACATCATCATTTAAATCCAAAACGAAAGTTACTTCCTCATCCCTCAAATCAGTCAATGCAGTAGAACTATTTGGAGCTACCAAAGTAAAGAACTTACTACTATCTAATGAATATACTGGTCTCTTGTAATTTACATTTGTAATCTGATATCTTGTTCCCTCAATCTCTAGATAATATGCTCCACTGGATACTCTTACTGCTTTGAATTCGCCCTCACCTGATGAGTTTTGTCTTACAATAGCTTTATCTTCGTCGTATACATGGATTACATCATTAGCCTTAATATCAGCTAAAGAAATTCTTCTAAAACCTGTTGCATTATATCCAAATACATCATCTAGATTGTATCTTGTTACTTCTGCTTCATTATTATCATCGTAGACGTAGATTTCCGCACCCGTTCTTCTAACTTCTTTAACTGGTGAGATATCATCAAATGCAAAAGAGTCGATAAAGAAGGTTCTATTTCCCTTAACAGTAACCTTAGCAAATTCAGCAATATACCTGCCATCGCTTGTTCCATCACTAGTATCTAGATCATCTACATAATCATCATAGTCATATTCATCGTCGTTGTGGTATACTGCATAAATTCTATCTAAAGAGTTGGTAAACCTGTTCTCAAGATAAACATCATAGGTAGCACCATTCTCCACAGCCATTTCATCTTCATACGCAATTATTGGACCATTATAATAAGTGAAGCTAGTATCCACTGTAAGTTTTGCAGCATTGTTATTCTTATCAATAGTCACATCTACTACCTTACCTAATAGATTTTCAGCATCCATGTTAGTTGGTAGAGTTACCTTTATTTGACTATCCCTCTTAAATCTTAAACTAGCTCCAGCTGCATTTTTACCTATTTCCATTACTACAAAAGTAATCTCATCATTGTCTAACTTTGCAACTCTTGAATTCTCGATTACAATACCCTTGTAGACTTCTTGCGCTGCCCCTACCTTCTTAATAATGGTATTGTAAACCATTTCAAATACCTTTTCCCTAGTGGCTATTCCATTGTAGTTATTATTAGGAATACTTACTCCTTCAGTAATTCCTACACTAGCTGCCTTCGTAATATATGGAAGCGCCCAAAATTGACCTTCAAATCCAGCGGTATCAGGAATATCTCCATTTACCATAACGAGAATCTTAATTATCTCTGCATAGGTTATATTTCTATTTGGTCCGAAATTTCCATCTGGATAGCCATTTACATAACCTTCTGCTTGTACAAAGTTTACATAACCCCTAGCCCAAAAAACATTACTAAGGTTCATATCTGGGAATCTACTGTTTACACCTTGTAGAAGTGTGGCAGCACTCTCCTTGTCCAAGGACCTAACTACCATGGCTGCCACTTCTGACCTTCTAATATTGTCACTTAGTCTATAGCCACCCTCATCACCTTGTACAAGGCCCCTTTCAATAAGCCAGTCCACCTTCTCATTCCCTGTTTGTGCCATTGATATACTAACAGTAGAAAATACCATTACAAAAGCT
>CAZPZN010000196.1:0-2357 GCA_964590735.1 uncultured Tissierella sp.
AAATACTATTAGGAAGGTCAGAAAAACAATAACAATAAGAGTCTTATAATAATCACCTGCATCAATTATAGTATTAAGAGTTATTACTTTATACTCATGGCCATTTGGACTTGTAAAATTTTCTTCATTTACAAGGTACTTTGAATTCTCGTATTCATAATGATCCTTATTAATACTTATATTCATCAGGATTTCTTTAATCTGTATAGTGGTCAAGTCATTATTTTTAAATACTAGCTTATCATTCTCCATTACAATAATGGATGTTTTCCCCAATCCACTATTAACTGGGGATTTGTTAAACAAATTATAAAAGTATGAATAAAGAAAACCCACACAAAAAGTAATAATAATTGTTCCTATGAGAATCAATATACCTTGTGTTGAAAACTTTTGTTTTAAGCTCATAATATCATCCTAAATTTCCTTTTTTTCGAATAGATAATAGCTTGCTGTAAATAACATTATACCGTAACCAAGTAAAATTAAAAATATTCTAAGTATTTTGCTTATATTTATATAACTTCCTAAAATCAATCTATACCAATCAAATGTTGAAGTGAATAATAGGCTTTTGAAATATGGAAATACCAATCCTAGTCCGTTAAATACTAAAAATACTAAGATGGACAGCATAAAGGCACTCGTTGTTCCCTTTGCTATATTTGAAATTAAGACAACCACCAAGGCAAATATGAAGAGGGGCAAGAAGATCATTATATAGGATGTTAATACTATTATGAGATTTGGAATTCCTCTATTTAAAAAAATTGAAACTAAAGAGGAGAATACCATTACAAAAATAAGATTTGCCATTATAAAGCTGGCAATGGCTAAAACCTTTCCTAGGAACACTTTAAATCTAGGTGCAGGGCTTGTTAGGGTAAATTTAATGGTTTGATCTGCAAATTCCCCAGCAAACATGTCAATAGAAATAAAAGCAGCAAATAGAGGAAAAAGTGTATAGCTTAAGACCGACATAACCATAATGGAAAAATCTGAGCTTCCAGTGATACGTATTCCAGCAAAGTTATTTAAAAAATATACAGCTATAGCAGCGATGATTACTGATACTACTAATAGTATTAATGCCACAGTAATCTTCTTCTTTTTAGATATTTTGAATATCTCATTTATGTATACTGCTTTAAGACTCTGCATTTATATCGACCTCACTTAAATAATAATTCTCCAAAGATGAATAGTTTTTTAAGATATTTTGTGTAGTATCTACAGCAAGTAGCCTCCCGCCGTATAGAATGCCTACTTTATTACATGTAAGCTCTATATCATGTATTAAGTGACTGGAGATAAAGAAAGTTGTTTTTTGTTCTTGGGATAAATTAAGGATCAACTTCCTCATATCTACCATACCTTCCACATCTAGACCATTTAAAGGCTCGTCCAATATCAATATTTTAGGATTAGGTAAGATAGCCATGGAAATACCAAGCCTTTGCTTCATTCCCAAGGAATAGTTCTTTATCTTTTCATTTTTATATTTAATAAGCCCTGCAATCTTTAAGCACTCATCAATTCGTAGATCATTTACATCATTATGGAATCTTCCACATAATTTCATGTTTTCATATGCTGTCAAATAAGAAAAAGGCGTTACACTCTCTATAATGCAACCAACTTTACTCATGGCCTTTTCATAATCCTTGGAAATGCTATGATCATTTATATAAACATCCCCCATATCAGCTTGCATGAGACCAACCATAATTTTCATTGTAGTAGACTTACCAGAACCATTAGGTCCTAAAAATCCAAATATTTCTCCACGATTAATTTCTAAATTAATATCCTGTATCCCTCTATGGTTTTTATATGTTTTTGTAAGATTTTCAATTATAATTGCTTTATCCAAATTTAACCCTCCTAAAATGCATCTATGATAAGTAGAACATTCCAATTAAAAAAGTTGGAGACGCAAAAGCCAAGCCTTTGCGTCTATTAACACTATTCAAATACTCTTACAAATTCGCCATTAAAGTTTCTATCATAATTATCGCTTGAGTAGCCGTTTCCATCTTCATTAAATGTTACATCAAACTCTACGTATATATTATATGAGTTTGATCTATGCATAGCTCCCTCTTTCTTCTCACCCTTATTGTTGGTGTAGTTTAGAATGTTGTAATAACTTGACTCATCATAGTTTGAACTAAAATTAAAGTTTTGAATAAGATCAGGCTCATACCCTTCATTATATACTTCATAATATTTACCTTCTATATTTCCTGATTTAACAGAGCTAATTTCTAGAACTCTTTCTCCAATTTTTACGAAAGAATTGCCCTCTTCTATTACAATATCATTCCTATATTTACCGATGTATTTACTGTCGAAGT
>CAZPZN010000197.1:0-2347 GCA_964590735.1 uncultured Tissierella sp.
CTGAAGATGAAATGGAGGACTTAATCTTTGCTTGGAAGGCAGCAAAGAATATGAACTCTAATGGAGTTGTAATAGCTAAGGATAAAGGCACAATTGGTATCGGTCTTGGAGAAGTAAATAGATTCTGGGCTGTTGAAGAAGCCATAGAAAGATCCGGAGATAAGATAAATGGTAGCGTTCTGGCATCCGATGGATTTTTCCCATTTAGCGATTCCATAGATGCCCTGGGCAAGGCAGGAGTCGCTGCCATTATCCAACCAGGAGGCTCTGTTAAGGACAAGGATGTAATAGAAGCGGCAAACAAACTAGGTATTGCTATGGTATTTACAGGAATCCGTCACTTCAAGCATTAGAAAAACAATTCACGTTCCACAATTCAGGATTTATAATTGCTCGGGTCTAGTCTTTGAGAATAAACCCGAGATTCCTCGACTACGCTCGGAATGACAATGACGACCTAAAAAGGAACAAAGGGGTCGGTTCCTTTTGTTCCTTTTAAACGTCGACTTACTTAATAGACCCTAAATAATAAAATAAGCAAAGGAGGTTTTTATGAAGATACTAGTAATAGGTAGTGGTGGTAGGGAGCATGCTTTGTGTTGGAAGATTGCTCAATCTAGTAAGGTTGAAAAGATCTACTGTGCACCTGGAAATGGTGGAACTAGCCTTGTAGCAGAGAATGTGGATATTAAAGCTAATGACATAGGTAAACTCTTGGAGTTTGCCTACAATAATAAAATTGATTTAACTCTAGTAGGTCCTGAGGATCCCCTAACTCAAGGAATTGTAGATGTGTTTGAAAACCATGACTTAAAGATCTTCGGACCCAATAAAGAATGTGCTCAATTCGAAGGAAGTAAGGAATTCTCCAAACTTTTTATGGAGAAGTATGATATTCCAACGGCTAGATACAAGAGTTTTACAGATGTAAATGAGGCAATAAGGGGCCTTGATGAATTTGATTATCCATTAGTTATAAAGGCTGATGGACTATGCCTTGGAAAGGGTGTAGTGATTTGTCAGACTAAGGATGAGGCGGAAGAGACTCTAAGAGAAATTCTTGAGGAGAAATGCTTTGGCCAAGAAGGAGATAAGGTAGTTATTGAGGAATTCTTAGATGGTATAGAGGCATCTTTATTATGCTTTGTATCTGGAGACAAGATAATTCCTATGGATAGTGCTAAGGATTACAAGAAGATTTTCGATAATGATATAGGTCCAAATACAGGAGGAGTAGGTTGCTATTCACCAAGCCCATTATTTACTAAGGAATTTAATCAGAAGATTGAGGAAAATGTACTTAAAAATATAAGTCGTGGCTTAAAATCTGAGAATATGAACTTTAAAGGTATATTATTCATCGGTTTTATGATAGTAGATAATGAACCAAAGGTATTGGAGTTTAACGTAAGATTTGGAGACCCAGAGACTGAAGTATTAATGCCAAGGCTTAAGAGTGATATAGTGGATTTATTCTTAAAGACAATCCATGGAAGTATTAAAGAATCGGATTTTATTTGGGATGAAAGAGCCTGTCTTACTGTAGTAATGACTTCAAAAGGATATCCTGATGTCTATGAAAAGGGCCATGAAATCACAATAGATAAATTAGATGATGACATTATCCTATTCCATAATGGAACAAGGTTAAATGAAGGAATATTGGAAACTAACGGAGGTAGGGTATTATCCCTTACATCATTGGGAACTAATCTAGATGATGCAAGGGCTAAAATCTATAGAAACTTGAATAATATAAGCTTTGAAGGCGCACAATATAGGAGTGATATTGGTATTTTGATGTTATAAGTTCCCAAACATGGGTATAAACATTATGTTGAAAAAAATCAACTTTCCAAATAAATTGTCAAATAAGCAGTATATATCTTTGCAAGAAAAGTGTTTTCTGATATACTACTAGATAGTGCGAAGTTTTATGTGTAACTCGAATGAGTAGAATACACTGCGATATTATTGCAATATCCATAAATCTAAGGAGGAGATAAATTGAAAACAGACGTTCAAATCGCTCAAGAAGCTAAAATGCTTCCTATTACGGAAGTAGCTACAAAATTGGGCATCAAGGAAGATGACTTAATCCAATATGGTAAATACAAAGCTAAGGTATCACTTAATGTATTAGACGAATTAAAGGACAAACCAGATGGAAAACTTATATTAGTAACAGCTATTAACCCAACTCCAGCAGGAGAAGGAAAAACTACTACTAACATTGGTTTATCAATGGGTCTTAACAAAATAGGTAAGACTGCAATTTCAGCTTTAAGAGAACCATCATTAGGACCAAGCTTTGGTGTTAAAGGTGGAGCAGCTGGTGGTGGATATG
>CAZPZN010000198.1:0-2343 GCA_964590735.1 uncultured Tissierella sp.
CCTTTTACAACTAATACTGGAACACCCATGTGGCCCATAGCCATTAGCTCTTTTCTGGCTTCCTTATCAGTTTGAACATTTTTCTCAGTATAAGAAACACCTTTTTCAGTTAAATAATTCTTTGCTAATGTACAATAAGGACAAGTATTACTTGTATAAACAATAACATCTGACATATTTATTCCTCCTTTATCTTAATCCAATCATACCCTGATGGGGTATATTTGTCAATGGTTTCTCTATTTATTGTACCCATTTTATCCTAGACTAATCAGATAACTAATCCATTGGTATCATTGGATTCAGAGGGTATATCACATCTCCTGTTAGTGCATCAATATAAAGCAACCAATAGCCCATTGTTTCATTTCCTTCAAACCAGGTGTTAAATCCACTTATTCCGCCATGAGGATGTTCATCCTTGTAGAAGCCTCCTGGTATAGCATATACATAGTATTGGACCTCTTCATTTTTGTAGTACAAACCAAATAAATAATGGTTATAAACCGCCATTAACTCCCTAGCAGTAATATAATTACCATTACTTGAGGTCCTCATTTTTTGTTTTCCACCTGTAACATAATTAAAATATGGAAGGAAACCCTTAGCCTCATCTTGGAAGTCAATTCTCCACCACTTATATCCCTTAAGATGCTGTCTTATTGGATCTTCTTCTGGGAAGTATTTAAGGATATTTAAAATATAATCCGTTGTCTGATTTCTCTGTATCATCCTTCTATTATTTTCATAATCAACATGACTTATTTTAATTACCGTTGCATAAAACTTATAATTCTCTATAAAAACTTTATAAAAACCTATAAATCTTATTTTGATTATCGTTTCCAATAATCTTCCCTGTTCATCCCGCTCTATTTTGATTAAACCAGTCAATCTACTCTAGTTTGGTGTAGCAGTCCAAGGGCTTAAATTCCCATACAACGCATGGTACACATTAGCATTATCTTTTTATATGACTTATGCTAATTTATATCTACTTAAATTCATACTTGCATTCTTATCCCTATCAATTTCAAGTCCACACCTGCATTTATATATTCTATCTGATAGTTTTAAGTCAGTCTTTATACTTCCACAACTACTGCACTTCTTTGAGCTAGGGAAGAATCTATCAGCTATTACAAGATCAATACCGTTGAATTTACTTTTATATTTCATTTGCCTTATAAATTCTTTTAGCTTTTGTTCTTGTATTGCTTTTGATAGATACTTGTTTTTCATCATTCCACTTATGTTCAAGTCCTCCAATACTATCCTATATGGCTTTTGTTTGACTATCATATTTGTTGCTTGGTGGATGTGATTGGTTCTTATGTTTGTTAGTCTTCTATGAATAAGTTTTATTTCTTGTTCTAGTTTTATGATGTTCTTGGTTTTTATGAACTGCTTACCCTTTTTATTCACTTCATACTTTCTTGAACATTTTCTTTGTAGTCTCTTTAATTTTTTCTCTAGCTTCTTTATTGTAGAACTTTTATTGATATTTTTAATAGGAGTTTCAATACTACTTATTACTGCAAGATTTTTTATTCCAAGGTCAATTCCTATACTTAGGTCTTCATTGAGCTCAACTTGGTTTTCGCCTTGCTCAAATCCAAAGGTTAGGTACCAGTACTTACCGTCAAAGTGGCATCTTGGATTTACATAGGATTTTTGTATAGGTAACTCATAGTTGGTGGTGAATTTTACTCTACCAATCTTTTCTATGTTCACTGTTGTATCACCCCTAATATTCATCCTGTCATATCTTACATAGAAAGAGCGTCTAGAACTTTTTTTGGTTCTAAACCTTGGGTATTTGGCCTTTCCTGTAAAGAAATTATCAAAAGCATCTTGAAGATCACTAAATGCTTGGGATATTGCTTGTGATGATACTTCATTTAGCCAATTATACTCTACATCCTTTTTAATGGTATTGTTAAATATCTTCTTTATTTTCTTACCACTAGGATTAATACCTTCTTTATACATCTCTTGCCATTTAGAAAGACCCCAGTTATAAGTAAATCTTGCTACTCCTACTGTCTTATTCATAATTATTTCTTGTTCTGATGTAGGAATAAGTCTTATTTTTACTGACTTTATCACGTTATCACCCCCTTATGTTTATTATACTACTATTTAAACAATAATAGAACATATGTTTTATAACATTCTAATGTTTTTATTACTTATAGGCTTTTATAAAGTTTTCAAAGTTCATTATAGTTTTATGCTAATTCATATATATTCGCTAGATATATACAGTTCTCAAGGTAATCTTACCCATGAACTTCTTATGCTTTCACATAAGCGTAGACTATATCATCACCTAATTTAGGT
>CAZPZN010000199.1:0-2338 GCA_964590735.1 uncultured Tissierella sp.
TTACTAGATATGCCCTAACCCATATGGATGAGTGTTGTTTAATTTTTGATTTAACCGTAGAGTCCGGTGGAGGAGAAAGGTATTTCACCGAGTGTTTCCTCAATAGGGAAAAGGATTCTAAGATTAAATTTACGGTAGGATATAATCATGGCTACCAGCATGCTACACCAGAAAAGCAGTCAGAATTATTAAGAAGCGTGCTTAAAGAAGAAACAGATATTTATAGTAGATTAACAACAGATTATCGTCATTGCTTGGATTTGGTTCGTAAATGGAAAGGTGTTACCTATGAAGACTTAGGTGAAAGAATAGGCATGGATGAAAGCGCAGCAAGGAGAATTGTTAATGGCCAAAGCCAAGGCTCTATTAATACCTTGATTCTTATTTGTCTTGCATTAGGGCTACCATACAAAATAAGTAAGCACATTATTGACCATTCTCCTCATTCACTTATTCCACGAAATGAAAGCCATGATTTATATGAATTTGCTTTAACTCATCTATATCCCCAGCCGATGAATGAGATATTTGTTTTCTTAAATGAAAATGGTGCTGATCCATTATAAAATAATTTATTAAAAAGTGGACATGGTATGTCCGGTTAATAAAACTGAATTAATAAGAGCTATATGTGATTTTCCAACAGGAGTCATATATGGCTCTTTTTGGTACTATAAAAGTGTAAATGCAAGACATCAAATAAAAGATGTTGAGTATTTGCACTTATTTTTTTACAATAAGAGAGTAATTGGCCTGGCGTGGTCTTTTTTGGATTATCACATCCGTCATAAAAACTGCCAGCCATCTCTTATTGCAAGCATTCGATTAAGCAGGTTGAACTAATTAACGTTCGCGTAACTAACCAAAATGAAGGGTGATAAGTGCAGATGGATTGCAATTACAAAATAAATAATGGAGGTTAACTATGATAAGTGTAGGAATTGATGTGTCAAAAGAAAAAAGCATGGTTTGCATTTTAAAGCCGTATGGAGAAGTAGTCCAGTCACCATTTGAAATCATGCATACTGAGGAATCGGTTACAGAATTAGCTAGTAAAATACTTGATTTAGAAGGAGAGGTAAAAGTAGTTTTAGAAGCAACAGGGGCCTACCATCTACCATTATTAAGTGTTTTTTTAGATAGGAAATTATTTGTAAGTATCATAAATCCTTTAGTGATGAAGAAATATGCCTCTACAGCTATTAGAAAAGGGAAAACAGACAAAATTGATTCTATACGGATTGCAAATTATGGGATAGATAACTGGTTTCACTTAACTAAGCATGAAGCAAATGAAGAAACATATGAAGAGTTAAAGTTTCTTGGGAGGCAATATTCTCATTATATAAAGATGAAAATTGATAGTAAGTTGGCACTTACTAGTATTCTTGATAGAGCTATGCCAGGAATAAAGAAGTTATTGTCAGGAAAAAGGTCTGATAATCCGACTAAGGATAAGCTAAGTGATTTTGTGGAAAATTACTGGCATTATGATAACATAACAAAGTTGACGGAATCAAGGTTTATTGAAAGTTACCAGAAATGGGCTAAAAAGAATGGATACCACGCAAGTGAGTCCAAGGCAAGAAAAATTTATGCGATGGCAAGCAGTGGTATTCCAACACTTCCTTCCAATACACCATCAACCAAAATGCTTGTACTGGAATCTGTTAGAGTTCTAAAAGAAGTTAATAAAACTCTATACAACATTTTATCACAGATGCAGTCTATCGCAAAGACTTTAAAAGAATATGATACTGTGAGGGCTATGAGTGGTGTAGGAGATGTATTAGCACCAAGGTTAATTGCCGAAATTGGCGATGTGAAAAGGTTTCATAGTGCAAGTGCATTAATAGCTTATGCAGGCTTAGATTCTCCACCTTTTGAGTCAGGATCATTTGTAGGTACGAGGCGAAAGATATCAAAAAGAGGTTCTTCATTACTGCGAAAGACAGGTTATGAAATCATGAAATGTCTAAAAACAGTCAAGCCAACAGAGGATTCAGCAGTATATTTATATATGTTAAAGAAAGAAGCCGAAGGTAAACCAAAAAAGGTTGCTAAAATTGCTGCACTTAATAAATTTCTAAGAATATACTATGCTCGCGTGATGGAATTGCAATAGCCATAAATAGAATAGAGATGAATTAGGCTAACTCAGATATACAAGTTAGTCTATTTAGCATGCAAAAAAATATCATTTAATTGAAAAGAAGATGTTTTTTATTGCATTTAAAATTTATTATAAAAAAACTGAAAAACCTATTGATTTTTCTTAGCAGGTTTTTGTACCCAAAATACTTTCGTTAAATGCGTCGGCTCTCGAATTAAAAGAAAG
>CAZPZN010000200.1:0-2321 GCA_964590735.1 uncultured Tissierella sp.
TACCAGAACCCATGGTGATTTCAGCAAACCCTTGATACTGTGCCATTAAAGCACCACTTAGGGCAACAAGACCATTGGCCAACATAAAGCCCATTACTTTTAGCTTGTTGGAGCTAGCTCCCAAGGACTTAACTAGTGTTTCGTTGTCTCCTGTAGCTATTAATAGGTAGCCCGTTTCAGTATTTAAAAAATAATCCATTAATAACTTAATCGCTACTACAACCCCAACAAGAACCACTAAAGTAGATCCTAAATCGAAAACTGAATCATAGCTAAAAAGAGGAACATTTGACTTTCCATTAACTCTAAGGTTGACGGAGTAAAGAGTGGTCATAGTAAGAATCCCCGCCAAGATTGGTTGAATTTTAAGCTTAATGAATAGGGTAGAAGTTAAGAGCCCAGCTAGACTACCAATTAAGAAAGCCAATAGGGTACTTACTATAGGATTAAGCCCCATAGTAACAAACCTAGCAAAGATAAATGCGCCTAAGGGGAAGGTCCCCTCAGCGGATAGATCCGGTACGTTTAGTATCCTGAAAGTTATAAATATACCCATTGCTAATATTGCAAATATTAAACCTTGTTCTAAGGATGTTACAAATAAATCCATCTCTTTACCTCCAAATTAGATCACTTTTATATCAGTGTCTTAATTTCCTACCATAGTTGCATCTTTGAATATTGGAAGATTTTTGTCTAGGCCTAATGCATCTAGGGATTTTTCATTTACAACTGTTACAGTCTTTTCAGCCATTCCAACTGGAATAGTTGAAACATCATTACCATCAACTAAGATTTCCTTAGCCATTATAGCTGTTTGTTTTCCTAATTCATAGTAGCTTAATCCATTAGTAATAAGGATTCCACCACCTACTTGGGATTCTTCAGCGCCTACTGAAATCATGTTCTTTTCTAGAAGCTTCTTATTAACCAACTCTACTGAGGATGCTATCATATTGTCACTAATCGCATAAAGTGCATCAACTTTTCCAAGAAGTGAATCTAGAGCTTGTGGGATTTCATTAATACTGCTTACACCTATTGTTTCTACTTTAAGTCCTAGCTCAGGTGCATATTTTTGAACGTCTGCAATTTGTATTTCTGAATTAGCTTCGCTTGTATTATAGATTATTCCTATGGTTTCAATACTTGGATCTATTTGTTTGAACATCTCTAACTGTCCTTTAACATCAGCCATGTCTGATGTACCTGTTATATTACCACCTACATTTTCCCAATCTGCAACTATTTCAGATTGAACTGGATCTGTAACAGCACTGAATAGTATTGGAGTATCTGATGTAGCTTGCTTAGCACTCTGTGCTGCAGGAGTTGCTATTGCATATATTAAATCTACTTCATCCTTAACGAACTTTTGTGAAATTGCTACTGTATTTGGAATATCTCCCTGTGCATTTTGATATAGGATTTCAGCTTCAACTCCTAGTTCTTTTAATCCATCTTCGAATCCACGTCTTGCATCATCAAGAGCTGGATGCTCAGCTAATTGGCTAATTCCAATTGTATATTTTGCTTCATCATTAGTGTCATTAGTATCTGTACTATTTGTACCACCTGTAGCACATCCTGTTAATACCAACATACTTGCTAATCCTACTGCTAATAATTTACTTACCTTTTTCATTTTACTTCCTCCTTTTAATTTTGCTTAAACTATTTATTAAGCTTTTGTTTCGTTAGTATGATTGATTTTAGAAGGAAAGAGTAACTTTTATAGTTACTTGCGTAAATAAAAAAATCTTTCGCTCCTATAAATACAGCTATAGCTATATTTATAGGGACGAAAGATTATTAATCCGCGGTACCACCCTAATTATGACAATGTCATCACTCAATCAGACCTAACAGTCTTATCCCCTATAACGATGGGCTTTCGGATTCGTCTACTTGAATTACCGTTAAACAAATCTGCTATGGAGTGAATATTACATATCGTCTTAATGCTGGCTTTCACCTTTCCAGCTCGCTGTAAGTAAGATGGGATATCTTTCTCTCCGTCAATGCATTTATTTATTAAAATCAATCTTAATACTATTTTGAAAAAAAGTCAATACTTATTTTAAAAAATATATTTCTGTATTTTATTCATGTGACAAATATGTGTTACAATAAAATTAGGTTTTTTCTTTCAATATAGGTATTATAAGATTATTCACTGATATTTAAGCAGTAAAATGGGTATTATTATAAGGCTGTAATAATTGGAATAATAATGTTGAATTGATTACTTGAAAAATTACACTTAGACACTATATTTTCACGGGTCTAAACATATTATAGGAGGAGCGATTAAATGTCAG
>CAZPZN010000201.1:0-1988 GCA_964590735.1 uncultured Tissierella sp.
TTGAAACGCCTTATCACTCTACTTCTGGAGGTAAGACAGAATCAAGTGTTAATTCCTGGGGAGGAAACTTGCCTTATTTAGTAGCCGTAGAAGATGAATTTTCAGCTAATAGTCCTAATAGTTCATGGACTGTAGAACTTTCTTTAAAGGATATGGAAAATAAACTTTCAGCAGCTGGGGTAAATGTTGGTGAAATCCAGGGAATTGAAATTATTGATACTACGGATTCCAACAGGGTTAAAAACCTTAGAGTAATTGGTTCAGATAATACTGAAACCATATCTGGAGTTAAAATGCAGTCTGCTTTGGCTTTAAAAAGTAGATGGTTTGATATAACAAGTCGAGGAGATACAGGTGGTGGAAGTTCTTCTAGAGTTTATGTATTAGACGGAAATGGATCTAGACCTTTAACAATTAATCTAGACAGAGCGTATATCTTGGATAGCAAGACCACTAGCGTTTCTAGATCTAGGGTAAATAGAGCTATGACTTCTACTAATCTAGATATAATTGGTTCATTATATGCCAATACAAGTAGTCCAGGAACATTTGTGGTCTCAGGTAGAGGGTATGGACATGGAGTAGGTATGAGCCAATATGGGGCTATGGAAATGGCAAAACAAGGTTATAATTATATTGATATAATCACACACTATTATAGTGGCGTAGAAATAATGTATATTGGAAAGTAAGGAGATTTATGAAAACAAGTGATTTTTATTATGACTTACCAGAAGAATTAATAGCTCAATATCCTATTGAGAATAGAACCGATTCTAGACTTATGGTTTTGGATAGGGTATCTGGACAAATTGAGCATAAGCATTTTAGAGATATAATAGATTATTTTAATAAAGGAGATACATTGGTACTAAATGATACTAGAGTAATACCTGCTAGATTGTTTGGAAATCGACCAAACAAGGAAGAGAGAATAGAAATTCTTCTCTTAAAGCAAGAAGGAGATACTTGGGAAACCTTGGTTAAGCCAGGTAAGAAATGTAAGGTTGGAAATACTATTGAATTTGGTGGGGGTCTACTAAAGGCGGATATACTATCTATTGGAGAAGATGGCACTAGAATTATTAAGTTTTCCTATGATGGAATTTTCGAAGAGATTTTAGACCAGTTAGGTGAGATGCCACTACCCCCTTATATTACTGAAAAGTTGGAAGATAGGGAAAGATACCAAACGGTCTATTCCAAGAATCCAGGTTCAGCTGCTGCACCTACTGCTGGTCTTCATTTTACCAAGGATTTACTAAAATCAATCCAAGATAAAGGGATAACTGTAGCATATTTGACCTTACATGTAGGCCTTGGAACATTTAGACCTGTCAAGGTAGATAATGTACTAGACCATCATATGCATTCCGAATACTATGAATTGAGTAAGGAATCAGCGGATTTAATCAATGATACCAAAGCAAATGGAGGAAGAATTATTTCAGTAGGTACAACTTCTACAAGAACTCTAGAAACCATAGCTGATGAAGATGGCAAAGTAAGAGAAAGCTCTGGATGGACAGACATATTCATATATCCAGGATATAGTTTTAGGCTAGTGGATTGTCTTATAACGAATTTCCATCTACCTGAATCAACCCTACTTATGCTAGTAAGTGCTATTTCATCAAAGGATAAGATTTTAAATGCCTATGATATAGGAGTTAGAGAAAAATATAGGTTTTTTAGTTTTGGAGATGCAATGTTTATTAAATAAATTTGTTTTATTAAAGGTTAATGGAGGATGTAATGGGAATTAAATTTGATTTACTAAAGGAATCTAAGGATTCTAAAGCAAGACTTGGAATTATTCATACCCCTCATGGGGATATTGAGACTCCAGTTTTTATGCCTGTAGGCACTAGGGCAACAGTAAAGGCTATGACTCCTGAAGAGGTTAAAGGGCTAGGAGCAGAGATAATACTTAGTAACACCTATCATCTATATCTAAAGCCAGGTCATGAATTAGTTAAGGAGGCGGG
>CAZPZN010000201.1:1998-2303 GCA_964590735.1 uncultured Tissierella sp.
TGGTGGATTTCAGGTCTTTAGCCTAGGAGATTTAAGAAAGATAAAGGAAGATGGGGTTGAATTTAGGTCACACATAGATGGTTCTAAACACTTTTTAAGTCCTGAAAAATCTATGGAGATTCAAAATGCCCTTGGGTCCGATATAATGATGGCCTTCGATGAGTGTGCTCCATATCCAGCAACTTATGAATATGTTAAAAACTCTATGGAAAGAACCACAAGATGGGCACAAAGATGTAAGGATTATCACAAGGATTGGGATAGACAAGGGTTATTTGGTATTGTACAAGGTGGTATGTATAAGG
>CAZPZN010000202.1:0-2297 GCA_964590735.1 uncultured Tissierella sp.
TAGCTCCGCCACCCATGCCTCCTGAAATGATTACACTAACACCCATGTCATTCAAAAAGTTAGGCAAGAACCTTTAAATTGTGTTTATCAGCAATTTCCTTTACCATGCCTCTTCCTATTACAGCCTGGCCCACATCCATTGCCAAAACCATCACAAAGGCGGTATTCCCCACCTTCAATTAATAGGACCCTACCATTTACTAAGGATTCAGCCAGTTTTTTTCTAGCTTCATTATAGATTACTTGGACGGTACTACGGGCTATATTCATCTGTTTGCCACATTCCTCCTGGGTAAAGCCATCCATATCAATAAGCCTAATGGTTTCATATTCATCCACGGTCATATTTATATAATTCCTTCCATCCATAGGTGGGTCAAGAGGACCAAATTTACTGTTTTCAGGTAAAGAACATACCTTTCTCCACTTCATAGGTCTTGCCATATTCTTTTCACCTCGCTTCTAAAAAAAATAACCAGAGCGTCTTCTGGTTATTCTGCTCCTTATTGTAAATCCTCTTTAACCCACTGCTTTTATTAGCCTTGCTTTATCTTTTGGCAATATGCCCTTTATCTTGATAATATTGGTTGGATGGGTTGTATCAATTATCAGAGACCCTTTAGGTCGAAGGTTTTCTATAAGTGTTTTTATCTCCAATAAACGTTCATTTCGACTTGAAGGAATAAATTTACCTCTTTTTACCACAGCTTCTAGGTCTGTTCCATGAAATACCTTTAAACTCATTGTAATAACCTTATTTGTAACAAATTGATTGATCATTTTAGCAGTTGCAATTGCATTTTCTACAGATTTATCCTTACCAGCTATTCCATACATGATAATAGTATTAAATGACAATTTGGCTTCATTTAGCTTCTTTCCTTCTTTAATGGCCTGGTCTACCGTGTGTCCCTTATTCATAAATTCCAGTACGGAATCCATACCTGTTTCAAACCCTATATAAAGCAATCTAAGACCAGCATCATGAAGAATAGCCAGTTCCTCAAGGGAATACTTGGATATGCTCCTTATAGATGCATATGAGGCTACACAGGCGCAATAAGGTAAATAATGGTGTATCAGACCTAGTAATTGCTTCATCTTTTCAAATCCTATAGACATTGGATCTGCACCTGTTAGGAATACCTTTTCAGTATAGGCATATCCATTTTTCAATTGCATTTCTATATCTGAAAGGGCTACTTGGAAATATTTTTCATCCTTATACATAGAGCAAAATTTACACTTGTTATACGAACATCCTAATGTAACCGGTAGTAGAAAAGTATTCATTTCATCGGGAGGATAGTAGATTGAATTGTTATTATCCATAGTATCTTCATCCTTTCTTATTGGGCTACAATATATATCTTTGGAGTTTATATCATATGCTATTTATACCTCTTATTATACTCCTCTATCGTCATATGTCAACAAACAGGGAAGTAAAAAGGAAGGGCCACGAATAGGAATAATCCAATAGCACACATTCCTGGTGCATCATCGTACTCGCCCAAGGCAAATAGCAGTCCAAATCTGAAAATATGCCCTTTTGTAATATATTTGATTAGAACTCCGGTCTCTTTATCATGCCAGCTATATTATAATAAAAAATCGCCAAATAAGAATTATTAATTCTTAAATAGCGACCATGCTGTGCTGGTAATTATAATATCAATCTCGCAGTTAACTAAAAACAAATCTATTTGTCCTCATCATAATCTACTATCAGATTACATTAACTGCTCAGAGAAATTAATTTGTTGAACCTACAAGACGAGTTTACCCATTTTACCCTGTCATCATTCTTTTTATCCTATGTATCTATAAATCACCCCGAAAATGGGGGTCAAAAAACGGTGTTTTTTTGTATTTTTTCGCTCTAAAGAGGATAATAATGATGTCGTAAGTATCCAGTCCCCCCTTGGTGAACAATTTCTCTCCATCTAAACTAGTATTAGTCTCACTAAGTTAAATTGTATATTTAAACTTTTCAGTAATACTAATAACCTTTCCATCCTTTACTTCAATGAAGTATGGCAAAGTTTGCTCGGAAAGTGGAATATCGTTTAAGTTATACTCACCTAAATGTTTCAAAAATTCATCTTTTTTTGTTGTAGCACAAAGCCTATTACTATCTGATTCATTTACAAAGTTAAGATGCACATCTGTAAATGTGTATATAGTTTCATCAGTTAGTTGAACGGTTGTTTCTCCATTGTTCTTATGAATAATTGAATACCCATTTGGAAAATCAGACTCATTTAACCCCAACTCTTTTACCCTTTCCTGATCAT
>CAZPZN010000203.1:0-2285 GCA_964590735.1 uncultured Tissierella sp.
CCTCTTTGGTTCATATCTCCACATGCTTCTTCTGAACACTCTAAAACATAATCTACATCTTCTGGGTTTATATTGTTCTTAGCAATTAGGTTAAGTGCTGATAGAACTGCTGAAGCCTTTGATACTAAGTTTTCAAACATTACATGTGCATTTAAGTTTACATCAATATCATGAGCTCTCTTAACACAACCCACTATTTTATTGTCATGCATTAAAGCTTCTGCGTGTTGGTCGTTAATTGCATGTTCGATATCTGCTATATCATCGCCATCTTTAAGTCTAGATACTAAATCTTCACCTACTAAAGGATGTGCAGTTAATTTCTCTTTTACTGATGCTGAAAATTCTTTTTCAAGTTTAACTAATTCAAATACGTCAACGATTTTTATCATACCAATGAATTCATCTTGAGGCATTATTTCTCCAAACTTACCCCATCTGCTAGCGTCTTCTACATTCTTGTCATACCAAGGCTGCGCTACTACCTTTAATTCCGCTGGCTTATGGTTCCCGATATATACTTGGTTTGGAAGATAATTTACTGCTTGATCAAATGTTCTTAAAGAATTAGGTAATACTTTAAGATATTCTGATTCTGGGTTTACTATCATTTCTGTTGTTTGTGTCGTACCATTATGAAGAACCATGTCAGGAGCATGTACTAAAATGTAACTTGTCCCCTTGATTACTGAATAACTACTCATTTGCCCACCTCCACAAAATTTAAGCCCTACTGGTAATTCTAAATAAAAGAGTGATAATAATTTATCACCCTTTTATTATAAACTTCTTTTTACTTTACGTCAAATACTGTTTGTTCAGTTACTTCAGTTGTTAATGCTGTAAGAGCTGTTTCAACTAACTTTCTTCTTAAAGCTTTTTCTTCAACTGGGTCTAGTGCAGGATTTCCAAGTGGGTGAGGAATAGCTATTGTAGGAACTATTCTGTTAGCACCAACTGTTAATGATATTGGAACTACTGTACACATGTGAACTACTGGAATACCAGCTCTTTCAACTTCCTTATATAATGTTGCACCGCAACGTGTACAGGTGCCTCAGGTGGAAGTTAGAATAACTGCGTCTACTCCATCAGCTACTAACTCTTTGCTGAATTCTTCTGCAAATGCTTTAGCACTTGCTACTGCAGTACCATTACCAACTGTTGAATAGAAATATCTATGAAGTGAACCGATCTTTCCTTCTTTCTCCAAATCTCTTAATACGTCAACAGGGATAACTCTATCTGCGTCTATATTTGCATAAACAGGGTCATGACCACCGTGAGCAGTTTCCCACTCGCCTTCTACAAGGTCCATAACTCCTTCAATATCATACTTACCATATCTTTGTGCTGATGATGATTCAATATGGTCTGGATTTCCATGAGGTACAATACCACCGGATGTAACTATAGCAATCTTAGCTTTAGTAATATCCTTAACTGCTGGATTAGGATCTACTTTGTCAAAGCTAGGCATTGGGAACTCAGTTTCGAATGGTTGGTCGTTAAGTTTCTTAACTAACATATCAACCGCTCTCTCTGAACCTCTCTTTTCAGTGAAGAAGTTCTTTCTGATTCCTCTTGGATGATATCCTTCTTCTGCTGGTGAACCAATTTCTTCACCTTTAACTAATTTAAGAGCTAGTGGAACAAGTTTAGACATTGCATCTTTCATACCTGCAGCACTATTCTTTGTTTCAACGATATATACGCTCTTCTTGTACATATCAGCACCTGGGTTTTCGATATACATACCAGTAATAGCTGGGATACCAAGCTCTTGTTGAACAGCTTCTGTAACAGCTCCTGCTGCTACACCATATCTACCTGCATTAAAAGCTGGTCCTGCAATTACTAAATCAGGGCTGTATTTCTTTATCATATCAAGAACCTTAACTTTAGCTTCTTCCATGTTTTCACCAAAATAACTGTCTCCACAGATAACTGTAGCAACTATTTCAGCTTCACCTTTGAATCCTGCTTGAATAGCTAAACCTGGTCCTATTACTTCTTCTCTTACTTCTGGCTCAATATGAGCCATTTCTTCACCACCAATTCCTGCGAAGAATTGATTTATATAGTGAACTATCTTAATTTTCCCCATGTATTTCCCCCCTCTCTATTTTTTTAGGTTCTGGGAATTTTTATTAAAATTGTGTATGTTCTTCTCTAATTGCTGACATAGTTTCTGCTATTGCGTCTACATCTAGAACCATTTCCATCATACCGATTTGGTCTTCAAACACATCTGCATCTACTGATTCTTTGAATTCTGATTCTAC
>CAZPZN010000204.1:0-2272 GCA_964590735.1 uncultured Tissierella sp.
AGAAGTAGAATTCATTAACAGGAGAGTTCCACCACCAAGAGATGACGATGACGATGATGATGACGACGATACTCCTCCACCACCTCCAACACCTACTCCTACTCCAACACCACCAGAGATAGAGGAAATACCAGAGGTAATTCCTGAGGCTCCACCAGTAGTTGAAGAGGTTCCAGATGTATTGGAAGAAGTAGAAGTAATTGAAGAACCAGTTCCAGAAGCAGCACCAGAAGTAAAACCTACAACAATACTTCCTAGAACTGGATCAACTAATCCAATGTTATTCAGCGGATTAGGTGGTATAATCCTAGCATTAGGATTATTCCTAAAAAAGAAAGAAGACTAAAAAATTGAACAAAGCTCAATAAAAGGTGATTCCCAGCTGGGAATCACCTTTTATATGTGGACATGGGGACAGGAACTTCGTCCATAACCATATAAATACGGACAAAATTCCTGTATGCAAGTGGCTAATAACCATGTCAACTATCCTTCATAAATTGTATACCTTGTATTAGCACCTCCACCAATCTTGGTTATTAAGCCCTTATCTATTAATCCCTTTATTATTCTTCCTGCCATGGTCTGAGAAATAGATAAATAATTTTCAACATCCTTACGATTTATTTCACCCTTTTCATATAAATATGACAGGACAGCTTTTTCATTAAAATTCAAGTTTTCTTTTTGTATCTTCATATTTGTATTTGGTAGTATTATCTTAAAGGCATTATCCGATAACTCAACTTGAGGTTTTACGTTCCAATCCTGATAACTGTCCATTATTTTTTGCATACCCGTTCCATAAGCTTCAATAAGTTTTAACCTATAGAATATTGCTGCTAACTTCTCATTTCTAGGCTGTGATACCCCTAAAAAGATGTCATCAACAGTCAGTCCCTTTACCAATCCTCCCAGAGATACAAATTCAATTCTATCGTCAAATATATTTACAAGAGTACTACCACTATAAGCATATTCCCGATGAACCAGAGAATTTAGGAGAGATTCACGAAGTGCTTCCTCAGGATAATCACGTTTATCTATTCTTGCAAGTCCTGAGAACTCTGCCCTAGTCCTATTATAAATATTAATATAGTCATAAACATCATTAAGTTGTTTTAACAAGGATCCGTTGAATTCTCGTCTATCCTTAAATACTGATTTAGATATTCCTTCAAAAACTGCGGCTTTAATAGCATGAGTGCATTGATCAGAAAGAAGCAAACCTAGATTAGTGTACATATTATCTAAATTTATAATTCCTAGTGATTTCATCTGCATTTTGCCAAATGCCAATCCCCTATTTTCAAATTCAATCGTAGAATATTTAAATGTTAATTCTTGATTTAAGGAGCGAACATCTTCAAATACATCACCATCTGTTTCCTTAATCATTCTACGTATTGAACTTACAGATGTAGGAACAGAAGATGCTCCTTGTCTAACAAATACACCTTCTGGTCGCAATCCTTTTTTAGCAATATAATAAGGGCATTCTGTACCCCTCTGTACAATAACCTTTAAAACATCCTTGCCTTCTATTATTTCAACATTATAACTAACAAACATAGAGATATCCGGTTTAATAGCATCTCTTATCATATTAGACATCTGCAACGAAACTTCATCTAAATTCTCTAACCCTATAACATCACCATTATCAGAAATGCCTATATATATAGTTCCTCCCTCGGTGTTAGCAAAAGCTACAACTTCTTTCTTAATGTCTTCCACAATTTGTTGTTTAAATTCAACAGTCGTACTTTCTTTGTTTTTCAACTTTTTTCACCTCTCTATCAATATCTAACACTATCTTATCACATCTAACACACCTAGTCAATCATTGTGTTAGATGGTGTGTTAGAGCGTCCGTGATAAGTGGCTAACTCTAAATATTTAATTTAGCGTTAGCCACTTAAAGAAGCAGGGGACATCTTCACCTCGTTATAATTTACCTATTAAACTCTTTGATACACCTGTTATCCTTGATAATTGCCTTATTGACACGCCATTAATACCTTTTAGCATTCTAAGGATTTCGTTTCTTTTCTCTTTATCATATTGTTGTAGTTCACTTATGCTTCGAACGCCCATTGCATAAATCCTATCCCTTACTTCAGCATCAGTTAACCTATAAAATTCATCGTATTCTAGACAATTATCCTCATTGATTTCATTCATATGCTTTGTAAATAGTTCAGTAGCTTCGGTTCGGTCTAAAGAAAATAAATCTAGACAGAAATCTGTTTTGATAAATACAGGTTTTGTA
>CAZPZN010000205.1:0-443 GCA_964590735.1 uncultured Tissierella sp.
TAGGTAGCCTGTCATCTTTCCTTGTAAATCCTTCCCTAAGATTAAACAACTTTACATACTCGCTTTTAAGGCCGTTTATACATTAGCAGAATCCGCCATGTTTTTGTCATTTTCCACCATCTGTTCTATGATTTGATCTTTAGTCTTCAATCCGAAGTCTTGTCTCATATGCTTAATAAAACCATAAATCATTATTATGAGCAAAATTAGCATCGGTACCGCTGTTACTATAGATAAGGTCTTGAAGGTATCAAGTGAAGCATCGATAAAAATCATTGTAAGGGGAACAAGTGATAACATTATGCACCAGAAAAATCTAAGCATAGGAGAAAATTGCTCTCCCTCCTTTAGACCTTTTATTGAAACTGATGCTAGAGTAGAAGCTGTAGAGTCTAGTGTAGTGGCTAGGAAAAGTATTGCTACAATTACAAATACGGCTATGG
>CAZPZN010000205.1:453-2263 GCA_964590735.1 uncultured Tissierella sp.
TTTTGGGTATGTTGTGTAGCATATAACTAAACATTTATGGGTATAAATACGGATATGGCTATGGCTGCTAGAGGTAATGTATTTAGAATCTCTATAATAGCTTTATCTCCACTTACTTTAGTTAAAAGGTCTACAACATTAACTTCTCCAGTTAAGTTTAAGTGCATTGCGTAGCTACCTAATATTCCATTGAAGAAAAGTATTCCTAAACAACCACTTATAAGCATATTTGCTATTACTTCCTTTATCTTTCTTCCTTTTGATACACTAGTAGTAAATAATCCTAAAAACGGTGCGAATGTTAGCCAATATAAGAAGAAAAACACTGTCCAATCTTTATTAAACCCTTGACTCACATTGTAAGGATCTGACCATAAACTCATTCTAAAATAGTTTTGTATCGTTATTCCTAAACTGTTTACGAAATTATCTATGGTATATATAGTCGGTCCAACAAGTAAGATAAAAACAGCAAAACCTAAGAAAGCTATAGTATTCCTATCGGCAAGTTTTGAAAGACCTTTCTCTATTCCAATAACTGAGCTGAAGGAATAAATTGCTGTACATATTAATATAAGAATAACTTTAAGCATAAAAGTATTTTGTAATCCTGTAACTGCACTAATCCCTTCAGCAATCATATTCATACTTAAACCTAAAGCCAAGCCAATTGCTCCAATGGAACTAAATATATAAATAAAATCCATTATCTTCCCTGGGAGTCCCTTTGCCCTTTTCTCTCCTATTACTTGCCCTACCACTGCACTTACACTTAGTCCTTCTTTCTTTCTTACAAGGAAATGGTATGATACACAAAGAGCAAATACACAGTATAATGCCCACGCTGCAGGTCCCCAGTGTTCATGGAGTTCATTACGATTACAAAAAATAACTTAAATCATTAGGCCTTTTGTTATTCTATAATTTTTATATTAGACTATAACATGAAATATTGTTGTAGTTTGTATTATCTATATATCGCTTTTACTTGAAGATATTCCTCTATACCATAAATACCGCCTTCTCTTCCTATTCCTGAGTGTTTGTATCCTCCAAAAGGTGCCTCTAAGGTATACCCTCCATTATTCACCAAAATTGCACCTGCTTTAATTCTATTAGCAAATTCTCTAGCTTCTCTTTCAGGTCCAAATACTGCTGCTGAAAGACCATAGTTAGTATTATTAGCAATTTCTACAGCTTCATCTACATCGTTATAGGTTATAATTGAAAGAACTGGACCAAAGATTTCATTTTGTGCTATTTCCATATTATTTTTTACATCTGTAAATACTGTAGGTCCAACGTAATAACCTTTACTATCATCACGAGGAACTTGTCCTAAAAATAGTTTTGCACCCTCTTCCAAGCCTTTTTCAATGTACTCTTTAACATTGTCAAATTGTTTTTTAGATGCTAAAGGTCCAATTATAGTATCAGGATCTGCAGGGTCTCCAAATTTATATTCCTTAGTTTTTTCAATAATTAATTTTTCAACTTTTCCTTTCATATGAATTGGTATTAACAATCTAGAATAGGCACTACAACTTTGTCCAGTGTCATTATAGATACTGTCTAGAGTTTTCCTTATTGCTAGGTCCAAATCAGCACCTTCTAATATTATAGATGGAGATTTTCCTCCTAATTCTAGTATGACTTTTTTAACATCCTTCATAGCAAGTTTACCCACTTGTATTCCGGCACTTGTGGAACCTGTAAAAGTTAACATCCTGACCTTTTTATTTTTACTAATTAAGTTTCCTACGTTACTTCCACTTCCAGTAACCATGTTATATACCCCTTTTGGAAGGTT
>CAZPZN010000206.1:0-2223 GCA_964590735.1 uncultured Tissierella sp.
TTATCTGGGGCTACTGTAACTACAGATGGTGTTCTATATGGTGTAAATGGTTCTATAGACGCTTTTGTAAATTACTTATTTGATTAGAGTTGGAGGTGTAGAATATGAAACTTATGAAAATATTTAAGAATGGTTTAATTAGTGAAAATGCCATATTTGTACAATTAATTGGTATGTGTTCAGTTCTGGCAGTTTCATCTACTGCAATTAACAGTTTAGCAATGGGTATTTCGGCTACTGCTGTTTTACTATGTTCTAACATTGCCATTTCTTTATTGAGAAAGGTAATTCCAGAGGAAATTCGTATTCCTGTATTTGTAGTAGTAATAGCAACATTCGTAACAATTGTTGATATGTTCCTTAATGCATATGCACCGGCTATTTATTCAGCCCTAGGAATCTTTATTCCTTTAATTGTAGTAAACTGTTTAATACTTGCTCGTGCTGAAGCTTTTGCATACACTAATGGGGTTTTACCATCAGCAGTTGATGGTCTTGGTATGGGACTTGGGTTTACTATGGCTATAACAATTTTAGGTGTTTCAAGAGAAGTGCTAGGTTCAGGTTCAGCATTTGGGATATCCTTATTTCCAGAAAGTTTTCAGCCCGCTGGAATATTCGTAGCTGCACCAGGGGCATTTATTCTTCTTGGAATTCTAATAGCATTATTTAGAACTGTACTGAAGAAGACTCAAGCAACAACTAACTAATTAAAGGAGGAGAACTAAATGGGTAATCTTTTTACGATACTAGTATCTACAATATTTATAAACAACTATGTATTTGCTAGATTCTTAGGTATTTGCCCCTTCTTAGGTGTATCTAGTAAGATGGATACTGCTACGGGAATGGGTATTGCTGTAACATTTGTTACAACTCTAGCATCTGTAGTAACTTTTATCATTCAGAAATATATTTTAGATGTACTAAATATTCAATACTTACAGACAATAGTATTTATATTAGTAATAGCATCACTAGTTCAATTTGTTGAAATGGCAATAAAGAAAATGAGTCCTACTCTATATAATGCATTAGGAGTTTATCTCCCGCTTATTACCACAAACTGTATAGTTCTGGGAGTAGCAATATTAAATATACGTGAAGGCTATTCATTAATAGAAACGACAACTAGTGCAGTTGGCGCATCATTAGGTTTCTTTTTAGCCTTGGTACTTATGGCAGGATTAAGAGAAAAATTGGAATTAGCAGATATTCCTGAGGCTCTTGAAGGCTTTCCGATCACTCTTATTGCTACCGGTTTAATGTCCATAGCCTTTGCTGGCTTTGCTGGACTAGTTTAGGAGGTAATGAGATGAATAATATTATTTATCCTGTAATGACATTAGGGGGATTAGGAATTGGATTTGGTGTTATATTATCAGTAGCATCAAAATTCTTTGAAGTTCCAGTAGACCCTAAAGTAGAAGAGTTAAACCGTGCATTGCCTGGGGCTAACTGTGGTGCATGTGGTTTTCCTGGATGTGGTGGTTTGGCTACAGCTCTTGCTGAAGGAAGAGCTGCTGTTAATGCTTGTAGCATTGGAGGACAAAAGGTTGCAGATCATATAGCTGAAATTCTTGGCTTAAATTCTGCTGTAGTAGATAAGGAAGTTGCAGTAGTACTTTGCCAAGGTGATTGTGATAAGGCAAAGGATAAATACGTATATGAAGGAATTCAAGATTGTAGAATATCCACTAGATTATCAGATGGACAAAAGTCTTGTGCTTATGGATGTTTAGGTTGTGGTACATGTTATGATGTGTGTCAGTTTGATGCGATTAGAATGGTAAATGGTATTGCAGTAATTGATAGAGAAAAGTGTACAGCATGTCTAAAGTGCGTTGGAGTTTGTCCTAAGAAGATAATAGAAATGGTACCATATGAAAATGAAGCAATAGTTAAGTGCAAGAGTGAAGATCCTGGTAAGGTCGTAAGAGGAAATTGTTCAATTGGATGTATAGGATGTAAGATATGTGTTAAAAACTGTCCTTCAGATGCATTTACATTTGAAAATAACCTTGCTAAGATCATTTATGATAAGTGTACAAATTGTCAGATATGTGTAGAAAAGTGTCCGACAAAATGCATAGTAAATCCTGTAAAATCGGCAGAAGAAAATATAATAGCAAGCTAAAAAAGAGACCGATAGGTCTCTTTTTTATAATATAGGGGTTGTAGGGGATAATACCCTGCCGGTTTCAGGAAGGTGCTCAGATTGCG
>CAZPZN010000207.1:0-2216 GCA_964590735.1 uncultured Tissierella sp.
TCATCCCATGGTGTCACTACATTGACCCATTTACTGCCATTCCATCTTTGAAGGGATATATCCGTAAATCCGACCTTATCTACTTGTTCTATACATCTTGTCCTAGCTTCTATCACTAGCTTTCTTCCACTGCTTAAATATAACCTTAAGTTTGTATACTCTATAAGACTTTCCCTAGCAGCTGTTATTTCACTATTGTTTAAACCTTCTGCAATATTCTTGTCCTTCGACATAACTCCTGTTGGTTTCAGTATTTCCTCCACTTCTAGTTCCTGTGCAAATACTGAAATGCTTGATGATATAATTATTAATACTAGCATAATACATAAACTTATTCTCCTCAATAAATCCAACCCCTATTTTAAATAGAAATCATTAATTATCCCTTCACTAATGTAATGTCATCAGAAGCTAAAAATCTTACAAATATTTTTTAGATAATTAAAAAACTTCTTAAAGCATGTAAAACTTAAGAAGTTTTTTATTGTTATTTAAATGATTTTAAAATTTCTAATAAGCTTGCATAATCAGAATTAGTAGAAACTCCATATACTACTGAACCTTTAGAAAATATGCTTCTATACCACCCATCTTCTGATAATATAAATATATCTAATTCATTGATATTAATCCGTTCCAAGTTTCCATTTTCACTAGGTAAGCCTATATTATCTGAAATCATATCGTTATATTGAGTAATATCGATATTTATAATGTATTCATCATTACTGTAATTCAACGATAAATAATCATAACTATTTTCTTCTATACTATCTGTTTCTAAGCTTTTCAGCCCATATCCATCAGGTATATAGGTAGGAAGCATGGATATAATTCCTAATCTATCAATTTCTGCTTTAAGTCCATAGGGATCTTCAGTTGATTTTTCTAGCTCTATATTTTTTTGTCCTGTATTGTTAAAATTAAATCTTATTAGATCATCACCAAATTCTACTATTTCACCAAATAAATCTATATTAAATGCCGATATGGAGGCCATATTGACAGTAAATAGTAATGTAAATACCAGCAAAGCTGCAGCTACACTCCGAAAGATTCTGAACCTAGCCCTCTCTCTCTTCCCATAATTTATCATTAGATTTTCAAAGCTTTTATTTTTATCAATCTTAACTTCTTTATCATCTAAAGTAATAATTGTTTGTGTAAGTTCCTTAATCAAGTCATAATCCCTATCTGGATATGGCTTAATTAATTCCTTGCTAAGTAGGCTATCTAAAGATTCTCTGGAATATTCTATAGAACCATCCTTCAACATTTTATTAGTTATCCTATCATTATCCATAATCTCTCTCCTCATATATGTAATGTACTATAAAGTCCAAAACCTTACTATATCTTTTCATTCTTTAAGATATTTTTTAGCTTTACCTTTATTCTATATATTTTCACATATAATGCATTCTTCGAAAGTTTATATTTCACAGCAAGCTCTTTTCCAGTGCTTTTATCTAAATAGTATTCTTTTAGCAACTGCTGTTCGTCTGGGGTTAAAGAGGATATAATCTCAAAACCTTCATATTCATCATAATGGCTCATCAGAATATTATTCTCTATTTTTTCATCTATTGGCACATTTAATTTATTCTTCGAATTTTTTCTATAATGATTTCTTAAGACATTATCTGCCGTTCTATATAGCCATGCTCGAATATCATCTAAATTAGACAAGCTATTCCACTTTTTAAATAGTATAGTGAAGACTTCCTGAGTACAATTTTCTGCTTCCCCATTATCATATCCTAATCTTAAAAAACAATAACCATATATCTCATCAAAGTACTTCATATATGTATCCTTAAATAAAGAGTTGTTCTTTAATTTCATAATCATCAGCTCTCCCAAGCATCTATTAGAAAATATTAGTAAAATAAGTTTATCTTATATTATCATATAAGTTTCGGATTACCAAGGATTCTAATCATATAAAAAGGCACCTTCAAGGTGCCGATTTAAGCATGGTATATTATTTTGCTATGTCTTCAAATTGAAGGTAGGGATTTCTACAAATTTCTTGTTAGCCGATATAATTCAGGTTTTTATAGTTAATAAAGTGTGTTCACCTCAACATCAACTAGAAAAGTGCATAATTAATGTAGGAATCAGTTGATGGTATGATATTGCACAAGATACTATTAAACTTGAAACTTTATAAATCAATTAAAGTTAAAATGTAAAATCTGCAAATGTGATTGTAA
>CAZPZN010000208.1:0-2189 GCA_964590735.1 uncultured Tissierella sp.
GACACTATATTTTCACGGGTCTAAACATATTATAGGAGGAGCGATTAAATGTCAGTTGAATTAAAAGGTAAAGAACTACAAAAAAAGTTAAGCAAAAAATATAAGAATGCATGGGAACAGCTTAAGGATGGGGAGCTGGATACGGTAATGAATTTTGCAGAAGGTTATAAGGATTTTCTTGATAAGGGTAAGACAGAGAGGGAATCCACTGATGAGGTAGTAAGGCAGGCTTTAGCTAATGGATATATATCCTTTGAAGAAGTAATGGCTAAGGGTCAAGTTAAATCAGGAGATAAAATTTATGCTATTAACAAAGGGAAGGGTGTAGCCTTATTTTCCATAGGTTCAAAGAGCTTAGATAAGGGAATGAGAATTGTAGGCAGCCATTTAGATGCTCCAAGATTGGATCTAAAAGCAAACCCTCTTTATGAAGACGGTGGAATTGGAATGCTTAAGACTCATTATTATGGTGGAGTAAAGAAGTATCAATGGGTTGGAATTCCTCTATCTCTTCATGGTGTCTTGTTCAATAGAAAGGGAGAGAAGGTAGAAATTGTTATTGGAGAGGATGACAAAGATCCTGTTTTATATATAACTGACTTACTTCCGCATTTAGCTAAGGATCAAATGGATAAGAAGATGGGCGAAGGAATAACAGGAGAAGGTTTAAATCCTATAATTGGTAGTATACCTTATAAGGATGATGAGATAGAGGAGAAGGTAAAACTAAATATTCTAAATATTTTAAATCAAAAATATGGAATAGAAGAGGAAGACTTTACTGTAGCTGAAATTGAAATAGTCCCAGCTGGTAAGGCAAGGGATGTAGGTATCGATAGAAGCATGATATCAGCACACGGTCATGATGATAGAGTATGCTCATATGCAGCTCTTAAGGGTGTATTTGATGCAGAGAACGCAGTGGATAATGTTGTAGGATTATTTGTAGATAAAGAAGAAGTAGGGTCTATGGGTAACACAGGTATGGAATCATTATTCTTTGAAAATGTTGTAGCAGAACTTCTTAATCTGCAAGGTAAAACTTCTCATTTAGACTTAAAGAGAGCATTTAGCAATTCCAAGGTATTATCAGGAGATGTAACAGCTGGCTTTGATCCAAATTTTCCTGATGTACACGACAAGAGAAATGGAGCCTTTATCGGAAAAGGTGTAACAATTAGTAAATACACAGGTTCTAGAGGTAAATCTGGCTCAAATGATGCTAATGCAGAATTCTTAGCTCATGTAAGGGAAGTCTTTAATAAACATGAAGTAACATGGCAAGTAGGTGAGCTTGGTAAAGTTGACCAAGGCGGTGGAGGCACTATTGCATATATTCTTGCCAATAAAGGTGCAGAAGTAGTAGACTGCGGTACTCCAATGTTAAGCATGCATGCCCCAGTTGAGCTAGTAAGTAAAATTGACCTTTATGAAACCTATAAAGCATATAAGGCATTCTACCAAGGTTAAGATATCAAAGGGTATATTACTGGTATCACAATTAATAACTAGGTATATATATCCCCCGCTTCTTAAAGCGGCCAGGTTCCATATTACTCAATAGGTGGCGTGTCTTAATCACCCACCTCGTTGCAATTACTACTGATATTTAAATCAAATACAAAAAAGATATGAAATCTGATAGAATGGTATAAGTTCTATCAGATTTTTTTTAGGAGTTGATAATATGACTTTAGAAAGTGTAAAGAAACATATTGAAAATCAGGGTTTAAATCTAAAGGTACTAGAAATGGAAGAAAGCACGGCGACAGTGGAATTGGCAGCTAATGCACTAGGTGTTGAACCTGCAAGAATTGCTAAGACAATGGCTTTAAGGCTTAAAGAAAGAGATATATTAATAGTTGCCAAAGGTGATGTAAGAATAGATAATAGAAAATTCAAAGACTATTTTCAGGAAAAGCCGAAATTCATAGGTCCAGATGATTTGATGGAAGCAACAGGACATCCCATGGGGGGAATGTGTCCATTCGGCCTAAATAAGGAACTAGATATTTATTTGGATCAGTCCCTTAAAATATTTGACCATGTTTATCCAGCTGCCGGCGAACCCAATACATGTTTAAGAATCGATGTAGATTATCTAAGTGAAGTGACTAAGGGAACTTGGATAGATGTATGTAAATAATCGTTAAAATAAGCCCGATTAAGTATCGGGCTTATCATTAAAT
>CAZPZN010000209.1:0-2187 GCA_964590735.1 uncultured Tissierella sp.
ATTAGCAAATGCAATAAGTCCTGCACCCAATCCTCCAGCAGCACCTGCACCTGGGACATCTATTACATCCGTACCTAGTTGGTCCTTAATCAATTTCCCAAAATAAGAAAGGTTATTATCTAGAAGCTCTACCATATCCTTACTGGCTCCCTTTTGCGGACCAAATATGAAAGATGCTCCACTTGCACCACATAATGGGTTCTCAACATCAGATATTGCAATAATCTCAGTTTCATTTAGCAATTGGTTAGCCCCGGATATATCGATTGTCACTATATTGCCAAGGTCTCCTCCACCGAAAGAGATTTCTTTACCAGCTTCATCTTTGAAGGAAAATCCTAAGGCTTGAGCCATTCCTACTCCTCCATCGTTTGTAGCTGATCCACCTAGACCGATTAGTATCTTTCTAATTCCTTTTTCCATTGCTGCTTTTATCAGCTGACCTGTTCCATATGTAGTGGTTATTAGTGGATTTAACCTATCCTTTGTAATCAATGTAAGTCCCGAAGCAGCAGCCATTTCAATTACAGCTATTTCCCCATGAATTATCCCATATCTTGCTATTAAAGGATCACCCAAGGGTCCCATTACCTCTACTTCTTCATATCTTCCATTAGTACCAATAACTAAGGCATCTACTGTTCCCTCTCCACCATCAGCTACTGGTATCTTCACTACATCTAAATCCTTATAAATTCTTCTAAATCCTCTTTCAATAGAATTAGCAACTTCTATTGTAGAGCAGCTTCCCTTATATGAATCAGATGCAATAATAATTTTCATCCGCATCCCTACTTTCAATAAAATCCATAAACGTTTACAACTCACCTAATGTAAGTCTATAATTTATTCAATCATTAATCTATGTTATGGATGACAACGTTTTATATTTTCAACTCCAAAATTTTGGTACATATAACAAAACACCCTAGAGATCTCTAGGGTGTTTAATCATAGTTTATATAGTTTAAAGGCTAAATATAGGACTACCATTTGGTCTATTACTCTTGGATCGTACCCTGTTAATTCTCCCAGCTTATTTAGTCGGTATTGAAGGGTATTCTTATGAATAAATAGTTCCTCAGATATTTTAGTTATAGAACCATTATGCCTAATAAAGGAATTTAAAATCACATTGTACTCAATGACCTGGTCTTTGCTAAGTTTGCCAAGGATTTTTTCATTATAAACCTCTACTGTCTCCTTAGGGATATCATTGATCAATAGACCAATATCCATATCGTCATAATACAATAATTCTACATTTTGTAAGACAATGGCTGCATTAACTGCTTTCTTTGCTTCTATATACGATCTTTTTATTTCCTTTGTATTATTACTAGTATTTCCTATGCCAAAATAAAAATTAATATCATTAAATGATCTTAGATTAGTTTTAATATTGTCAATTATCCTATTTATATTATTTTTAGATATTATTTTAAGTATCATTATTATACTTGTACCACTTTGAACTATCACATTTCCATTATCATTATCGATTTGATTCCGATATGAGCTTAGGATCTTCTCATTATTAATTGGAGATAAGACTACTTCTTTATCATCATTATCTAAAATCCTTGACACTATAACTACCCTAGGGATATTTGTCTTAATATTTAATAACTCTCCTCGCATTGTTAAAGCTCTAACATCTATATTATCTCTAAATAGTAATTCTTCAATAAATTGCCTTCTACTTTCCCTAGTTATACTCTCTTGCTCCAACAAATAAGATTCTCTTATTAGGATTTCAGTCATCCTCTGGATAATTGCCCCGTATTTCTCTACTTCTTCTTTTTCTCCTGTTATACCTATAACCCCTACTATCTTATTATCAAAATAGACGGGGACGTTAATACCTTTTCTTACTCCTTCAAATTGCCCATCATATTTTATGACTAGGTCTTCATTACTTTCTAAAACCTTCTTAGCACCACCATGGTAATTTCCTATTCTTGATTTATCCGTGCTAGCAATAATAATGCTATTGGTATCAAAATAGTTTACATCTTGATTAATTATCTTTTTCATTTCTTCTACTATATTTTGTGCTACTTCCTTCGATACGTTCAAAAAGACACCCCATTGCTATCAATTCACAATTACTAGGGTCATTCTTTAGGGCCTTAAACCCGGTCGAGTAGATTGAGCCTTGCGGCTCTTTCCCTCACAGAACCGTAC
>CAZPZN010000210.1:0-2043 GCA_964590735.1 uncultured Tissierella sp.
TATTCCTCTTTTGACATTGGTTTTCTTTTTAGACCTAAATGCCTATATTCTGGACAAGGTAATTGATGTATACCAACTTCTGAATCCATAATTGTACGGATAATATCCCTATAGGCTCCCTTTGCCCTAGCAAGGGGTTCTACTACTGTGTTCTGATTTAAAATACAATGGGATATAAATACGACTTTTTTACTTCTTTCCATTATTTTGCTCCTTGAGTGTATTGCTTAGGTAGTCTCTTAATTAATATGGATACCAATACACAGCTTAGTATCTTGTCCACAAAATTACTAGTAATTCTAGGTATAAATGCTGCTGTAAATATCTTTTGTCCTGATTGTACGAGCCATGTAAAGAAGATATCATTTACATCCCCTGTGATACCACCATAAACATAAGTGGCAATTGGAGTTCCAATTAGAGGAGCAACGACAGATAAAATAAGTCCAGTAATTATTGCAGTTTTTAGCCCGAATTTGTATTTTCTTGCAATAAGTCCAACAACAATAGCAACTGCAATATTAACAATTGCAAAAGGAATGTTCTTTGGATTAGTAAGTAATCCCTGAATAACATTGGTTAATCCACCTGTTGCTGCACCATACCAAGGACCAAATATAGCCGCAACAAAAATTGTTCCAATAGTATCTAGGAACACCAAAGGAATGCTTAGAAACTCAGCAACTGATCCTAGAACGATGTTAATAGCAATACCTAATGCTGAAATTGTAAATGCCATAGTCTTTTTGTCCATACTATCCCTCCATTTATTTAATTATTATTATTTAAGTATCTGATTCAATTGCATCAGATACTTAACCTAAACTCATTATAGAATAATCGTGAGATTTAGTATAATTGATAAATTTGATTGAACTATAATAGGTATTGGTAAAGTTTATCATAATGCAAGTCCAGGATTTGCGCTTGATAATTACGATAAGGATTATATGAATTTTAGGGTATAATTAAACTAGTTAATCTTGTAACTGTATCTATTGTTTAATGGAGGGGAACTTCCATAGCTACAGGATCATCCAGGTAGGAGAAAGAGCTACTATATAGGAGAAGCTAGTGAATAGAATAGGGTGATATTAAATGCTTATAAAATTAAAAACAAGATTGTTGACAACAAAGCAATAAATGATATCATATAAGTGAACGAATAAATCATCGTTCACAACTCCTAGGAGGGATATTATGGACATGGTATTTAAGGCAGAAACCGTAAATTTGGAGTTCAAGAGAGAATTTACAAAAAATATCTTAAAAACTGTATCAGCCTATGCAAATTATCATGATGGTGAAATAATAATCGGTATTGATGATGATCTAAATATTGTAGGCGTTAATGATGTGGTTTCTTTGAGATTAAAATTAGAGAACTCAATAAATGATTCAATCTCTCCGAGACCTTATTATGAAATTACAGAAAAAGTGTTAAATGATAAAACTCTTATAATATTAAAGGTTTACCATGGTGAAAATACTCCATACTTATATGATAATAAAGCCTATAAAAGAATGGATACGTCAACAATTGTCGTTGATAGATATGACTATGAGAATCTTATATTAAATGGTAGGAATCAAGGATATGATGAGATATTTACTCAAGAGGATAATCTAAAATTTGATTATCTTAGTAAGAAATTAAGAGAGATTCTAGGTCTAAATATGCTTTCACCAGATATATTAAAGACTTTGGGACTTATTAGAAATGATAAATATACTAATGCTGCGGCTCTTGTATCTGATAATAACCCTCTTAGTAATTCTGGGATTTCATTAATTAGATTCGAAGGCAATACTATAGCAAATATAAGGGATAGAATATATCTAAATAACTTATCCATCCTAGAAATGTTTGATAAATCTGTTGATTTTTATTATAAACATATAAATACAGCTGAAATAATCCAGGATGCCTATAGGAAAACCCTTGAACAAGTACCCTTTGTTGCCTATAGAGAAGCAGTTGCAAATGCTATCGTTCATAGGGATTATTCCATTAAGGCTGAGAATAGGATAGAAATATATGAT
>CAZPZN010000211.1:0-2015 GCA_964590735.1 uncultured Tissierella sp.
TCGCTTTTATAATAACAAATGGATATCCATCCGTCAATCAATAATTAATTAAGAATGTAGTTATTCTATGATAATGTCATATTATATTTATTCTGATAAAATGTCATGTATGAGAGAGGAGATATATAATATGACCCAAAAAGAAATATCTAGGCTTGGAGTCATTAATCAAACAATTGATAAGGTAATAACCATTAAAGATGCTGCTGAAGTTTTAAACCTAAGTGAACGACAAGTTTTAAGGTTAAAGAAAGGAGTCATAGAAGAAGGACCTTCGTTCATTATACATAAAAATAGAGGTCGTAAACCAAAGCATGCTACTTTAGTGGAAACTGAAAATACAATTATAGAACTTAAGGAAACTAAGTACAAAGAGGCTAATTTTATGCATTACCAAGAGTTATTAGAAGAACATGAAGACATTAGCGTGAGTTATCCTACTGTGTATAGAATTTTAACTAAAGCTGGGTTTAAAAGTCCTAAAAAACACCGTAAACGTAAAACACATCATCGAAGAAAAAGAAAACCTCGAAAAGGTATGTTGGTACAAATAGATGCTTCCCCACACGAATGGATTATGGGTGGAAATAATTTTGATTTGCATGGTGCTATAGATGATGCTACAGGTGAGATTCTTGCACTCTATTTCACACCCAATGAGTGTATGAAAGGATATTTTGAGATCATTAGGCAAGTTGTTTTAAATCATGGTATTCCAACTAGTCTTTACTCTGATCGTCATAGTATTTTTGTATCACCTAAGGAGGGAAAGCTATCTATTGATGAACAACTTAATGGGAAGACTGTTAATTTGACTCAATTTGGAAGGGCTATGGATGAATTGGGGGTTAATATTATCCCTGCTGGCTCTCCACAAGCTAAGGGACGTATTGAGAGGCTGTGGGGTACTCTTCAAAGTAGACTTCCTGTTGAATTTAAAACTCATGAAATTACTAATATGGAAGATGCAAATGCATTTTTAGTTGAGTTCATAAAAAAGTTTAATAAAAAGTTTGGTGTTGTGCCTGAGGATTCTAAATCTGCTTTTAGATCCCTTGATGAAAATATGAATCTTGATCATATTCTTTGTATAAAAGAGAATCGTACCATTATTGAAGGGTCAGCATTTTCATATAAGGGACAATACTATCAGCTAGTTAAAGATGGCAAGAAGGCTTCAGCTATGCCAAAGGCTAAGCTTACAGTGTTGACTAGCTCTAAAATAGGTGTAAAGGCTATGTATTCTAATATTGTTTATGATACTAAAACATTGGATGAAAGACCTAAGAAGGCAGTGGTAAACCTGCCTAAAAAGGTCAAACAAAGTAAAAAGGCTATCCCAGCAGAGAATCACCCCTGGAGACAGCCTATCAACAAAAGACCCACACTTTCCTATGAGGAAACAGACTCTGAAATCCTCAAAATTTTAGATGAACTGTTCAATTCCACAAGGGCATGGGCATAAGAGATAATACTATATCTCTTAAAATAATCATATCTTTATTTTAGTCCTTTTTCAAGGGTTTATTTTTCTATGCCAATTTTTAAAAATAAATTGCTTAAATTATCAAATTCATTAGCGTTTATGCCGCGAAAGCCTATTGATATAGGGAAGTCCCCCTCTGATATAATCTCGAGGCAGAAATATCTGCCTACTAAAGAGATATTTCTGCCAAAATTGGGAGCTTCAGAGGGGGACAGGGACCCTATGTCAATAGGATCGTGGAATAAATGCGATGATCTCTATTATCTTTTATTCTAAAGATGACATTTTCACTGAATAAAACTATATACTTTTACATGACATTTTCACTGACTATTGACAGAATTTTTTCAATATAGTTTCATTATGCATAATGTTTTATGCCATACATTTATTATTTAGTTTTAATCAATCAAGCGTGGCCTAAGTTTTCTATTTTATAAGCTTTCAATATATTTTACTATTTCTCCTACATACTCCGTAAGAAATTCTTGTTCTCCTAGGGTATTTATCTTTAGAAAAATCCCCTGGG
>CAZPZN010000212.1:0-1994 GCA_964590735.1 uncultured Tissierella sp.
TTCCCTGTCACCTAAGTTAATAAGTTATTTAATATTCTGAAATTTAACTACAATTTCTACTAGCTAGCTACAGATTTAAATTCCGAAAAATACTCTTACTCTAATATGGAAGATTTAAAAGAATCTTAATATATAAATAAACAATAACTTAGATAGATATAAAAGTTATAAAACACCCCAAAAAGGAGATCTATCGACTATGCTCGATATGACAAAAGGTGCCACAAAAAGAAACTATTTGAAAATAATTATCTCTAAGGTATAATTATTTAGAGGTGAATTTATGGTAGAACTATTAAATAAAATAAATCATTTGGCAAGGAAAGCAAAAACTGAAGGGCTTAGTGATGCTGAAAAAGTAGAACAAGCGAAACTTAGAAAGCTTTATATAGAGAACTTCAAATCTGTATTCAAAAATGATTTACTAAATCTTAAAGTAGTTGATCCAATGGGTCAAGATGTGACTCCAGATAAGTTAAAAAAAGCGCAAAATCCAAAGAAGAATTGATTAAAGAGAGGCTTTGAAGAGAGGCTTTGGTGCCTGTCACCTAAATTAATCAGTTATTGAACATTCTGAAACAAGACTACAATTTGGACTTGCTAATTTAATTGGCAGGTCCATTTTAGTCTCAAAACAATCATTTTATGACTAAAGAAGTCATTGAAGGAACGGTAATTTAATATCTTCATAAGTATGGTTTAAGAGGTGATTAAAACACTTCTTAAAAAGAGTAAAAAGGTTTTTAATGGCAGTTTTGTGGTATAATAATAGTAACAAGATTAAAGGGGTAGAAAAAAAGATGCCAACTATAAGTATGTTTTATGGAATTATAATTAGAATGTATTGTGCTCCAGAGGAACACAACCCACCTCATTTTCATGCATATTATGCAGAGCACAAAGCTGTTATAGATATTAATACTTGTGAATTGACAGAAGGATATCTGCCAAGAAAACAGCTTAAACTTGTACTAGCTTGGGCAGAATTGAAACAGGAAGAGCTTAGAGCAAATTGGCAATTAGCAATGAATAGTGAGCTACCTTTTAGAATAGATCCATTAAAATAGGAGGTGTGATTAATGTATTTAGCTGTTACGGATGTTAAACCTTTAAATGATTATAAGTTATTTCTAACATTTGAAAATGGTGAAAAAAGAATGTTTGACATGAAGCCTTACTTGGATAAAGGAATATATAAGGAACTCAAAGATGAAAGTAAATTCAAAACTGTTAGGATATCTTTTGATAGTATTGAATGGTGTAATCAAGCTGATATTGATCCAGAGTTTTTATATAAAAAAAGTGTTGAATGTGTACTTCAATAGAACAAACCGTAGACTTGAGGATTGAAATGATCTTCAAGTCTTTTTATAGGCTCCGGGCCCTTCTCTGTCATCTAGCTTCAAGAAAGAAAGCGCCTGAGTAAAAGAGGGCGTTGGTGCCTGTCACCTAAGATAATAAGTTATTGAATATTTTGAAACAAAACTACAATTTGTACTAGCTATATATACAAATCATTCTATTGGTATAGCTAGTTTTGGCTGAAAATCCTTTTTTTGAGACTATGATAACATTAATAACGGCAGACTTTGAAGGCTAAGGCTTTAAGGCTTTGGTGCCTGTCACCTAAGTTAATAAGTTATTATGAAACAAGACTACAATTTGTACTAGCTATATCTACAGATCATTCTATAGGTATAGCTAGTTTTGTCTCAAAATCTGTCTTTTATGACTATACATTAAATATCTGTTTATTGTAATATACTTGAGGAAAGATATAGGGTTTTGAGTAGTATTATGAGAGACTATAAGTAAGTAGTTGGGTTTGGCAGTTCATTGCCTGAACCTATCCGTTTTTGTAATATATGGAAATATTTTGATGGTTAGTGTATAATAGAAATAAATTGGGTTGATATAATTATATAACTCAATGTGTAATAAATGGGTGCCAGCAATTATCAGGATGCATTAAAAAATATTTAAGCTATTGGAGC
>CAZPZN010000213.1:0-1973 GCA_964590735.1 uncultured Tissierella sp.
TGAAGTAAGTCCTCATATCCTCTATAAACTTTTCAACCTTCTCTACTATTTGATTATTAGATAGCTTTTCTTCGATACATTCATTGATTTTTAGGGCAACCAGGGTTTCTCCAATACTTGCAGATTTAGAGTTAAAGACATGGATAAATTTATCTTTGAATTCCTCCATTATCATATCCTTTGCTAGTATTGCACTGTTATATGTTCCTGAAAGCTGTTCTGATATAGTAACTACAAAAACATTGTTGGCATCCTTATACTCCTCAGCAAAATCACCAGGTGATGGGCATGAGGTCTTAATTGGGTTTGGACTTGCCTTCATCTTAATAGTCATATCTTGTACATCCATGTTTTCATCATCTATAAATGAATTAGAATCTATATCGATTTTAAATGGCACAAGACTTATATCCATCCTCTTCTTTAAATCTTCATTCAAATCACAGCTACTATCGGCTACAATTTTGTATTCCACTATTACCACTCCTTATTTAGCTCCAATTCTCGCTTCAATAAAATCTACTAGATTTTGTGCAATTAGAGTTATTTCTTCTTGGTCTTTACCTTCAATCATGACTCTTACTAAAGGCTCCGTCCCTGATGGTCTTATTACTACTCTTCCTTCTCCATGGAAGATCTCTTCAATTCTTTCAACTTCTGCCTTGATTTCTGGATTCTCCATATATCTATATTTATACCCATTATCTACCTTTGCATTTAATAAAATCTGAGGGTAATTTTTCATAATATCATTTAATTCAGATAAAGGTTTCTTAAGAGACTTCATTACATCTAAAAGGTGTAAGCCTGTTGCCAATCCGTCTCCAGTAGTATTGTAGTCCAAGAATATGATATGACCTGATTGCTCCCCACCAAGGGAGTAACCATTTTTAAGCATTTCCTCTAAGATATATCTGTCTCCTACTGAAGTCTTAACTATTTCCATATCATTTTCTCTTAAGTATACATCTAGGCCCATATTGGTCATTACAGTACCTACAACTGTATTGTTCTTTAGTTTACCCTTTTTCTTTAAATCTGTTCCACATATGGCTAAGATATGATCTCCATCCAATATACGGCCCTTTTCATCTACTGCAATGATTCTATCAGCATCCCCATCAAAGGAAAGACCAACATGAGCCTTGCTTTCAACCACAAGCCTTTGAATGATTTCAGGCTTAGTAGAACCACAAGCATTATTTATATTCATACCATCAGGTTGGCAATTTACTGCTACTACTTTAGCTCCTAATTCTTCCAAGGTCTCAGGTCCTATCTTTGAAAGAGCTCCATGGCCACAGTCTATAGCTACAGTTAAACCAGTTAAGTCTACATCAATAGAGGATTTAAGATAGTCTTTATAGTCTTTTGCCCCATTTCCCTCAAAGTAAATTCTACCAACATCATTTTTTATAGGTCTTACATCGATATCCTTATAATTTAGCACTATTTCTTCGATTTTCTCTTCAACTTCATCTGGAAGCTTAAGACCTTCAAAATTAAAGAATTTTATCCCATTATATTCACCAGGATTATGAGAAGCTGAGATTACAACTCCTGCTAGAGCTTCATATTTACGGGTTAAGTATGCTACTGCCGGGGTAGGAATAACCCCTAGGGATACTACATCTAGACCCATTGAACAAAAACCTGCTGTTAGGGCTGCCTCAAGCATATCTCCTGATGCTCTAGTATCCTTTCCAACAAGGACCTTTCCTTTTTTTGAATTCGTAAGTACATAGGCACCTGCCCTACCTATTTTATATGCTAATTCAGGAGTAAGTTCTACATTTGCTACCCCTCTTACCCCATCTGTTCCAAATAATTTTCCCATATATTATCCCCCATTATACATTTTAATATTTTCCTACTAATCATCTGCTTGTCATTCCGAGCCTAGTCGAGGAATCTCGTCTTGCTTGTCATTCCGAGCCTCCCATCTGCTTGTCATTCCGAGCCTGTCGAGGAAT
>CAZPZN010000214.1:0-1488 GCA_964590735.1 uncultured Tissierella sp.
AGATGCTTTGTAGCTTCGTAGGCAGGTTCCATGTTGTCTACTACTATACGACCTACTTTGTTTCCAAAATCAATATCCCTATCAACGAGAACCAAAGGTGTCTTAAATCTTTCAAAGGTATTCTCTCCGCTGCTTTCAGTAGCCGTCATAACTATTCCATCAACCATTTTTTCTTGAAGAATCTGTAAATACTTTAGTTCTTTTTCTATCTTGTTATCTGTATTACAAATTATAATGGAATAGCCATTGGCTTCAGCCATATCCTCTGCACCTCTAACAAGCTCAGAATAAAACAAGTTCATTACATCTGGAAGTATTATACCTATGGTCTTAGTCTTCCTAACTTTAAGGCTCTTTGCTACACCGTTTGGAATGTACCCCTCTTCCTCGATGATTCTCAATACCCTTTGTCTAGTAGGTTCACTAATATTTTCGTCTTTCCTGTTCATGACCTTGGATACTGTGGCACTTGATACATTAGCTAATTTAGCTATTCGTTTTATAGTCACAATATCACATCCTATAAGTTTTAGGTAACCGATTACTTAAAAAGATTATACCACATGATATACAAAAATCAATACAAATAATATAACAGATTGACTTTTTATTATGTATATAATTACTAAAGCCTTCCTTTCAATGTTAACCTTGTATTTTGTAAGTAATAAAAAAATCTGATTTAGAATTTAAATCAGATTCCTAGCCTATTATTAAATTAAGTCATTATTCTTAACCCTTAACAAGGCTCCCTTAAGATTTTTCTCATCCTTAACGCTAAAAGCAATAAAAATAGAGACGGCTAAAAGTACAAGTGCAATAATATATGACCCACCATAAGTACCAGTGTCATCAAAGATAGCCGCTGCAGTCATGGGACCTATGACTCCGCTAAAGGCCCAGGCTGTATAAATAACTGCATAATTCTTTCCATAGTATTTTGGACCATACTTATCAGATATAGCTGCGGGGAATACAGAAAAACTAGATCCATAACATAATCCTACCATCCCTGCTCCAATAATAAGTAGGATCAAATTATCATATGTCCTAAAGAAAGCCATGTTTATTCCCTGAAGGATAAGAACGATTTTTATAAGATTAATCCTTCCTATCTTATCTGATATTATTCCTGCAATTATCCTACCAATACAATTTGTGAAGGATAAGAAGATAATTAATATGTATCCATTTTCTATACCACTTTGTACCTTAGCTATATTAACTATATGACTTATAATCATAAGACCGGACGAAGATAAAAAGGCCATCATAATCCATAGCTTATAGAAGTATGTACTCTTAAGCATATATTTCCAATCATAACTCACCTCAAAGTCTCCAGCCCTATCTTCCTCCCCATCCCCTGCAGGTATTTCTGGATTTTTCATAAACTGTGAAAAAACAAGTGTTAAGACCATTAAAACTACACCAAGTAAAATAAAGGTCTTATTAATTCCTACATTTTCTAGTAGATAATTTCCTATG
>CAZPZN010000214.1:1498-1965 GCA_964590735.1 uncultured Tissierella sp.
AAGTGATGACAATGCTACACCTGCTGAAACTATACCTGTTATAAGGCCCTTCTTCTCTGGGGGAAACCATTTAACGGCTGAAGGTGTTGTGGCTAATGCATGCATACCTATACCTGTACCTGTTATTAAACCAATGGTTATTATAATAATTATAGGACTCTTGCTAAATCCAGAAGAAATAAAACCTATACCTAATAATAGAGATCCTAAAGTTGATAGACCTCTAGGTCCTTTTTTGTCTGCCATATCTCCAAAGATAACCATGGAAATTACAAAAATCACTATATAAAAAGTATAAGGAAGGGATGCTTCCTTACTAGTCCATCCCCAGTCAGAAATTATTTTACTAGAAATAGCACTCCAAGTATATAAAACACCTGTTAATGTATTTATAATAGTGGCTGCTATTAATACTAGTAATGCTGAACTTTTATTTTCTTTCATAGACTTCTCCTTTGAAACATTCA
>CAZPZN010000215.1:0-1896 GCA_964590735.1 uncultured Tissierella sp.
TTTTACCAATCATCCACTCTTCAAATGCTGCAGCTTGCTCATACCATTCTTTGCCAATACCTGAAGCACCTTTCATTCCGTAACCATCTTTAAGATCCTTCTTAGTTTGAACTTCTGCTTCAACATCTGAAGTAACCTTTAAGTCAGCATCGAATGCTACTTTTGGTTGTACAACATCTAAAGTAACGCTTGCAACTTTACCGTCAGCATCAAATCCAACTGCTGCCATAGTAACATCCATTTGAGCTTGTGCAGTTACTGCATTGCCATTAGCATCTGTACCAGCATCTTTTGATTTACCTATGGAAATGTTTTGACCTAAACCTACTTTTGCTATTGCTCCTTCTTCTGCTACTGGTGCTTCTTCTGCTGGAGTTTCAGCAGGTGTTTCCGCCGGAGTTTCAGCAGGTGTTTCCGCTGGAGTCTCAGCAGGAGCTTGAGTACAACCTACTAATGTTACAGCTATTAAAGCTAAAACCAACATCATATTGATAAATTTCTTCATTTTCTTAACCCTCCATTAATAAATAATTTTTTTACATTCTAATTATATCCTTTTGTTTAAATTCAAACAATAGGATGGTGAGATTATTAAATATTAAGATAAATGAAACCCCTAAATTACAACATCTCCATTTTTCTCACTACTCCTGGTTTGTTTTTTACTGAAATAAGGACTGTTTCGCAAACGTTTACTAAGTATGTCTTTTCTCAAACAATGTATACTAGAATATATGCCATGTCTGAAAAAAACAATGTGATTAGGTGGTTATTATTATCTTTCTCTCTTATCCATTACACTCTTAGCTTTAATAATAGAATTTATTACAACTGCAAGAATGGGACCTAGAATTAAACCTATAGGCCCAAAAATTAAAGAACCCGCTATTGTAGCTATAAAGGTATATAAAGGTCTTATCCCTATTTGATCTCCCAATACCTTGGGCTCAATAAATTGCTTTGCTAGGGTTATAATTACATATAATATTAGAAGACCAAGACCTAGGTCTTTACTTCCCCATATATATGAAATAATTCCCCAAGGTATCATCACAATCCCTGCTCCAAGTAGGGGAAGTATATCCAGAACAGAAAGTATAAATGCTATAAGATATGGCATTGGTGATTCAATAATAGTTAAACCTATACTTAGCATACCAAACACAATAAGCATTATGATAAGCCTAGATTTAAAATACCCCTTTAAACCTCCTACTGTATCCTTAATAATCAAACTTAGTAAATCTACGAAATTGTTCATATTTACTCCTTTATCTATAAATTAATTACTATAATATATACTGGCAACTGTTTTGGTGCTGATACTTGCACTAGAGCTCCAAAGGTCATTGGTGACCCAAATACCTGTCCAGAGACCCTGCTGATGACTCCTAAAGGCCCCATTCTATTAATTATTTTTTCATAGCTTTCTTTGCATCTCTCTTAGCTTGCCATTCTTTATACCAATTTGTTTGAACTAATAACGAAAAGATAATTATTCCCAATAAAATTATAGAAATAGGGCTAGTAAATATACTAGCAATAAATTTTAATATTGAACCTGCTGATATAATTGATCTTCTGTAGTTATTTTCTATTAGCTTTGCTAGTATTATACCAAGAACTGCAGGGCCAACTGGGTAATCGTATATCTTAAAGAAATATCCTAATACCCCAAAACCTACCATCCAAAAGATATCATAGAGATTATTATTTACTGCATAAGTTCCAATTACAGATAAGATAATAATAATAGGCAATAATCTACCTTTAGGAATCTCAACAATTTTCGTGAATACTCTTATACCAGTAAGTCCAAATATTAGTAGGAATACATTTGAAATCGCTAATGTACTAACTATTAGATAAAATAAATGTGGAGTTTCTGTCATTAAC
>CAZPZN010000216.1:0-1881 GCA_964590735.1 uncultured Tissierella sp.
ATTGTCCCCAAGGAGGATTAAAAATGAAAATTCAAAACAGAATTAAAACTTCAATAATAAATATCCGAAAAAGTAGTGAGAGGTTTCCAGTAACCATATTGGTATCCATTGCATTGACAATACTCTTGATATATCTTAGAGAAGCTTCATCATGGCTTACAAGTGATGAAGAGGAAATTCTACAAAGGATTTCTATGGTTGTTGGTATGGGTATTCCGCTTTCCTTAGCCATAGGATTACTCCTTGAAAGATTTCCTAAGGGTCATCTAGTTAAAATTGGATCCTTTATCTTTGGAGGACTCTTTCTAATACTTTATTATTTCTTATTGTTAAAAGATTTTAGTATGGTTTCAACAACACGTTATTTAGCTACAATGATATTCTCAATAATTGCAGTATTTTATGTATTGAAGATAAAACATGATATAAATTATGAGGTCTATGTTATAAAGATTTTTTCTGCAGGATTTTTAACTTTGCTTTATTGTGGAGTATTATTCGGTGGTATAGCAGCTATTTTAGGGACTATAGATGGCTTGTTTGATGTTAATATCGATGGAAATTATTACTTTTATACTTTTCTTATAGTTGGATTTATTTTTGGGGTATCCATGTTTCTATCTAAACTTCCTGAAAAGGATGAGGATTTCCTAGATTATAGTTACTCAAAATCTTTAAAAGTACTACTAGCTTATATAGTTATACCACTAATTACGATTTACACTGCTATATTGTATGCCTACTTTATAAAAATATTGGTGGAGTGGGAATGGCCAAGGGGCTTAGTTTCCCACCTAGTAATATGGTATTCAGCTCTTAGTGTAGGGGTAATTTTCTTAATTACACCAGTATTGGAGGAAAATAAGATTGCTAAAGGCTTTAGAAACTTCTTTCCAATAGCAAATTTACCAATTTTATTGATGATGTATATTTCCATTTATCAAAGAATTAATCAATATGGTATCACAGAAAGACGTTATTATATCCTGATTTTAGGATTATGGATAACAGGTATGATGATATATTTCATCTTTAAGAAGAATTTGAAGAATATAATTATTCCAATTTCCTTATCAATTGTAGTCCTATTATCAGTATATGGGCCAATTAGTAGCTACACCATCTCAAAGCTTAGTCAGAATAATAGGTTTAATAAAATATTAAATGAAAATGGAATGTTGGAAAATGGAAACATAATAAGCAAATCCGATCTTGACTTAAGTGTTCAAAGAGAGATTAGCAACATTATTAACTATTTTATCTATAACCATGATATAGATGATATTAAGCTATTGCCTGATGGATTTGATATAGCAGAAATGGAAGATCTCTTTGGCTTTAAATATAGGGATTATGTACCTGTAGACAGCAATAGATCTTTCTTTGGCTATTATGCTGAAGCCTACCAGGAGCCAATAGATATCTCTGGATATGATTACTCAATTATGATGTCATCTTGGAGAAATGAAGTAAGCAGAGTAGGTACTTTAGATGTAAGATTTGATAGTAAATCTAAATCAATCATAGTATCTGAAAATGATATACAACTTATTAGCCTAGATGTGAATGAACTTGCTGTTAGTATTCACAATAAAAATAGCGGTCTTGGTGAAGTTAAATCAATTCAGACTCTTAGTGATATGACATTTGTTAGAGAAAACGAAAATATTAGATTAAAAATTATATTTACTAATATCAATGGAAATATAGATGTATCAACTGAAGAAGCACTAGTTGAGAATACAGATTTTATACTCTTAATTGGTAGGTAATATTGAAATAACCAAAGGGAACCGTCCCTTTTGGTTGTTTAGCTCAAGGAACAAAAGGAATCAACACATTTTTCTTTCTAAAGACTCCTTTAAGTCTAATAACTTAAAG
>CAZPZN010000217.1:0-1865 GCA_964590735.1 uncultured Tissierella sp.
TTTAAATCCTTTTGGATAGCTCCACAGGACCCAACTCTAATAAGGTTCTTAACTCCATAAAAATGAATTAATTCATAGGAATAAATTCCTATAGAAGGCACTCCCATTCCAGTTCCCATAACAGATATCTTCTTACCCTTATAAGTACCAGTATATCCAAACATATTTCTTACTCCGTTAAATTGCACTACATCCTCAAGAAATGTATCTGCAATAAACTTTGCTCTTAATGGATCCCCTGGTAATAAAATAGTTTCAGCTATATCCCCTTTGTTTGCACCAATATGTGGCGTTGCCATAACGATTCCTCCTTTGTTTTGTCTCCTCAATATTTAGTATTACCCCATTTTATGGTTAATTAACCTTTTATCAACTTACAATTATTATTATCTAGTCTTCGAAGCAGACCGGAGATCCCTCCGCTGCGGTCGGGATGACACACATCACTTCTATACCTGTCATCCTGAGATGGACAGGATTAACCTCCCCATCGAAGGATCTCGGGTTTAAGACCCAATAGTATGTTCCTTATTCCCTAAATCCCTCTAGCTATTCCATGTTCCTCTATCATTTTATCCAAGAGATCTACTTCATCATACATCTTATAGACAAACCTTGCTATAATCTCTCCACCTTTTAGAATTGCATCATGGGTCTTTGGAGCCTTCATAGAATCTGCAAACTCAACGGTGTGTAGGCCGTAGTCTTCACCAATACTTAGGTATGGTTGTAGAACTGGACAGATATAATCTACATTTCCGATATCAGATGACCCACCTATTGTATTTCTACGATCTATGGTTTCTATTCCTAAATCTCCATATATATCTTCTAAGATATTATTCCCTGTTATATTCTCTATTTGTTCGTTATACTTTTGCCCTCTTTGAGTAGCCTTAAGAGTGGTTCTTGTTGCTAAAGCGGCAGCCTTAGCACAATCCATTACCCATTCACTTACATAATCAAGATAAGCTCTATTCTCACTTCGTACATTGAATTCAGCCATACTATATTCAGGCACCACATTAGATGCCTCTCCACCACTTTTTACAACCCCATGAATCCTTACATCTGATTTAACATGTTGTCTCATCATGTCCACTGAATCGAACAATAATCTTAAGGCATTTAGGGCATTGTTTCCATCCCATGGACTAGCTGCAGCATGGGCAGGTTTTCCAAAGAATTCAAATTCATAAGCATCTAGGGCAAGGCTCTTGCTATACATATAGCTATTATTGTTCATATGAATCATAATAGCAAAATCATATCCATCAAATATTCCCTTGTTTGCCATCACCACTTTAGATCCAGTCATTTCTTCATCAGGAGTACCTATTATATCAATTTGGGCATCAACCTTGTCTGCTATATCGTTTATCATAAGACCTGCTAATATAGATATTGAACCACTGGCACAATGGCCGCAAGCATGACCTAAGCCCCTTAAGGCATCATATTCCACCAGTATTGCAGCCTTTCTTGTTTTGCCCTTATTGATGCTTGCCCTAAATGCAGTTTCAAGTCCAGCAAAGGGATATTCAACCTCAAGACCATTCTTTCTTAATAAGTCAACTATCTTTCTAGATGACTCATATTCTTTACTAGAAATTTCAGGATTATCTGCTAGATAATCGTTTAAACCCAATATATCATCCGAATATTTTTCTATAAATTCCTTAAACATAAATTTCCTCCCATAGAGTTAATAATTAATAACTGAGTTGTACTTTTTTTATATAGTTCGCTTGAAAAGGACTTAGTGGTTTAAATTGTCTCCACTTTGAAAAAATTTGGTAACTGAACTTTGTTTTTTATGCAGGAAATTGGTTAATGATTAACACCCTCCATAGATAGACCCGTTA
>CAZPZN010000218.1:0-1764 GCA_964590735.1 uncultured Tissierella sp.
TTTTAATTCATGACTAGAGCCTTAAATAAATAGAGATATTGACTCTCACTACAAAATGGAGAAATGGGATACTATGTGCTGTCCCTATTATTGTCCCAGAAAGGAAGGATATAGATGAAAGTAACAAAAGTAGAAAGAAAACCAGAATGGATAAGAGTAAAGATGCAAGGTGGACAAACTTCTAATAAAGTTAATTCCTTGATATCAGATCTTAATTTAAATACAGTATGTAATGATGCAAATTGCCCTAATCAAATGGAATGCTTCCAAAGAGGAACTGCAACATTTATGATTCTTGGACGAAATTGTACAAGAAACTGTACCTTCTGTAATGTGACTAGTGCAACCCCTGATAATGTGGATGAAATGGAACCTATAAATGTAGGTAAGGCAGTTGATAAGCTTGGTCTTAAACATGCTGTTATTACTTCCGTTACAAGAGATGATTTAGAGGATCAAGGAGCTAATCAATTTAAAAGAGTAGTAGAAGAGATTAGAAAATCTGCTCCTTCAGCTTCAGTAGAACTTCTAATACCAGACATGCAAGGAAGAGAAGATTTAATAGACATAATTATAGATTCAGAACCAAATGTACTTAATCATAATGTAGAAACTGTACCAGAGCTTTATGATACAGTTAGACCTATGGCTATCTTTGAAAGATCCGTAGAACTTCTTAGATACGTTAAGGAGAAAAAACCACATATGGCAACAAAATCAGGAATGATGCTAGGTCTAGGAGAAACTAAGGACCAAGTAGTAGATGTATTTAAAGTACTTAGAGAAGCTAACGTAGATATGTTAACATTAGGTCAATACCTAAGACCAAGTATGGAACATCTACCGGTTATAGAATATGTAACGCCTGAGCAATTTGATGAATACAGAGATATAGCTCTTGAAATGGGCTTTAAGAGAGTAGCATCATCACCACTAGTAAGAAGCTCCTACTATGCAGAGGATTTAAGCGATATAATCTAATGAACCATTATTTATTTGTCATGTTGAGCGTAGCGAAACATCTCGGGTTGTAATATTCTAAACTCTAGATCCTTCGATAGCAGTGATTATACTGCCCATCTCAGGATGACAATAACAGAATTTTTCCATTGCTACGAACCACTTTATTTGGTAAGTTAACCCGGGAATCTGATAACTATCAGATTCCCGGTTTTTTTACGGGATGGAATATTCACAAGGTACACCTACCTGGCACTTGCCACACCCGTATCTTGGTTTAAACTTCTCTTTTGTTTGATCCAAGAAACTAGAGCAAATATCATGGTTTTTACCATCTTCAAAAGAAATAGCATTTACCGGACAATTTTTTATACACTTACCACACATTGAGCAATACTCATAGATATCTTCGTAGTCTCTTTTATCAGGATCTAATTCCAGGTCGGTGATTATAGATCCAAATCTTCCGGCCATGCCTTTTTTAGTTATAAGACCCTTGGAAAGTCCAAAGGTGCCAAGTCCGCTTACAAAGGCCACATGTCTTTCAGACCAATTGCTTGTATAAGCTTCTGACCTAAATCTCTCATCTAAAGCGGGTATAATGCTTTTATATCCTGCACTTATAAGCTCAGACTCAATATATTTGACTAACTTAACTAAAAAACCTTGCCCTTCGATACGCCCATGAAGCCATTCGGGGGAAGGCCAATCCATGTTCTTACTATTTCCACGTCTAACTTCTTCTGTAAAGGGTAGAAAAAAAGAGATAACAGTTTTAGCTTCAGGCAACCAATCCTTTGGAAG
>CAZPZN010000219.1:0-1762 GCA_964590735.1 uncultured Tissierella sp.
TAACAAGCTCTAATAAATGATTTTAATCTTACAAGATTTGGCATAGTCCTTGATAAGGACTATGCCTTTTTATATTAGCCTTCCTCTATAAATTTTTAAATGAAAATCCGCAAGAACCACAAAAATTTGCTCCCTCTACTGCAGGGCTACCACAATTTGAACAGAAATTGACTTGTGGAATGCTTGTATAACTTTCCGGTAAATTCTCCAAATCGCATAAATCAGAAATAAAAAGCCAGTCTATATGCTCTTCATCATCACAAAATCCTATTGAGCCATCATTGGATACTAGATAGAAACTATCTTCATCAGCAGGATTTTCGCTATCATGAACTTCTGAAATGGTCAAAAGGCTTTCAGTGTCATATCGTTCGTCTGATGTAGAAAAACTCCAGCCTTTACTAAGTGTAGATGCTAAGCTTGCTGCTTGGTAGAGTGAATTAAATTTTCTCATTTATTAAACCTCCATTTTCTTATTTAAAGAGTGGATTATTGCAACGCTTACACCGATCATTACCTATTGGGTTCATCATGGAGCAAACGTTACAATAAATAATTCGGTCTTTGGACTTGTCATACTTCTCATATGTGCCAAATTTTGGATGATATCTAACCCTATCACCTACAGACAAGTAATCATACATATGTCTTCCACTATTTTTTTCAACAATGGTCTTTTTCTTGCCCGAATCTCTTGTGATAACGGTAGTGAATTCGGTATATGTGCTATAAGTATCTGATTCACCTTCTGTCCTCTTGTGCTCACTGCGTTCTTTACTATATTTATTGACAACGGTACCTTCCCAAATGGGTTTCTTGGTCTCACTTAGGGCAAATAAGTTTATAACCAACATAATTAAAGCTATCGCCACTCCTATAACTAGTGCTTCTACCAATGGGAAATCATCCATCAATAAACCAGCCAAAGGGAAACCTAAGAGCGGGACCAAAACCATTATCCACATACACCCCATGGAAGTTTTTTTGCTTTCCTTAGCTGCAGTTAATATCTCTGGAGATCTATATCTATCTGAGAAACCAACTAGGCCTGTACTCGCTTCAGTACTTCTTTTTGGCTCCTGGTAATCAACTGACTGATTTGTTCCTAGGTTGCCTTCCTTGTTTATAGCTTTACCACAGTTTATGCAAAATTCTGCATTATAAGGTATTGATTCACCACAGAAGGTGCAGGCGCTTGGTTTATCGTTTGATACCTTAGTACCACAGGTGGCACAAAATAGAGCTCCTTCAGGGAGTTTTTCTCCACAGTTATGGCAAAACATATTTATATCACTCCTTTTATAGTTAATTTGAGTTTCTTTGACTTTCTTTTTTGAAATATTACTTATTTTCTTTTTTCTCAATGTAGATGTGACCAGGAGCAATAGAAATAAACTACCGATAGGAGTGATAATATGGTAAATGATAGTCCCCTCTCCCATCTTTGAAAAATCAGTTAGAGTAGCTGGCTTGTTAATATAAGGGAAGAATGACAAGTAGCTGATTTTCTCAGATCTAGTTTCACCTTCCTTAAGTCGAGCCCAACTCTCATCACTTGAGTAGATAACATAGCCATTGTATTCCTTCCCATTAGCTGAGAAATAATAACCCTTTGAAACTGTTCTTGACCTATTCACTCCTCCATCGGTATTGTCCAGCCGAGAATCGTAGGAGTCAATGCTACCCATTACCGTATCACCCCACAACCCTAAGACAAGGGTACTAAGGCTGGTGTAAATGGAAAAGAGCAAGACAGCATATA
>CAZPZN010000220.1:0-1755 GCA_964590735.1 uncultured Tissierella sp.
AATACACACCACCTGTTTAAGCTAATAGGTACCCGCCACTTAAAGAAGTGGGGGATATCTTCACCTCGTTATATTTATGCTAGATTTGCATCTTTTTTAAGGGCTTCAACCTTATCTGTAATTTCCCATTTCACATCTAAATCTTCTCTACCAAAGTGTCCATATGCCGATAGTTGTCTATATATTGGTCTTTGAAGTTCTAAATCTTTTATGATTGCAGCTGGTCTTAAGTCAAAATGCTTATTAACTAGGTCTGTTATATCATTATCGCTAATTTTACCTGTTCCAAAGGTGTCTACATAAACAGATAAGGGATGTGCTACTCCTATAGCGTAAGCAAGGCCAACCTCACATTTATCTGCAATTCCTGCTGCTACTATGTTCTTAGCTACATATCTAGCCGCATATGCTGCTGATCTATCAACCTTTGTTGGATCTTTGCCTGAGAATGCTCCACCACCATGTCTTGCAGAACCTCCGTAGGTATCAACTATTATCTTTCTACCTGTAAGGCCAGAGTCTCCCATAGGTCCACCTATTACAAAGCGACCTGTAGGGTTTACATAGTACTTGGTATTCTCATCTAGCATTTCTTGAGGTGCAATTTCATTGATTACATGCTTCATGATATCCTCTTTAACTTGATCTAATTCAACATCTGGACTATGTTGAGTAGAAACGACGATATTTTCTATTCTAACTGGCTTGTTGTCATGGTATTCTATAGTTACCTGTGTTTTACCATCTGGTCTTAAATACCCTAAAACTCCTGATTTTCTTGCTTCAGCAAGTTTTCTTGCCATTTTGTGAGCTAATGAGATAGGTAGTGGCATAAGCTCTTTTGTTTCATTGCAAGCATAACCAAACATCATCCCTTGGTCTCCTGCACCAATAGTATCAAGTAAATCTTCACTTAGGTCTTTGGACTCAAGAGCTTTATTCACTCCCATAGCTATATCTGGTGATTGTTCATTGATGGATGTAAGTACTGCACATGTATCAGCGTCAAAGCCATATTTAGCTCTAACATAACCGATATCTGCAACTGTTTCTCTAACAATCTTTTGAATATCTACATAACAATTAGTAGTAATCTCTCCAGATACTAAAACTAAACCTGTAGTAACTAGGGTTTCACATGCTACTCTAGCAACAGGATCTTTAGCAAGTATTGCATCTAATATGGAATCAGATATTGCATCACAGACCTTATCTGGATGACCCTCTGTAACGGACTCAGATGTAAACAACCATTTCTTCATTTATTTTCCTCCTATGTTTAATTAAATATATATAAAAAAACCTCTCCAAAAGGAAAGGCTTATATTTCTAATTACCTCATCTTTCAGAATCCAAATTCTGTGGGACTTGGCACCTTTGTTTTAAACAAGGTTGCCGGGTATCATAGGGCCCATTCCCTCCACCACTCTTAATAAGGAGATATTCATTTTTAGTTTGCTCTTTATCTATTGGGGAAACTTGATGGAGTTTCCTTACGATTAATAATTTTAGCATACTATAATATGTTAGTCAAACAATAAATTTAAAAAAAGACAAATTTTCATCTTTACTATTTTAGTTAAGATGATATAATATTTACATCGCGCAAAATCTATACAAAATCTATACAAAATTTAAGTAAAACTTTTTTAAAAAAACTCTTGCATTTTTTCTAAGTATGTCGTATACTATAATAGTTGGTCGTTGATAAACAACAAGTAAATATCGGGGTGTAGCGCAGTTTGGTAGCGCACG
>CAZPZN010000221.1:0-1737 GCA_964590735.1 uncultured Tissierella sp.
AGAACCATGTATCTAGAGTATCAGTATCCTGTCTAATGTCGGTGCTATTACACTTATTACATTTATCAACAGTGGTTCTTGAAACTATTACCTCTCCACAGGAATCACAATAATAAACAGGAAGTCTATGACCCCACCAAAGTTGTCTTGAAATACACCAATCCTTAATATTTTCAAGCCAATGGGTATATATCTTTCCAAATCTTTCTGGAATGAAGTTTACCTCGCCTTTGTGATACGCTTCTAAAGCAGGTTTAGCTAAAGGCTCCATCTTTACAAACCATTGTTTTGAAATAAGCGGTTCTATAATGGTTTTACATCTCTCACAATGACCTACTGCATTATCATGATCCTTTACCTCTACTAAATAATCTCCATCTTTTAAGTCTTCAACGATTTTTTTTCTTGCCTCAAATCTTTCAAGACCCTTGTAAAGACCACCATTTTCATTAATGGAACCATCTTCGTTCATTATTATACATTGACCTAGATCGTGTCTAGCTCCAACTTCAAAGTCATTAGGGTCATGGGAAGGTGTAATCTTTACAGCCCCTGTTCCAAATTCCATCTCTACATAGCTATCAGCAATTATAGGAATTTCACGTCCAACTAATGGAATAATTACAGTTTTCCCAACTAAATCCTTGTATCTATCGTCTTCAGGATTGACAGCAACCGCCAAGTCTCCTAGCATAGTTTCAGGTCTTGTAGTGGCTATTTCAATAAATCCACTTCCATCCTTTATTGGGTACTTGATATGCCAAATAGACCCGTGACTATCCTCATGTTCAACCTCAGCATCGGAAATAGCAGTTGAGCAGCTAGGGCACCAGTTTATGATTCTGTCTCCTCTATAGATTAAATCCTTTTCATATAATCTTATAAATACTTCCTCTACAGCCTTAGAAAGATTTTCATCTAATGTAAAGGCTTCTCTTGACCAATCACATGAAACACCAAGCTTTTTAAGTTGATTTTTAATTCTACCACCATATAGATGAGTCCAATCCCAAGCTTCCTCCAGAAAAGCTTCTCTTCCCATCTCATCCTTTGATTTTCCTTCTGATTTAATCTTCTCAACAACCTTGGCTTCTGTAGATATACTTGCATGGTCTGTACCAGGTAACCATAAGGCCTCAAACCCATCCATTCTCTTCCATCTAGTCAATGCATCTTGAATAGTGTTGTTTAAAGCGTGACCCATATGAAGGCTTCCAGTAACATTTGGTGGAGGCATCATAATGGTAAATGGCTTCTTATCTTTATCCACTTTTGGTGTGAAATAGTTATTGTCACTCCAGAACTTATATAGTCTATCTTCAAAGTCCTTGGGATCATACGTCTTTGGTAAATTTTCCAACATCTTTTTCCTCCTCATTTCTACAAAAAATTATAACCCTCCATCCAATATAAAAGGACGAAGGGCATCGCGGTACCACCTTAATTCCATGTTCATCATGGCTCTCAAATCTATAACGGTTAAACCGTTTAAGCCTACTTAGTTCAGCTTAAAAGCTCAAAAGCTACCTTCAACTTACACTACCCAAAGGTCTTTCAGCCAAGGACCTCTCTCTAAATGGGAATTATAAATCTACTCCTCTTTATCATAGCTATATTCAGTATAATGCTTCTTCAACTAATTATATTAATTTAATCAAACTTTGTCAACGCATTAAACCTTGCTTATTCCTTCCTTATTCCTTCCTTAGATATATCTTTAAGTAATTGTAGAAGGCT
>CAZPZN010000222.1:0-1696 GCA_964590735.1 uncultured Tissierella sp.
GGGGGTATACCTTGCGTAATCGACGGCTCTGAGCCATGCCTTGCTGCTTCTCTGGAATTAGTCCCAAAGTCTACAAAATCAATTCCCTCTCCAGCCAAATATTTTTTAATCTCTTCCTTCATTTCAAAACCGCCATGATCACTACCTATACCTATTTTAATCACAAGCACCTCCGTAAAAATATTTGCAATTCATAGTTCATAATTGTTAAGAATTAAGATATGATAATAGAAACTTAGTGAACATTTGTAGGACTTGATAGAATTCTTCAAGGCCGAAACCGTGAATGGGTTTCTATTATCATAGCTTTACCTACTTAACTTTGCTACTATTGCTTCAACAGCCTTATAAATTTCATCTCTAACTATTTCATAAGTCTTAAGCTTCCCACCATAAGGGTCTATGACATCCTTTTTTTCACCAAAGGCATATTCATTTAAGAGAAAAACCTTTCTACCTGCTTGGGGGAATTTTCTTTCTATAAGCTCTTTGTGGGAAGACCCCATTGTAAGAATTAAATCCATTTCTTCGATCAGATTATGGTGGATTAGCCTTGATTTATGATTTGATATATCTATATTTAAGCTTTCAAGGGCCATAATCCCATTAGGAGATGCCTTATCACCGTCAAAAGCAAAGGTTCCAGCTGACTGTACCTGAATATCCATATCCTTCTCTTTAGCCAAGGATTTAAAAATGCCTTCTGCCATAGGGCTTCTACATGTATTTCCTGTACATACAATTAGAATCTTCATTTAACCCTCCTTAAACTTGTAAATCAGGGGTAATTGCCTAGAAATCACTTCACACCATTGCAAAGAGTCAACTAGATATTATCTTTCCACCAGAAGCCTTCATCATCCTGTTCATAATTGCTATCCCAATATGATCTGCTTCTACACCCTCTGCTAATATTATGTCCACATCTTCATCATCAAACTGCCTAATAACATCAAAAAGATTAGTAGCAATTGTTTCCTTTTTCTCCCTTGTTCCTACTAGCTTTATAATGCCCACATTATACCTATCCTTAGTCTCTTCTGTAGCCATTATACCAATCTTTCTTCCTTGTAATTTTAACTCATCACAAGCCTGGTTGATGGACTTAACAATATCATCTACTTCTCCAGTATATACCCTCATTTCAGCCTTTGGCGCATAATGTCTATACTTTTGTCCAGGAGATTTTGGCACAAGGTCTTCACTTTCCTTTATGGTGCCCAAATCCTGAGTAACATTGGGGATAATCTCTTTTAAATCCTCTATTGTAACTCCACCTGGTCTTAAAATCATTGGAAGATCACCAGATAAATCCAATACAGTAGATTCAAGACCTACTCCCGTATTACCCCCATCAATGATCATATCCACTCTTCCTGAAAGGTCCTTTATTACATGACTAGCTGATGTAGGACTAGGCTTACCTGAAAGATTTGCTGAAGGAGCTGCTATAGGAAACTTGGATTTTTTTATAAGTTCCAAGGCAATTTTGTTTTCTGGCATTCTAATGGCTACTGTATCCAGGCCACCTGTTATTACATCTGGTATTATAGAACTTCTTTTAAATATCATAGTAAGAGGTCCTGGCCAGAATCTTTCTATACACTCATAAGCAATCTCAGGAACATGACTAACTAAGGGGAAAAGTTGGTCCAGGGACTGAATATGTAATATCAGCGGATTATCCTGGGGACGA
>CAZPZN010000223.1:0-1667 GCA_964590735.1 uncultured Tissierella sp.
ATTCTTGCGATAATGTCTGGCTTCAGGATATTTTAACATCTCTACATAGTCATACTGAAAGACTTTGGCATTATTCAGAACATTATTTTGATAATATAGATTTATTTAGCAGGACTTTATCAAAGGTTTTAGAAGGAATAAAAACAAAGGATACTGAAATGGTTGAAAAATATTCAAGAGAGCATATTGATGAATTTGTATCCAAAATTAGAGAAGAATTATTATAAGAAGGTTAAAATAAGAACAAGGCAAAACCCATAGAAGCTTAGTTACTGAAGGACATTCAGAGACTAGGTTTCTATTTTTTTTATAATTCTATCTATATGTTAACAATTGTTAATAATATAATTTAATAATACACTTGAAAAACAAATGGAAAACAATTATAATGAGTATATAAACCAGGTTAAATTATTATCAAATACAGGAAGGATGTGAGTCTAAAAATTATAAGTGTCAATTTGAAATTGTCTAGTAAACGGTTTAATAATGAAAGGAGTGAGGCTATGAACAAGATAAATGACTTCAAAATAGTAACTAACAATCCTTTGGTAAAAGACAAATACAGTCAAATTATCTTTGTTGATGGAGGTTTCGAGGACGTGCTTATCAAAACAAGAGATTTAGTTCATTCAGGTCATGAATTGATTAACCACCCTCTAGGAGCAAGTATAAGAATGTTCTTTTCACCTTATCGCTCCATTATCGTAGGAAGTAAAACTACAGATATAGTTGATGAACATATTTCCATAATGGAAAGTAGCATTATAAGCTACAGAATGCAAATGGAAAATAGAAAGCCAGACGTGGAAAATAATGAAGATTATGCTTTAATTGACTCTAAGCTTTTAGATTCATCTGTAGACGAAATGCAAAGATTTAACGAGGCTATGTAGGACGATAGTATTAGCAAGCAATGAATGACAATTGAAATCGATTGCATTGTTGCATAAAAATTTATGGAGGTGACTTTCCTTGAAGCTTGAACATAACAGAATCAATATTAAGGATATCCAATTTGGTGATGTAACAGCTGTAAACAATGGAATATTAACAGTCAATAAGGAAGAAATGATTAACTTTTTAAAAGAGGATCCAAAGATTAAAAATGTAAAATTAGATATAGCTAGACCAGGAGAAAAAGTTAGAATCATTCCTGTAAAAGACGTAATAGAACCAAGAGTAAAGGTAAAGGGTGAAGGAATAGGATTCTCAGGAGTTACTACTTCTACAACCCAACTTGGTGATGGAAGCGTGAACGTTCTCTATGGTGCTGCTATAGTTACAGTAGGAGATATAGTAGGCTTCCAAGAAGGCGTAGTAGACATGTGGGGCGAAGGTGCAAAATGGACTCCTTTCTCAAAGACATTTAATCTAGTAGTTGATATTGAGCCAGTAGAAGGTCTTCAACCACACAACCATGAGGCTACAGTACGTATGGCAGGTCTTAAGGCTGCTGAGTATGTAGGTGAAGCTGGAAGAGATGCTAAGATTGATGAAACCCTAACTTATGAAATTGGAAATATTGATGAAGAAACTAAGAAATATCCTGACCTACCAAAGGTTTTATATGTGGAAATGCTTATTTCTCAAGGGCTTCTACATGATGGTTATATTTATGGGGTTAACAGTGGATTAATTCTTCCAACACTTCTTCATCCAAATGA
>CAZPZN010000224.1:0-1644 GCA_964590735.1 uncultured Tissierella sp.
ACAAATTGGTCTTAGATTACCTTGGACTATAGCATATATATTAGCAGCAATCTGCAGTGCAGGATATGTATGGTTTGTAAGAAAAAGAGCATCATCTCAAAAGGATCAAATTTTACAAAATGTAATATCATAATTAATATATTTGTGAATTAGTGTAAAGGGCTGCCAAGGGCAGCCCTTTACATTTTGTTGATTATTTGATACAATCTAATTAATATATATTAGAAAAAGGTGGTTTAATGGAAAAATTAATTAGTTTTTTATTTAAAAGAGTCACCTTGGTATCATTGGCAATTTTAGCTCAAATATTTATATTGTCCATAATAATTTTGAGATTTAGCAACTACTTTTACATATTCGACATAGCTTTCATGATTATGAGCGTATTGGTTGTATTGTACATATTGAACAGAAAAATTGACCCTACATATAAAATTGCATGGATCATACCCATTATGATTTTACCCGTGGTTGGAGGGCTGTTTTATGTTATGCTTGGTGGAACCGGATTATCCAATCGCATGAAAATCAAAATGCATACAATAGTGGATAAAATGAAAGAATGCCTTCATCAACATCCTGTTACTTTGGAAAACCTTAATAATGAAAATATAATTTCTTTTAATCAAGCTAAATACATAGAGAAATATTCATCATGCCCTGTTTATGACAATTCAGCAACAGAATTTTTGCCCTCAGGAGAAGAGTTTTTTAAGCAATTAACAGAAGAATTAAAGAAAGCTGAAAAATATATATTTTTAGAATTTTTTATAATTGAAGAAGGAATAATGTGGAATACAATTTTAGATATTCTTAAAGAAAAGGCAAGTGAAGGCTTGGATGTGAGGGTTGTTTACGATGACTTTGGTTGTGTTACAAGGTTACCAAGGGGGTATAATAAAACACTTGAAGGATTTGGAATTAAATGCAGCATTTTTAATCCATATATACCTATATTGTCATTTCGCTTAAACAACAGAAATCATAGAAAAATAGTAGTAATAGATGGTAGAACTGCTTATACGGGGGGAGTAAATATAGCTGATGAATATATTAATGCTGTTGAAAAATTCGGACATTGGAGAGACAGTGTCATTGAAATAAAAGGTGATGCTGTATGGAGTTTAACGGTAATGTTTTTGTCTATGTGGGACTTTCTTAGAAACCATGATGAAGATTATGAATTTTTTAAGCCTGAAGATTATGACCAAAGTGTTGATTGCCATGGATATGTTCAGCCCTTTGACGACAGCCCTTTAGATGATGAGCATGTCAGTGAAGCTGTTTACTTAAATTTAATAAATCAGGCAGAAAAATATATTTATATAGAGACACCATATCTTATTATAGATAATAAAATGATGGTTGCACTTTCTATGGCTTCTAAAAGGGGGGTGGATGTAAGAATTCTAACGCCCTACATTCCAGACAAATGGTATGCATTTTATGTTACACAATCTAATTATGAAGAATTATTGGAAGCAGGAGTATCCATTTATCAGTATACCCCCGGATTTAATCATGGCAAGACATTTGTTGTTGATGATGTTTATGCTGTGGTTGGTACTATCAACATGGACTACAGAAGTCTTTATCTGCATTTTGAATGTGGTGTATGGATGTATAACACAGACAGCGTACAAC
>CAZPZN010000225.1:0-1539 GCA_964590735.1 uncultured Tissierella sp.
TGTCCAGGCAATAAGCCGGAACACCTAATTTTTACCTATGGTCTTACACTATTTTTTAACTCGTTTATTTCATCTTGACTTAAATCGAAAGCGGAAGGAACTTTTATTTCACCACTAATAATTTTAGCTTCGACTTCTTCAATTTGAGCCTTAATATCTTCAGAAACTAATTTATCATAGTATTCATTCTTAGCTATTCCTGCTACTCCATCTTTAACGCCCATTCTATTTGTTGCACCCCATTCTACTTTACCTTCTGCAAAGTCCTTAAGAACGTTGTAAAGTGAAACATTTACATTTTTTAAGGCTGAAGTAGGGATTCTATCTGCCATTTCTGGATCTGATTCCTTTAACATCATAGCTTGGTCACTATCTACTCCAAGTGCCCATACTTGTCTTTCCTTAACTGCATCTAAGGCACCTAAGGACGCTCCACCAGCTACTGGGTGGATTACATCTGCTCCATTGTTAATTTGAACAAATGCTAATTCCTTACTCTTACCAGTATCATTAAAGTTACCTATCATTGAAGTATGAATCTTAATATTCTCATTTGTATCCTTAGCACCAGAAATATATCCAACCATAAAGTCGTTAATAATTAAGTTTTCAGTACCGCCAATGAATCCAATTTCTCCACTTTCAGACATAAGAGCACCAAGTACGCCTGCTAAATAGGATGATTCATTTTGGTTATATGATAAAGCAATTACATTGTCATGAGTATTTTCGAATATAGGGTCCATGTCAAAGAAAACATACTTCTTATCTGGGAATTGGTCTACAAGACCATCTGCAACCTCTGACATAGCGCCTGAATTTACAAGGATTATATCCGCATCTGATTCGGAAACGTCTAGGAATGTTGGTTCATATTTAGCTTGGTCTCCACCAATTTCTATCACCTTAACTTCGATTCCCAACTCTTGACCTGCTCTTTGAACCCCTGCCCAAGCTGAGTCATTGAAGGATTTATCTCCTAATTGAGTTCTTACGATTAATGTTGCCTTAATCTTGTCATCTCCACCTGCTGCAGGACCTTCTGATGATGGAGTCTCAGTTTTAGCACAACCTGCTAATAGACTTATTACTAATGTTGCTACGATTAATAGTTTAAATATTTTTTTCATTATATCCTCCTAGTTTTATCTTAATTAATCTATTTTACCCTTTAAACTAAAGGGATTTAGATACTATGTGAGCTTCAACTTCCGCTAATGTAGGAAGAGAAGATTGGGCACCGAATCTTTGTACTGTAAGAGAGGCTGCTATTTGACCAATATCTATTGCCTTACCTATATTCATTCCCAATAAGCAGGCAGTAGTAAATCCCCCTATAAAGCTATCCCCTGCTGCTGTAGTATCTATAGCATCTACTAGATGAGCTTCATAAAAAGTATGGCCATCTTTGTTTACATAAAGAACTCCCTCTTTACCCAGAGTTACTACAATTTCCTTAATTCCTTTGGCTAGGAGCCTGCTTGCTCCTTCTAAGAGACTTTCTTTGTCAGTAACCTTTACCTTTGATAATCTCTCAAG
>CAZPZN010000226.1:0-1518 GCA_964590735.1 uncultured Tissierella sp.
TGTCATCTTTACTCCTCCCTATTTCCCATCAAGGCGAATTCTTGGATCAAATACCCCATAAAGAAGGTCTACTACTAAGTTTACTAAAACATAAATCAAGGTTACAAAGAGAACTACACCTTGTATTACAGCAATATCCCTTCTAACAATGGAATTCATAATCAATTGACCTATGCCTGGTATATTGAAAAGAGACTCTATTACTACAGCTCCTGTAACTAAGGATCCAAAACTCTGTCCAATAATGGTTAATATAGGTAAGGCAGCATTTTTTAAAGCATGTTTTAATAGGACTGTGATTTCTTTAATCCCCTTAGAACGGGCAGTTTTTATATAGTTAAGGTAGAGTACATCCAGCATAGAAGACCTTGTCATTCTAGTGATAAGAGCAGCTTGAACTGTTCCTAAGGATATACTTGGAAGTATTAAGTATCTTAAATGATTCCACAATCCCATACTCAAAGGCCTATACCCTGCTACTGGTAGTAACTCCAATCGGACACTGAAAAACAGCATAAGAAATAAACCTAATAAGAATCCAGGTATAGCCATTCCTAGGAGAGAAACGCTCATTAGGGCAGTATCGATTATAGAACCTCTTTTATAAGCAGCAATAATTCCAAAAGGTATAGCTAAAATTATGGCAATGAATTGCGCAATAATAGCTAAACTTAAGGTAGGAGGAAAATGCTCTTTTATAGCCTGGCTAACAGGCTGTTTCATAAAGATGGAGTTACCTAAATCCCCCTTTAGTAGATTTCCTACCCAATCCAAATACTGTTTATGTATAGGCTCGTTAAATCCCATTGATTCATTTAGTTCATCTATTTCTTCTTGGGTTGCCTCTAGACCTAATATAGTCGATGCCGGATCTCCAGGAGTAATATGAATAATTAAAAATATTGCTATGGAAACTACGAATAAAACCGGAATTAATGATAATAATCTTTTTAATAGATATTCTAGCAAGTCAATCCCCCATTAAGTATTTCTAATTTGAAATCTACCGTCATTAAAATGACGGTAGATTTTATTTCTAAACATTTCAATAAATATTATTTTGCTACTTTTGCATTCCAATAAATCGGCTGATCAAAGAATACAAAATCTTCTACTTTATCAGTAGTAGCCATTGATGAATTATAATGGCCTAAGGATGTTGACGACCCAAATTCATACATAAATTGTTGAAGATTTGCCCACTGTTCTTGAGATTCCTCATCACTTTATGCTTCACGGATTGCTGCAAGATAAGTTGCAAGCTCCGGCTCTGAAAAACCTGCCCAATCTGGATTTACAGCAAGGATTTGAGGTGGAATAATATTATATCCATTACTTGTAATGAAAATATCCCATTTACTTCTATCATTCTTAGTTTCCATAAAGGTTGGAAAATCAAAATTGGATACTTCTGCATTCATGCCTATTTGACGAAGCTGTTCTTGTATTACAATAGTTGCAGCATACATCTCCTGATAATCCTTTGTTGTTAGAAGGGTTACAGTTTCTCCATTATAA
>CAZPZN010000227.1:0-1512 GCA_964590735.1 uncultured Tissierella sp.
CAATTATTGGCTTTAGCTATTAATAGAGCTTCTTTAACTAATTCACCGCACAAGTTTGTTCGCCTATTACTACGAGCATATAGTAATTCAGGTTGCTTTAAATACCAATGATCTTTGTAATTACCCTTATTATCAATATAGGTTAATGCAAAGCCATCTGGATTTGTATCTATTCCTATGATACCTTCTTGATTTGTAAACTTAGTTTCTACTTTAGGATGTTCAAATGTTATATGGCAATAATATTTTCCATCCTTTTTAATGATTTCTACCTGGTAGGCTTCATCTGTTTGTAAATGGTTTAGAAATAAGTCTCTGTAGTTTATTCCATTTATTTTACCTGTTTTCTTTGATAGCTTTTGTGGAAGATATATTGGAACTTTTATCTTTATTGCTCTATTTGTAGATGTCTTCTCCAAGGTAGATATTTCAAGAAAACTCATACCCTTTATTATTACTACTCTTAGGTTTGGGTTTCCTTTTTTAGTTTTGTCTCCCCTTGAATAAAATCTATTATTTCTACAATTTTTCCACTCTTCGTTAGAAATTAGTCCTTTACATCTTTTTAAAAACATTTTCTTTGTTCCAAATATTACTGGGGGGATTGAATTAGTATCAATAAAGTCTTTATAGTAGTTTAACTTTCTTTGTCTTTTTTCAAGTTTGCTAAATAAGGCATTTCTTTTCTTTTGTGAGAGTTTAGCCTTATTTAGTTGTTTCTCTATTGCATTTATTTTATTATTGAAGTTCTCATAGTTAATTTTTAGTAACTCTTTCTGAGACTGAATTACTTGTCTAGCACTTTCTACTGCATCTTTAGATTGACGAATATTAAGATTGTACTTTAGGGATACTTCCTTTTCTAAATAATTAATCTTTTTACCCTCAAGTAGTCTTTTAAAGGAATATCTTAGAGCTGTAGAAAATACCAACATCAGATTATCTATAATTTCCTTTTGTTCTTCTGTTTCATTTATTAGGATAGCCTTGATTGTTATTTTCACAAACCTCACCCATTTCCTTTCTAATTCTTTGTAGGATTTATACCCATAGCTTCTGCAGCTAATTCATAATCATTTATAGCTATTAATCCCCTACCGAGTCTTTCTATCCCACCGATAACTGCTAAAACGACTTTAATGGTGATGCTCATAATACTTGTGAGTTTATTAATAGTCTACCTTATTAATAAGAGGCTTAAAAAGGAAGTTGCCCAGAGAACCCAGGAAATAGAAGACCTATATGAATTGGCTAAACATAATGATAAGATGCAAGCCTTGGGGGTATTATCTGCAGGTCTTGCCCATGAATTGAGAAATCCTTTAACTTCAATTAAAACCTTTATTGATTTAATTCCTTTAAAGATAAATGATGATAATTTCAAAAAAGAGCTAATGAATATAGTTCCTAAAGAGCTAAAGAGATTGGAAAATCTAGTTGGTTCCCTTCTTGATTACTCAAAACCTAGGGCTACGCAACCCAAATCTACAAATTTACATGAGGTTATCTTAG